>DATKBR010000067.1:0-3747 GCA_035513775.1 Candidatus Limnocylindria bacterium
ATGCGTACCGGCGAGGGGGGTTTCCCGCCCACATGCGACCGGGATTTCCGGCGCGTCGAGCGCGTCGAGCAGGCGAAGGACGACATTGACGCCGGCGGGGCAATGGGCCTCGCCCGTTCCGGAGACCGTGATCGCGGCAAGCTCGACGTGCGGCGAGGCGACAAGGAATGCAAGGGCGACGAGGTCGTCAGCCGCGACATCGGTGTCGACGAGGAGCGTTCGCCGGGCGGGCTCGGCCGGCGTTCCCGGCGTCACGGTCGGTCCGCTGTCGGACTCCGTCGGCCCGGACTCCGCCGGCCGCGTCGCCGTCGGCGGACTCGAGGCGGCGCTCGAGCAGCCACTGGCAACCAGCGCAATGAGCAGCAATCCGAGCCGCGCGACAGGGAATCGCATGACGGTGGCACTCCTTCGTCGGTGTACACCTTGATGGGAGGTCTCGCGGGCCGATTCGTTCAATCTTCGTGAGCCGGGCGTCGGACGCGTGATCGCCTCCGAGCTCGCGGAGCGAGGCTCGGAGGCGTCCTGCCACGTCGGGAGGTCAGGCCGACGGCGCCTGACCCGGCGCCGGTGTCCAGACGTCCATGGTCGTGAGGATCGACTTGAGGAGGGCCTCGGAACCGCCGTAGCGGGCGGCAGCCGGGAAGCTGTCCTCGCGGCCGACGGCGACGACTCTGACGCGATCCGGGGCGCTGGTTACCATCGCGCTCTCCCAATCGATGAAGAACGCGTACTGCTGTTCGGCCGTGGGCACGAAGATCGCAGCCCTGCAGGAGTCGCCTCCCGCATTGAGGCACATCACCTCGGCCCGTTGCGTGAATTCCTCGCACGACGACTCACCGACGTCGTTGCAGAACGCCTTGGCCCAGGCCTTCAGGCCTTCCACCGATTCGACGTCCGCACCTTCCCCGGCTGGCATCTCCCACACGAACAGGCCAATCGTGTCCGCCTCGGGGGCGGCGAACGTATCGGCGTACTGCGCTTCCTCAGCGTTGAGAACGGTGTCGCCCGCCTGCCACTCGCGCGTGGCGGCCCACGCGAGGGTCCAGTCGTCGGGATAGCCGATGGTGAACCCGTAGACCCCTGAGGTGTAGCTCGTCCAGGCCGTGATCCCGGGCGCGACCTCCGAGGGGGCAGGACTCGGCGTCGGCGCTGCGATGGGCGACGCGGCTGCTGTCGCAGTTGGGCCCGGCGTCGGCGCTCCGGGGCCGAAGATGCCGGGGTTGAGGGCAAGCACGCCGACGCCGACGATCGCGACGATCGCGACCGCGGCGGCAGCTCGCATCAAGTTGGTCATCGAAGTGAACCTCCACGGCACGCCCAGGGCGCGCCGCTGTGGGGTCCGGGCGACGTCGGCGAGGGCGGCCTCGATGACGCGGTCGGGAAGCCGGTCGGCCTCAGGCGCCAGGTAGGCGTCCAGGATCCGCTCGGTACTGCTTCGTCCGGTCATGACGACTTTCCTCCCGCAACGGCTGTGGGCCGTGCGTCTGCTTCGAGCAGGGCGCGCATCGCTCGGTGGGCGTAGTGGAGCCTCGAGCGGGCTGTTCCGGCGGGGATGTCGAGCACCTCGCCAATCTCTTTCAAGCCCAGCCCAAGGTAGTGATGGAGCACGAGGATCGCCCGCTGGTCGGGCGGCAGCCGCCGGAAACCTCGCTCGACCTCGTCGCGATCCGCGAGCGAGGCGAGGTCATCCGCTGCCGCCGGTCCGTCGACCGGTAGCACCCGGATGGATGAGGTCCAGGCGCGCCTGCGGCGCGCCTCCGCGTAGCAGGCGTGGACGAGCGCCCGCTGGAGCCAGGCGTCGAACCTGTCCGGATCGCGGAGGCGGGGCAGCTCACGCCAGGCGATCACCAGCGTCTGCTGCACCGCATCCTCAGCCAGGTCAACGTCGCGGAGGATTCGCCGGGCGATCCCAAAGAGCGTGTCCCCGCGCGTGCGCGCCAGGATGGCGAACGCCTCCCGGTCGCCGCGCTGAGCCTGCTCGACGAGATCGCGGTCCATCTCCGCCCTCTCGGTGGCGCGCATCGGGTGCGCCGTCCGAGCGTATAGAGTGGCGGCCTCCGCCGAACGTTCAAAAACGGCTCCGAACCCGCAGGCGCGAGGCCCGGGGGCGTGGCTCGACTGGGAGAGCCAGGTGCCGGGCGGGACCTGTCTAAACGTTGCCCTTCGCGAGCCAGAGGTCGTGGGCGCGCGCCACCATCTCGAACACGACCGGGAGGTCCAGGTCGGACAGGCGCTTGAACGTCACGTTCGCGCTGCTGCACTTGACCTTGCCCAGCCGGTCGCAGTACCGCCGGACGATGTACTGCCCGTCGTCGACCACGCTGACGTAGAGCGACAGGTAGTTCTTCTGCGCGGCGAGGCCCACGACGAACCACTCGACCTCGTCGCCCTTGCTGTCCTTCTGCCGCAGATCGCCGTAGCCGATGATCCGCTGCTGGCTCCCGCCCCAGAAGGTGCCTTCCCAGAGGACGCGCTCCTGGCCCGCGAAGACGGGTGCGATGGCGGCATCGAGCGAGGTCATGTCCTCGCGGAATTCATCCGGCAGTGACGCGAGGTATTCGTCGGGTGAGGTGGTCGTTCGTTGCATCTGACCTCCTCGCGTGTCGCCGCCGGAGCATACGAAAGAACGCTCCCGACACGCTTCGCGGCTACTCGTCGGCGATCCGCAGGGTCCCCGCACTCTCGCCGGCGCCGCCGCTGGTCTGGGCGATCACGACGCCGAGCAGGATCATGGCCCCGCCGACGAGCTGGAGCGGACCGAGCGTCTCGGCAAACAGGAGGCTTGCCAGGACGATCGTCCAGATCGGTTCGACCGTGCTCACGATGGATGCGCGCGCCGCTCCGATCCGATGTGCTCCGGCATAGAACGCGAGAACGGCGATGAACGTCGACACGATGCCGATGCCGATCAGGCCGAACCACGCGCCCTGCGGAATCTGCCCCGGCATCACCGGTTGCCCGAGGACCAGGGCGCTGACCCAGTACGTGATCGCGGTGGCGGTGAGCATCACGGCGCCGGCGGCCATGGGGTCGACGCCGGCACCCGCGCCCGCAACGGCGCCGGCTCCGCCGCGGCCCTCGCCGGAGAGCCGCGCCGACAGGACGATCCACACCGAATAGATCAGCGGCGACGCCACCATCAGCACGAGCCCTTCGACCGGCGGCGCAGTCTCACGGTCGATGTTGCCGACGGCGAGCGCCACGCCCGCGAGCGCCAGTGCGAGCGCGCCCCACGCGCGGCGGCCCCGGAGCGGGTGCCCGACTTGCAGCGAGATGACGGCGACGACCGCCGGATAGATGTAGACAATGAGGGCCCCGAGCGAAGCCGAGACTGTCTCGAGGCCCGCGAAGTACGTCGCCGAGTTGCCCGTGTACAGCACGCCGAGGGCGGCGGCGACGGCCAGGTCGCGGCGGCGCATGCGCAGCAGGCCGGCGCGCGATCGGGCATTCAGCGAGAGCCACGCCCACGCGAGCGCGGCCCCGACGAGGAACCGCCAGGCCATCAGCGGGTGCCAGCCGACGCCCTCCGCGTAGACCGGTTTGGCGAACAGCGCGCCAGATCCGAACGCGAACGCGGACACGACGGTGAGCGCGATTCCGATCACAACCGGGCGGGGCATCGAGGGAGGCTAGCAGGACCCTCCGTCAGCCCAAAGCAGGGATCGACGGTCGCCTGGGCGAGCGTCGCGAAGGCGTCGCGATCGCCTCTGCTCGCCCGGACCACGAGGTCGACCTGCGTCGGCGGGC
>DATKBR010000068.1:0-26806 GCA_035513775.1 Candidatus Limnocylindria bacterium
GTTTCAGCCATGAGTCTGGCGCGCGTCGCGATACGAGGCAACCGCGGCGACGATCAATGTGCTGAGACCCACGAGCATGAGCAAAACGAAGAAAACGGCCCCGCTTGGCTGCGCAATCAAGCCAGGGATCTTGGGCAGGTCCTCGCCGAAGAAGATGAGCGGCGGAAGAGCGCCTACGAGCCAGAACCACCTCCGCCGAGGCGCATCGCGCCAGAATGCGGCGGCCACGATGACCGCGGCGTGGAGGAGGCCGAAGATCGAAATGAAGACCAGCACAATCTGAAGAGGGGCGTTGCCCTCGCGCTCAGCCAACTGCGGCACGACCCCAAGCACGGAAAGCCCGAGGTAGGCGAGCAGGCCGAGAAGAAAAGCGGACGCGGCGATGTAGACACGCATTGCGGGCGTTCGTCGCACCACGAGATTATAGGGATGTCATCGACGCGAAGATGCATCGCCCGACGCGGTGACATCTTGGTCGTCACGTCAATGTTTTACGCACGCCCTCGCATGTGCCGCGCTTCTCCCGGATCGGGTGACAGGCGTGCTCTGCCTGGCAGGCATAGCTCCCTTGACCGAGGACTTCGATTGGTTCGACGGCATGTCTCCGAGGGAGGACTGCGGGCGGCCATCGCCGGTCGCGAAGCACGCGAACGGTACGCAGCGACCGACGAGTTCGATACCGACAGCTTCACGCCGGCTGACTGGGCAGCACTGCCGGGCGTCTGGTCATCCTTGGGAGCTGATGCGGGCCGGGCCAACGACGCCGGACCCGACGGGTTGATCGATGACGACGTCGCCTTCGTCTCCCCATGGGGCTTCGCCCTGACGCAGATCACCACGCCCGTCCTGCTCGTACAGGGGGGTCAGGATCGAGTCGTCCCGCCTGCGCATGCCGAGTGGTTGCTGCGCAACGTCGACGGTCAGAGCTTTGGTTGCGGCCCGCCGACGGCCACATCTCCATCCTCGACGCTTGCCCCGTGGCCATGCTGGCTGTTTAGGCTTGGTTGCAGATCGATCGCTCGATGGAGACGCCGGTCTACCCGCCCGTGACCCGTGGTTCCACCCGGACTGGATGGTAACCATCGGTCCGTCGCTGGCGAATCGTTGGAGTCGCGTTGGGCGACGCGCTTGGACCGCCGCGTACCATTCGAACGGATCCGCGCTTGTGGCGTGGCCGAGCCTTTCGGGTTAGACCACACGCGGCATCGAGGAGAGGAGTTCCCGATCATGACAACCCAGCGTTGGGAGCGGTACGCACCATGGACGGGTGTGCTCGCGGTCGTCATGTGGGTCGTCGGATTTTTGGTCATGGTGAGCTCGGGCATGGTCGCCCAGGACGCTTCGCCGGAGGAGGTGCTCGCCCATTACCAGAGCAACGGCGGCCCTGTGATCGCCGGCAGCTACGTCTTCATGCTGGGCACGCTCGTCTTCTTGTGGTTCCTGGGGAGCCTGGTTACCTCACTGCGTTCCGCAGAGGGAGGCGTCGGCAGCGTCGCGTCGATTGCCTTCGGCGGCGGTCTCGCGATGGCGGTCTGCGCCCTCCTGTTGCCCTCAGGTGGCGTGACCCTAGCGCTCGCGGCGGGCACCATGACCGCGACCTCGGCCGACGCGCTGCGTCACCTGCCGGGCGTCTTCTACATCGGCGTCGAGCTCTTCGCCACCGTCCTCGTGGCGGCCACCGGCCTGGTCGCGCTGCGGACGGCCATTCTGCCGCGCGTGCTCGCTTGGGTGAGCCTTGTTCTGGCCGTCGTTCTCCTGATCCCGCCGATCGGCTGGGCGGGGGTTCTGCTCGGCTTCCCCGTCTGGGTCGTGGCGGTCAGCCTGCTGCTGACACGGACCGCCCGGACTTCGGTTCGACCGGACGCAGCGCTTCCGACTTAGTACGACCGCGGCTTCGACGAGTCGGGGACCGCGACCGTCGATCCAGCGTGGCTCACCTGCGGAATCGACCGCATCACCGATGGAGCTACTACGATCCGGGCATCGGTCAGCGATTCAAGAGGACGGGCACCGCCATTGACCGACCTCAGCGTCGTTCAACGCGGCTCCACCGGTGCTGGGCGGCGCCGAACAGGCCCTCGCAATGTGGATCGCTACGCTCGTGGGCGCTCTCTAGCCGATCACGAGTCGCGCGATCGTCACCCCTCCATGTCGTGGCTGAATACGCAGATGGCAGTCCCGTCCTCAAGGTTGACCCGAGCCGACCAGGCCAAGGTGCCACCGGCCGAGCTGCCTCGCTCCTTCAAGATCCCAAGCACGAAGATCCCGCCGGCGGGCCCCCAGCCGTTTCCTGCATTGACGACCTCGCCCCCGCCTCCCGTCGATTCTCCCTCAGGGACCGAGGTGATGCCATCAGGTGTCACGACCCCTATCGGGCCGGGCCCGCTGTTCGTGATCCCATCGACCTGAACAACGTTGATTTGACTCGGGTTGCTCGGGTCGAAATACGCTTCGCACCAGGACGTCACCGTCGCCTGGCCCACCTCGAAGCTCACCTCACCCCGGTCGGCTAGATCCGCCGTCGGCGTGAGGGTCACCGTGTAGGTGGCCGTGACACTGACATGCTTGCTCTTGCTGATACTGAGCGCCCAGGCGCTTCCGCCCGCCATGACGAGGAGCAGCGCCACGGCGATTGCGATGGTGATGATCCGCGTCGAGCGCCGACGCTGCGGCATCCGACCGATAAGACCCATCTCGACCTCCGTTCCAGGCAGTCGCCTGCCCGATCGCGCGACGGGGTCGGTCTCGCCAGTTGGCTCGCCGCGGTTCAGGCGGCCGGGGTACGAACCGCAGGTCACAGCGTCCCCGAGGGCTGGATGCTATCTCAGCCGGTGTTCCACGGCAAGAACTCATCTAGCTGCGCGCGGTGCGCCCCGGCAACGACGGTCAGCGACGACATCACACGGTGCCGAAGCCGCAGGGGGAGTCCGATAAAGGCGGTCGGCCCGGACGGAGGTCGCCTGCATGGCAACCAAGCGCTTGGAGGCGGGCCCGACCGGAGTCGGCCGCGCCATACCGATTGCCATCGTCCGCTCAGGTCCGACAACTCTACCGTGCTGGCAGGCGCTCTTTATCGAACGACTGTTCATGTCTCCTTGGACGATGCCGACCTTCCGTCCGATAGTTATCAGCTGTTCGAGCGCTGTGCCAGGGTCTTGAGCATGATCTCCCGAGTGATTGCATGAGGGCGAATGGCTGATGTTCCTGAGCATCAGCTATTCTTGATCAGCGCCGACATAGCTCAGCGGTAGAGCAGCTGTTTCGTAAACAGCAGGTCCTCGGTTCAAATCCGAGTGTCGGCTCCAACTCCGCCCTTCGGCTTCGCGACGGCGGTCGCCGACTGTGCGCGGGCTGTCCGAGGATGCGCGTGTAGTATCGGCGCCTGCCGCGCTCGCGGCGCTGCCCGGGGAGACGCTGGGGATGGACAAGCCGACGCTCGACGTGGGCTCCCGGGTGGAGGCCGTAGCGCGCGGAGCAGACCCCCAGGCCGTTGCATCGGCGCTTCGCGAGGATCGCGAGTCAATCCTCGAGCGCTGGCTGCAGACGGTCAGCCGCCAGCCCTTTCACGAAGCGCGGCGGGAGCGCGCGGTCGCAGACCACATCCCGATGCTCTTTGACGCCGTGACGGCGCTCCTCGAACGGTCGGCCGAAACCGGCGACGACATGCTGGCTCCGCTCGACGATCCGGCCGTCGCCGAGACGTCGCAGGCCCACGCCCGTATGCGTTTCGAGCAGGGTCTCGGTCCTGTCGCAGTGGCGACCGAATTCCGAATCCTGCGCCAGGAGATCGGCCGTGCACTCGCTCGTCACCTCGAGGACGACATGCCCACGACCGACGTGGTCCGGACGATCACCGTCGTCAACGACGCACTCGACGGCGCAATCATGCTGGCCCTCGCGTCCCTGACCGAGCGGATCGAGTCGCTCCGCGAGGAGTTCCTCGCCACGACGCTTCACGACGTCAGGCAGCCCATGACGCTCATCCAGGCATCGCTGGTCCTCGCCCGTCGGTGGCTCGGGCACGACGACCCTGACCGAGATCGGCTGACGGCCACCATCGACAGCGCGCTGTTCGCCTCACAGGAAATGGTGGCCGTGATCGACACGCTCGGCGACGCGTCTCGAGTGGCCCTGGGCGCCCTGGATATCGAAACCGAACCGACCCAGCTCGCAGTAGTTCTGGATCAGGTGCTGGAACTGCTGGATCCCGTAAGCCGCGCACGCATCAGTGCGAATGTCCAGCGCGACCTCGTCGGAAACTGGGATGCCGGTGTGATCCGCCGCGTGCTGACCAACCTCGTCAGCAACGCACTGAAGTATTCCGACGCGGCGCAGCCGATCAACATCACCTGTCGTGCGGAGCGGGGATCCGTTGTGCTCAGCGTGGCCGATCAAGGCATCGGCCTCCTGCCCGAGGAGATGGAGATTCTATTCCAGCGCTACGGCCGCGCCGGGGGCGCGCGACAGCGACGAATCGCAGGGCTCGGGCTGGGCCTGTACGCAAGCCGTGGGCTCGTGGAGGCGCACGGCGGGCGAATCTGGATCGAGTCAGGCGGTCGGGATCTGGGAACGACGGCTTTCATCCAGTTGCCGCTAACGACGGTTCAGGCCGACGCTGACAGCGATCTCTGACTTGATCGGCTAACGCTGGCGCTGGCTGTCATCTTCGGCGCCCCGAGCGGTCCCCGGAGTCGCATCATTTAGCGATGCCAGCCGACCGCACGCCGGAGCCGCTCTCAGCCGCGCGCCGCCGCGAGATCGAGCGGTGGTTCGTCCGACGTGGCGTCCCGCAGTTCATCGCCGGCTACGGGACAGAGCAGAGCATGGATGCGCGGGCGGCGCCGCTGATCACGTCCTGGGTCGTCGTCTGGACGGCGCTGTTCTGGTTCAGCCGGCCGGAAGCGCCGCTGCCCTGGAAGGTAGTCGCGATCGTCGGGTCGCTGGCATTCGTCGTCTTCGCCGACGCCTTCATCGACACCCTGCGGGGCCGATCGGCGCGGCGCGCCCCGACGAGGTTCAGCCTCGTGGACACCGCCACGTTCGCCCTGCTGCCGGTCCTGCCCACGCTCCTCCTCGGGCTCGACCCGCTGGGCTTCGTGTTCTCGGTCCTGAACGTGCTCCTCGGGATCGGCGTGATCTACGTCGTCATTGGTTTCGGGCTGCTGGACATCGGGGGCTGGGCGATCGGCCTGCTGCGGGACCAGCTCGTCCACATCGCCACGCTCGTTTCGCGGACGCTGCCGATGCTCCTGATCCTCGTTGTCTTCCTCATGTTCTCGGCCGAGCTGTGGGAGGCGGCACATGTGCTTCACGGCGGGGAGCTCGCCGCGGTGCTCGCCCTGCTGCTCCTCGTGGCGAGCGTGCTCGTCGTCTCCACGTTCCGGCCGGAGGTACGGCGCCTCGAAGGGTCGACGGACTGGGCGGCGGTGCGCGAGGACGCCCGCGAGACGCCCCTCGCCGACCTCGCGGACCGGGAGGTTCCGGAGGGCTACGTCCTCCCGCGCCTGACATGGCTCCAGCGGCGCAACGTCGAGTTCGTGGTGCTCATCAACCAGCTGCTCCAGTCGACCTTCGTCTCTCTGCTGGTGCTCGGGTTCCTGCTGACGTTCGGCCTGATCGTGGTGCCTGCGACCGTGCAGGCGACATGGATCGGCGAGCCGGTGACCGTCCTGATCCAGCTTGACCTGCTGGGCGAGGCGCGAATCCTGTCCGCCGAGATGCTGTTCGTCTGCACGCTGCTCAGCGGGATCGTCGGGCTCTACTTCACCGGCCTCGCGCTCACCGATCCGACGTACCGCACCGAGCACGTGACCGCGGTCGTCGGCGAGCTCCAGATGCTGCTCGCGGCCCGAGCCCTGTACCTGGCGGCGCTCCATCCCGAATCGGACCGAGCATTCGAGGGCACGCGCCGCGCTATCGGCGCGACGCGCGGGGGGGACAGCGCCGATCCCACCTGAGCCAACCCGTACCGGCTGTCTCCAGTCGTGCGCGCGGGTCATCGGCGAGCGCCGCCCTATGGCGTGGCGTCGGGATCCGGCGCGTAATTCGTCAGGGCCGGTAGTCGATGCTCCCGCCCTTCCAGATGCGTTCGAGGACGTAGTGGCCGTCGCCCTCCGGATCCGTCAGGCTCGCCCGGGCGGCGAGGATCATCACGTACGGATGGAGGCGGACGTTTACCATCCGCTTCCCGACGAAGGTCTGGTCGAGGATCACGCCCTCCTGGGTCTGCTGCCACCAGTCCTGCCCGAACATGTAGTTGCCCGGGCTCGCGAGCACGAGGCTCACGTCGTCCGGTCGCGGGCGGAGCAGCAGCGGGCCGGCCACGTGCGTCCCCGAGCCGATGACGTGGTCGCAGCCCGCGGCATCGAACCAGCCGAGCTGGCGCACCTGCTTGGCGACCAGGTCGTCGTGGTACTCGCGGCCGCCCCACCACTGCGGGTTGCACAGGACGACGTCGGCGCCGCCGGCGCGGGCGCGCGCAACACCCTCGTTCACGTTGGCCCTCGTGATCCACGGCACGCCTGCGGTGTCTGCGTCGGCGCGCGCCACGCCGCCCACGTCGTTGAACGCCACGAGAGCCACCTTGATGCCGGCGATCTCCAGGTACGTCGGCTCGATCGCCTCGTCCAGGTTCATGCCCAGGCCGGTGTGCGCGATCCCGTGCTTCTCGAGGAGCCGGAGCGTGGAGCGGATCCCCGCGACGCCACGGTCGCTCATGTGGTTGGCGGCGAGATAGACCGCGTCAATGCCGAGCGTGTCCTTCCACTCGGTGAGGACCTCCTCGGGGACGGAGAAGACCAGCGCCGCGCCGCGATTCGGCGACCAATCGGCGTCGGGCATGATCGGGCACTCGTGATCCGCGATCGCCACGTCGGAACGCTTGAGGATGCTCGGCGTCGCGCCCGCGTTGCCGGTGTCGACCGGGCGGACGATCAGCTCGCGCGAGACGCCCGGCGGGGGGTTCGGGTGGAGGATCGGCTTGCCGTTGTATTCCGCGGTGCCGCCGTTGAACACCCAGTGCCAGCCCTTGCCCAGCGTGACGGCCTGCTTGGATCCTCCGCGATCGGCGCACAGGCTGCCGACCGAGGTGAGATTCCAGACCTGCGTGGCGTCGTACGCCGCCCAGGACGGCTCGAACGGCTCGGCGCCGGTAACCCGGCCGGAGACCGGATAGGGCAGCGCGCGGGCCTCCGGATCGCCGAAGAGATCCGGCCCGAACTTGCCGAACGGCCCATCGCCCGCGATCGGGAGGACCTTCGTGGCGGGCTCGACGAGCCCGGGCGGGAGCAACGCGACGAGCTCCTGGTCGGCCTCGATCGCGTCAACAACCTCATCGGCAGCCACGCACGGCGCCGTCGCGGACAGGGCCGGCTCCGTGACCTCGACGCCGCATGGGACCACCAGCTCGCCCGCAGAGGCGAGCGTCGCGAGCTCGTCGAGGGCGACGACCGCCTTGAGATTCGTCATGCCGGTGACGACGGCGAGGGGGAAGGGCCCGACGGCCGTCGCGGTGGGGCTCGGGATCACAGTCGGGGTCGGCGCCGCATCGGACGGCGGCGGCGAGGCCGGCGCGGGATCCGTGGGCGTGGGCGCGGGGCTGGGGCTCTGCGATTCGCATCCGGCGACCAGCACGACGACGACCAGGATGGCAATCGCTCGCGCGGCGAGGGTGGGGCGCACCCGGGGGCGGCCGAGCGGAGGGAGGCGGATCACGGCGTGGATGGTACGGCGGCGTCGTCGGACCGGCTTCTGGCGCGGTCCGTGGATGCGTTCTAGGCTCCGCCCGATGCGACCTCTCGCACTGCTTCGCGTCGCCGTGGCGGCGCTCATCCTCGCCTCGGGCCTCTTCGCGCCGCTTGCGTCGCCGTCGCCCGCCCGGGGCGTCGGCCCGCTTCCCGATTGCCGCCTCGACGACATCCTGACCGAGCCTCGCGGCTACGACGACTGGGAAGTCACGCTCGTCGACTGGATCCTGACCCTGGGGCCGAAGTACCGGCCGAGGGACCTCGTTTCGGTCCGGGATGGCGGGGTTGCCGGTGGCGGCCTCATCCGCGCAGTCGTGATCGAGGACCTCAAGGCAATGGCCGCGGCGGCAGAGAAGAACGGGACGCCGCTCGTCTCCTTGAGTCCGTTCCGCAGCTACAAACAGCAGCGCGCCCTGTTCAACGGCTATGCCGGCTGGACAGGCTCGAAATACACCAACTTCGACAGCGCGATCACCTTCTCGGCGCGGCCCGGCCACTCCGAGCATCAGACCGGTCTCACGATTGACTTCGTCGCGGTTGGGGACACGGACCTGACCAGCAACTGGGAGGTCACGCGGACGGGCGGGTGGATGGCCAGGAATGCCTGGAAGTACGGCTGGCTGATGAGCTATCCGAAGGGCGAGAAGGACGCCGTCTGCTACCGCTACGAACCGTGGCACTACCGCTACGTCGGTCGCGAGATGGCCGCGAAGATCCGCGAGTCGGGCCTCACGATCCGCGAGTACCTGTGGGCGAACCACACCCAGCTCGATCCGGCTTGCGTGGCCCTCCCGGCGCCGGAGCTGAAGACACCCGGCAAGCCGCGCTCCTGCGCCTTCCCGGCGCCTAGCCCAACCGCTGTGCCGCCCACGGCCACCGCTGTGCCCAGCTCATCCGCCGGTCCAACCAACGGTGGCGCATCGCCATCCACCTCCGGTCCAGCCGCCACTTCCCCACCGACATCCCCGACCGGAACCGTCCTCGGGATCGAGTTGCAGACGGCCATCGCCATCGCACTCGTGATCGCCCTGGTAGCCGGCCTTCTGGCGTTGAGCATGAAGCGGCGGAGATCACGCCGCGGCTGGTGAGCCGGTCGGTCGCGCCCGACGCTGACGATCACTATGTCTGCGACGTCCCCGATGGCGGATCCAGCGGTCTAGGGCATCTGCCTGCTGACGCTGAGCGCGACGTCCCGGCACCAATCCACTTATTGCGACTGAGTCTCGATTACTGCTAGCATGCCGGCATGGTCGATGCCCCCACGATCGTCAGCGCGCTCGAGGGAGCCGGCTACCGGCTGACCTCCCCGCGGCGCGCCCTTGCCGGCGCCATCGCGACGCGACGCGGCCACTTCACGGCGGACGAGCTCCTCGACGAGTCGCGGAGGCGGCGCCTTGGGGCAACCCGCGCCACCGTATTCCGAACGCTCGACGTCCTGGCCGAGCTCGGGATCGTCGAGCGCCTTGACCTGCCGACCGGCGAGCACGCCTTCGTGACCTGCGAGCCGGCGCACCATCACCACGTCGTGTGCTCCTCGTGCGGCCGCTCCACGGGCGCATCGGAGCACGGGCTGGACCGGGTCGCCGAGGCGATCGGGCGGGAAACCGGCTACCGCATCGATACCCATCGTCTGGAGCTCTTCGGACTGTGTCCGGAGTGCCAGAACGGTGCGGGCTTGGTGGGGCTGCCTTGAACCCAGCGGTCTTCCTGCCGTTCTTCTCGACCATCCTGGGTGGATTCGCCGCGCTTCGCTTCCGACATCGGTTGCATGCGCTCATGGCGCTCGCTGCCGGCATGGTCGTGGCCACGGCAGTCGCCGAGCTGCTCCCGGAGGCCT
Source organism: Candidatus Limnocylindria bacterium (assembly GCA_035513775.1). Classification (GTDB taxonomy): domain Bacteria; phylum Chloroflexota; class Limnocylindria; order Limnocylindrales; family CSP1-4; genus UBA5189. The sequence continues at coordinate 9,583 of DATKBR010000068.1, forward strand.
ACGAGCTCGCCGGGCCGGAGCGCACGCTGGAGATCGGCGTCGCCGCGGTGATCGGGTTCATCGGCTTCACGTTCCTGGAGGCATTCCTCCATCAGTCCAGCTTCGAGCACGCGGGCGGGCACGACCACGCCGAAGACGAGCCCGAGGGAGTAGCCGAGGGTCCATCCGCCTTGGTCAACGCTGGTTCGGGCGCCAAATCGGCGGCGCGATCCGGGCCCGGACTCATCGGTCTGCTGCCGCCCACCAGCCTCGTCATCCACAGCGCGCTGGATGGCCTCGCGATCGGCCTTGCCTTCCAGGCCGGGGACGAGATCGGGCTCATCGTCCTGCTCGCCGTGCTGGCCCACGACTTCGCCGATGGGATGAACGTAGCCACGCTCGCCCTCGAGGCGGCGCGCGGTGAGCGGCTCGCCGTCGCGTTCGTCCTGCTCGATGCCGTGGCGGCACCCGTGGGCGGCGCCCTGAGCATCCTGATCACGATCGAGGACGCGACGCTCGGGTTGCTGCTGGCAACTTTCGCCGGCGTCTTCCTCGCCGTGGGGGCGGGACACCTGCTGCCGGAATCGCAGCACCGGGATCCCAGCCGGGGACCGGCCATGGTCGCGCTTGCGGGCATCGGGGCGGCGATCGTGCTCGGCGTGCGCGCCCTCGCACACTGATCCGGGCGAGGAGACGCGCGCATGGCGGCCCCCGACCACCGTCACCACCTCGGCCCGATCATGCAGGTGCTGGTGCCCGTCACCGACGTCGACCGGGCCACCGAGTTCTACGAGCGGGTGTTGGGCCTGCACCTGCTGTTTCCTACCCGGGCAACACCTTCTTCGCTGACGAGGGCGGGATGCGCATCTATCTGACCCGGCCGACCGAGCCCGGGTATTCGAGCGCTGCCACGCTCTACTTCCGCGTGCACGACGTCACTTCTACCTTCGAGACCCTCGTCGCTCGCGGCGCGACCATTCGCGAGGCGCCAGAGATCGCCCACCGGGACGCGGACTACGACCTGTGGCTCGCCTTCGTCAGCGACCCCGACGGCAACAACATCGGCCTCATGCGCGAAGCGCCCAAGGGACTCGAGCGAGGCTGATCCCCGCGGCGCGGGCGCCGGGACGCTCAGTTCGGGCGGGCCGGCTCCAGCTCGCTGATCCGATGGGCCAGGAAGGCGCGCTCCACCTCGTTCGAGGTGAGCTCCAGGGCGCGGCGATAGGCGTCAACGGCGGCAGGCCGGCGATCGAGGCGACGGAGGAGGTCGGCGCGCGCCGCGTGGAAGTACGGGTAGCCGTCGAGCCGGTCTTCGGCGGCGAGGGCGTCAAGGCGCGCGAGGCCGGCGCCGGGTCCGTCGGCCATCGCGATCGCCACCGCGCGGTTGAGCTCGACGACGGGCGAGGGAGCGAGATTCGCGAGGCGCCCGTACAGGGCGGCGATCTGCGCCCAGTCCGTGTCCCCGGGTTCCGCCGCCGAATCGTGAAGGGCGGCGATGGCCGCCTGGACCTGGTACGGGCCCGGCCGACCCGCGCGGAGCGCCTGATCCAGCACGGCCTGCCCCTCCGCGATCTGGGCTCGATTCCAGCGCGAGCGATCCTGGTCCTCGAGCAGGATCAGGTCGCCGGACGGGCTCGTCCGCGCCTCGCGCCGCGCGTCGTGGAGCAGCATCAGCGCGAGCAGCCCGAGGCTCTCCGGCTCGTCGGGCATGAGCTCGGCCAGGATCCGGGCGAGTCGGATCGCCTCGCCCGAGAGGTCGCTGCGGACCAGCGCGTCGCCGGCGCTCGCGCTGTAGCCCTCGTTGAAGATGAGGTAGAGGACGCGGAGCACTGCGTCGAGCCGCTCGGGAAGCACCTCGGGTGGCGGGACGCGATACGGGATCCCCGCGTCGCGGATCTTCCGCTTCGCGCGAACGAGGCGCTGAGCGAGCGTCGCCTCGGGTACCAGGAAGGCGCGGGCGATCTCGGGGGTGCCGAGGCCGCCCAGCGTGCGCAGCGTGAGCGCGACCCGCGCCTCCGGCGCGAGGGCCGGGTGGCAGCAGGTGAAGATCAGGCGCAGCCGGTCATCGATCATGTCCGTCGCGCTCGCCTCCTCCCTGCCCCGCCCGCCATCGCCGGCCGCCTCTGCCTCGGCCGCACGTCGAAGCACATCGGTCTTCTCGACCAGGACACGCCGCCGCCGGATCCGGTCGATCGCCGCGTTCCGGGCCGCGGTCGTGATCCACGCGCCCGGGTTCATGGGCACGCCGCGCTCGGCCCACACCACCACGGCCTTCGTGAACGCGTCCTGGACCGCTTCCTCTGCGAGGTCGAAGTCGCCGAGCACGCGAATCAGCGTGGCGACCGCCCGCCCGGATTCCTCCCGGAAGACCCGTTCGACGGCTTCGCGCGCCGGGCCGTCGATCAGACCGGCACCTCGCCCGCTTCGAAGTCGACGATCGGGCGCACCTCGATCGAGCCCGACTTGGCACCCGGGCAGGCGCCGCCGAGCGCAAGCGCCTCGTCCAGGTCCTTCGCCTCGATCATGTAGAACCCGCCGAGGGCTTCCTTCGTCTCGGCGAACGGCCCGTCGGTCGTGAGCGTCTGCCCATCACGAACCCGGATGGTGGTCGCGGAGGTAACCGGCTGCAGTGCCTCACCGGCGAGGTACGCGCCCCGATCGCGGAGCATCTGGCTGTAGGCGTTGTACTCCGCCATGATCGGGCCGATGACGGCCATGTCCGGCGGCTCCGCCGGTGGGTTGGCGGTGTTCGCGTCGTAGATCAGGACCAGGTAGCGCATCGGTGCCTCCAGCTCGCGTCGATCGCGGCGGTTATCGCCGCCGTCATGGGATCGACGAATCGGATCGGTCGGAATCGACAGCACGCTAGCATCCGGTCATGCCGAAGGAGCAGGAGGTCCTCCGAATCGGCGACCGCGATGTCGTGGTCACCAATCCCGGCAAGGTCTTCTTCGAGGCGATCGGGGCGACCAAGCTGGACCTGGTGCGCTACTACCTGGCCGTTGCGCCCGGTGCGCTGGTCGGCGCCGGCGGCCGGCCGATGGCGCTGAAGCGATTCGTCAACGGCGCGACCGGCGAGGCGTTCTTCCAGAAGCGCGCGCCGGAAAACCGGCCCGAGTGGCTGCGCACGGTGACGCTGTCCTTCCCTTCCGGGCGCACGGCCGACGAGCTCGTCGTGGACGACGCGGCGGGTCTCGCCTGGGTTGTCAACCTCGGCTGCATCGACCTGAACCCGCACCCCGTTCGAGCCGACGGCCTCGACCACCCCGACGAGCTGCGCGTCGACCTCGACCCGGTGCCGGGCGTGGGCTGGTCGCAGATCCGCGACGTGGCGATGGTCACGAAGGAGTCCCTGGAGGCGGTGGGGCTGGTGGGCTGGCCGAAGACGTCCGGGTCGCGTGGGATCCACATCAACGTTCGGATCGCCCCGCGGTGGACCTATCCGGAGGTGCGGCGGGCGGCACTCGCGATAGCACGCGACGTTGAGCGGCGGGCGCCGTCGATCGCGACCTCGAAGTGGTGGAAGGAGGAGCGCCACGGGGTGTTCCTCGACTACAACCAGAATGCGAAGGACCGCACCGTGGCCTCCGCGTACTCCGTGCGACCGTTGCCGGACGCGCGCGTCTCGACGCCGCTCTCGTGGGAAGAGGTCCCGACCTGTGAGGCCGACGCGTTCACGATCTCGACGGTCCCGTCGCGATTCGCGGAGATCGGCGACCCGGGGGCGGGGATCGACGGGGCCGTGGGATCCCTCGATGCCGTGCTGGAGCTCTCTCTGCGCGACGAGGTCGAGGGGCTGGGCGACGCCCCGTGGCCGCCGAACTACCGCAAGCAGGCAGGCGAGCCGCCTCGCGTCCAGCCGTCCCGCCAGCGCCGGGCGACGACGGACTACTCCACGCCGGAGGCCGACGCGGAGCGCGAGAAGAACCGCGCGTCGATGGAGAAGCGGTTCCTCGCCGAGGCGGAGCGGCGCGCCGCGGCCCAGGCGGCGGGCACGCCGATCCCATCGAAGCCCACGCCGACGGGGCGCCGCCGCTCGAACGTCCCGGTGATCGAGATCGCACGCGCCAGGACCAAGGCCGAGGCGCTCGACGGCCTGGACCGCTGGAAGGCCCGGCACCCGGGCCCCGCGGCGGCGCTCGAGGAAGCCGACGTGCTCGTCGACGGCATGCGCGGCCGTTCCTCGCTGTGGTATCGGGTCCGCGTGAATCTCACCCACGTGCCGGAGGCGGACCGGCCCGAGCAGGAACCCCTCGAGGTCGACTACGACCCCTGGGCCGAGTACGCCTTCCCGGATCGAGCCGGCCAGCTCGAGCGCGCGCCACGAAGGCGCGCGACGAAACCGCCGGTCGAGTAGGTCTTCGGGGCTAGGCCGTCTTCGTCCGCCAGAACATGATCAGGACGACGACCACGTAGGCGTGGATTCCGAGCATGATGATCGTGAACGGGATGTTGGCCTGCTGGGTCTGCCCAAGACCGCCCAGCCAGATCAGGCCGCTGATGATGCCGACGATCAGGCCCATGATCCGGCCCCAGTTCCGGGACTTCAGGATGCCGATCCCGGCGAAGAGATAGACCAGGCTGTATACGACGACGATGACCCCGAAGAAGGCGACCATGCCCCCGACGACCCCGCTCGGGTCGCTGAGGCCGGGGATCTCGACCATGTCGCCGAGGCTCGCGGAAAGGCTCCCGCCCACGACGGCCACGAACAGCCCGAGCAGGCCGCCGAGGATCCCGAGGAGGAGCAGGATGATTCCGGCGGCGGCGGCGAGGCCCGTCCGGCGTCCCGGGACGGCGACGACCGGCGGCGGCGCCTGCCACGTGACCGCTGGTTGTGCCTCGGGCGGCGCGACCGGCGGCGCGGACTCGGCAACGTACGGGGCCAGCGGCGGGGGCGGCTCCGTGCTCGGCGGCGGGGGCGGCTCCGTGCTCGACGGCGGGGGCGGTTCGGGCGCGCCCTCGGGCTGTCGCTCGTCAGTCATGTGATGACCCTCCCTGGTCGATTCGCAGCGTGACGTGGCGTGGGCAACGCACAGCCTACCGAAGTCACCCCCCGAAGATCAGCCCCAACTCGTACGCGGCAGTCTCCTCGAGCTGGTCGTAGCGGCAATCCGCGGGCTGCCTGTCGGGGCGCCATCGAAGGAATGTCGTGCCGTGGCGGAACCGGTCGCCCTGGAGGTGGTCATAGGCGACCTCGGCGACACGCTCGAGGCGGAGCGGCTCCCACGACAGGTCCTTGCCCCGGTTCCAGCGCGAGGCCGCGCCGGGGAGGCGCTGGCCGGACGCCTCGGCGGCCTCCGCCCACTCCGCCCACTCGGCCCAGGGGTGGCCTTCGAGGGCATTCTTCCGCAGCGGTTCCAGCTCCTTCACCAGCGCCTCTCGCCTCTCCCAGGTGAACGAGGACGTTACGCCGACGCTGTGCAGGGTCCCCGCCTCATCGAACAGGCCGAGCAGCAGCGATCCGACGTGCGTGCCGGGCCCGTTCTTGTGCCACCGGAACCCGGCGACGGCGCAGTCGGCGGTGCGCTGGTGCTTGACCTTTACCATCGCCCGCTTGCCGGGCTGGTAGGTGCCGTCGAGCCGCTTCGCGATCACGCCGTCGAGGCCGGCGCCCTCGAAGCGGTCGAACCAGTCCACGGCCAGCGCGCGATCCGTCGTGGCGGGCGTGAGGTGGACCGGGGGCGTCGCGCGTGTCCCGAGCGCGGCCTCGAGGCGCGCGCGCCGCTCCCCCTGCTGCGCGGAGCGCAAGTCCTCGTCGTCGAGGGCGAGCAGGTCCCAGGCGACGAACGAGGCGGGTGACTGCTCGGCGAGCATCTTCACGCGGGAGGCGGCAGGGTGGATCCGGAGGAGCAGCGCCTCGAATCGGAGTCCGCCGTCGGCGGCGATCACCACCTCGCCATCGACCACGCAACGCTCCGGCAGCGAGGCCCTGAGGGGTCCGGCGAGCTCCGGAAAGTACCGGTCGAGGGGCTTCTGGTCCCGCGATTGGATCAGCACCTCGTCGCCGTCGCGGAACACGATCGCCCGGAAGCCATCCCATTTCGGCTCGAACAGCCAGCCATCGCCCTCCGGCAGGGCCTTCGCTGGCTTGGCGAGCATCGGCTCCAGCGGCGGGTCGAACGGCAGCTTCACGGTCTCACGGTACCCCTGCCGCTATGGGAACGCCGCGCGCACCGCGCCGAAGAGCCGGATGAGCAACGGCCCCAGCACCAGCGCGGGCAGGAAGTTCGCGAGGCGGACCTGCTTCAGCTCGAGCAGTCGAAGCCCCACTCCCAGGAGCGTGATCCCGGCGATCGAGGTGAGCACAAGGAGTGTGACCGGGTCGAAGAACCCGGCCAGCAGGAAAGCGCCCGCGCGATCCCGCCCTGGACCACGAGGATCGTGATGATCGAGAGATAGACCCCCGCACCCAGCGCGGCCGCGAACGCCACGCTCGCGACGCCGTCGAGGAGGGACTTCGTTGTGCCAGGAGGGTGATGTCGCCGCGCAGGCCGTTGTCGAGGCTGCCGAGGATGGTCAGCGGCCCGACGCAAAACACGATGCTCGTCGTGACGAACGCCTCGGACACGCGCGACGGCCGATCGTCGCGAGCGAGGCGGCGCTGGAACCAGGCGCCCACGGCTTCCAGCCGATCGTGCAGCCGGAGCCACTCGCCGACGGTGACGCCGAGGAGGATGCCGCCGAGGACGGCCAGCGCGTCCCCGGTCCGGGCGGCCGGCTCGGTGAAGACCTGGAAGCCCATCGACACCGCGAGCACGAGCGTGAACAGGCCTAGTCCTGTGGTCAGGCTCTCCTGGAGCCGCGCGGAGACAGGGGTTGCGGCGACGAGCCCGACGGTGGCTCCGACGGCGACCGCGGCGGCGTTGAGGATCGTCCCGGATAGGACGTCGAGAGGCACCCCCGGCATGGTAGGCGGGCCACATGCCCGGTCGGGCGCTCCCCGACTACGATGCCCGTGTGAGCGTCGCCGAAGAGACCGACCCCGGGAGTCCCGACAGCCACTACGACGAGATCGCGGAGGGGTATTCCCGCCACTGGGGACCGGTCATCCGCCCCGGCGCTGAGCTCGTCCTGGACCTCGTTGCCCCGGCGATCGAGGCGACCCTCCCCGAGGCCCAGGCCACGCGGCTTGTCGACATCGGCACGGGGACGGGCACCCTCGCCATCGCGGCGCTGGAGCGCTGGCCGGCGATCCGCGTGACCGGTATCGACCCGTCCGGCGGCATGCTCGCCCTCGCTCGAAAGGAGGCCGCCGAGCGCCTCGCGCCGACCGTCGCCGACCGATTCGCGACCGAGGTCGCGCCCGCCGACCGCCTGCCCTTCGACGATGCGACAGTCGAGCACGCCGTCTCTTCGTTCGTACTCCAGCTGGTCCAGAGTCGCGCGGCTGCCCTGCGCGAGGTGCTCCGGATCCTTCGTCCCGGCGGGACCTTCGCGTGGGCCGCCTGGCAGCACAGCGACGTGCCGTATGAGCCGGACAGGATCGCCAATGATGAGCTGGACCAGGCTGGCTTCGATCCGCCCGAGGGCGGTGGCAGGCCGGGGGACATCGCCTCGGCCGAGGCCGCGGCGGCGGGGATGCGCCGCGCCGGATTCCGCGACGTCAGGGCACACATCGCCGAGCTCGCGCACCAGTGGGACGCCGCGGGCTACCTCGCGTTCTTCACGCAGTTCGACGAGGAATCGCTGTTCGCGGACCTCGATCCGAACGAACGCCTCGACATCGAGCGCAGGATCCGGCGCCGGCTCGACCGGCTGACGCCGGAGCAGCTGACGCTGCGCATGCCGGTGATCTACGTGACCGGGCGCGCTCCCGGCTGATCGCGACGCCGGGTCTCGGCGCCGGCCGGGTCAGCCCTCGTCGCCCTCGCGGCCCGAATCGCCGCCACCGGAGTCGCCCGAGTCGGCAGCGCCCTCGGCGCCCTCCTCGCCCTCGGCGCCCTCCTCGCCCTCCTCGCCCTCGACAACCTCGGCCACGACCGGCTCCTCCTCGACGCGCGGCGGCAGCACCTTGGCCACGACCTCGCTCGGATCGTTGAGCAGCGTCGCGTCCGACGGGATATCGAGGTCGCTGACGCGGATGAAGTCATCGAACGTGGCCAGCGACGCGATCGAGTAGCGGATGGACTGGGGCAGGTGGTCGGGCAGGGCACGGACGCGGACGTTCTCCATCACGTGCATCAATGTGCCGCCGCCGTTCTCGACCGCTTCGGACTCGCCCTCGGACACGAGGGGCACGTCGACGATGAGCTCCTCGGTCATGCGCACGACGAAGAGGTCGACGTGCAGAGGCCGGCGCGTCACGACGCTCGTCTGCACGCCGTGCACGAGCACGGGGTCAGCCTTCCCACCGTCCACGGACAGGTCGATCAGCATGTTGGCGCCGGCGCGGCGGCGAAGCTGCTCGAAGTCGTGAGTGTCGACCGAAACGCTGCTGGACTCGAGGCCGCGTCCGAACACCACGGCCGGCAGGCGGCCGGCGCGGCGCAGGTGGGCGACCTTCTTGCCCGTGACCGTGCGCTTGGTCGCGGCTAGCTGGGGGCGGTCGGTGGACATGCGGAAGTGGGGCCTCCGGGAAGGATCGATCGGGCCGGTAGGCTACCACGCCGACCGCCAGGCGGGCGTTGGCACTGCGCGCGTCGGCTCACGCACACCGGAGTGCGCTCGCCTTCCGTGCTCGTGCCGCCTTCGCCTGACGGTCGGGGTCCCGGTGTAGGATCGGCCACGAATGGCAGCCACGATATTGGTCGTCGAGGACGAGCACGCCGTCGCGCGCGGGCTCCAGTACGCCCTCGAGCAGGAGGGCTACGAGGTGACTCTCGCCCGATCCGGCGAGGAGGGCCTGGAGCTCGCCACCCGGGCTGCCCCCGACCTGATCCTGCTCGACGTGCGCCTGCCCGGGATGGACGGCTTCGAGGTCCTCCGCCGCCTGCGCGCGGCCGGGACCAAGTCGCCGGTGCTGATGCTGACCGCCCGCGACGAAGAGGTCGACAAGGTCATCGGCCTGGAGCTGGGCGCGGATGACTACCTGACCAAGCCGTTCGGGCTGCGCGAGCTCCTGAGCCGCGTCAAGGCGCTGCTCCGTCGCGCCTACGGCGATCTCGCCGACGCCGTGGGCGGGCGCGTCATCAGGCACAAGGACCTGCTCATCGACCTCGATCGCCGGCGCGTCTCGCGCGGCGAGCGCCGGATCAGCCTGACCCCGACGGAGTTCGAGATCCTGCGCCACCTCGCCAGCAAGCCGGGCCGGGTCTACACCCGCGCCGAGCTGCTGGACCTGCTGCGCGACTACGAGGCGCTGGACCAGGATGAGAAGACAATCAACGTCCACGTGAGCCACCTGCGCGACAAGCTCGAGGACGACCCGACCCACCCGGCCTTCGTCCAGACCATCCGCGGCGTCGGGTACGCGTTCGCCGAGCGCTGACAGCGTGAACGACGGCCTCGCGCCGCGGACGTTCCAGGGCCGCCTGACGCTGGCATTCGTGGCGGTCGTCGCCGTCACCCTCGGGCTCGTGGGGCTGCTCGTCGTGAACCGGCTCGGTGCGTACTTCGACCAGCAGCAGGAGGATGACCTGGTGGTCCGCGCCCGCAGCGTGGGCCAGTACGTGATCCTGATCGCAGAGGGCACCAGCTCCGTCCGCGCCGGGCGCCCGGTCGTCTCCGAGGACGGCGACGTCGACGCGCTCGTGGTCGTCGAGCTGGCGCGAGACAGCCAGAAGCGGCTCGTCGCCGATACCCTCGCCCTGGCGGACGTCCGCATCGTCCTCGGCCTGGCCCGCCCGACGTTCCGTGCCGCGCAGAACGGCACCTTCGAGGCGCTGGAGCAGGCGCAGCGCCAGCCCGGGCAGAGCGAGGAGCGCATCACCAGCCGGCCTGTCCTGATCGAGGTGACGTCGGCCTCGATCCCGTACGCCGTCGAGGTGACCCTCCTCAACCCGCTGACGTACCGGCAGTCGGCGATTGCAAACGTCACGGGGCTGCTCGCGATCACGGGTCTCATCGCGCTGGCGGTCGCGGTCATCGTCGCGGCGATGCTCACCAGGCGCATCACCACCCCGCTTCGCCGCCTGACCGAAGCGAGCCGTGACCTCGCCGAGGGCGACTTCGCGCGACGCGTCCCTTCGGAAGCGATCGAGGACGGCCCGATCGAGCTATCCGATCTCGGCCTCCAGTTCAACGCGATGGCCGAGCGGCTCCAGGAGAGCGTCGAGATCATTCGTCGCGACCGGGACCGGAGCCGCGAGTTCCTTGCCGACGTGTCGCACGAGCTGCGGACGCCGATTGCCGCCCTGCGCACCTTCAACGAGCTGCTGGTCGAGGGCGCGGCGGACGACCCAACGGCTCGGAGCGAGTTCCTCGAGACCAGCCGGGCCCAGTTGGAGCGCCTCGACTGGCTCGCCCAGAACCTGCTCGAGCTGTCGAAGCTCGATTCCGGCCTCGTCCTGCTCGACCTGCGACGCGAGGACCTGCGATCGTCGGTGGAGCAGGCGGTCGACCAGGCGGCGGCCACCGCGCGCCGGCGCGGTGTGGAGCTGACGATGGACCGACCGGAGGACGCCATCCAGATCCGGCACGACCCGGTCCGAATCGGGCAGGTCGTGACCAACCTCGTCGGCAACGCGATCAAGTTCACGCCGCGTGGCGGAAGGGTCGAGGTCGAGGTGCGCGCCGAGGCCGGCGGGGACGCGTCGATAAGCGTGTCGGACACGGGTATCGGGATCGATCCGACCGAGCTGCCGCGCATCTTCGACCGCTTCTTCCGTGGCTCGCGCGCCAGCGAGGCGCGCGGGAGCGGCAGCGGGCTGGGCCTGTCGATCGTCCGCAGCATCGTGGAGATGCACGGCGGGACGGTGGCCGTCGAGAGCCGGCTCGGCGCCGGATCGACCTTCCGGGTCGTCCTCCCGGCGCTGCCGCGACCCCCGTCCGAGACAGATGCAGGCCGCGTGGCGGAAACTTCATCGTCATCCGCGCAGAACCTGAACCCAGAGCCCGCACCGTAGGCCCATCACATGACTGACCAGCCCCCACCCGCTCCAGGCGGCGACCCCCAGACCGAGACCGAGACCGTCGCATACGCACCCCCGCCCGAGCGCCGCCCGGATTGGGCTCGCTCGGCCTGGCTGGAGCCCGCCGCAAGCCAGCCGTCGGCGCCGCCGCCGGTCGTGGAGCCGGTCCGCGTCCAGGCACGCGCCGGTGGGACCGGGATCGGGAGCGTGATCGCCGCGGCAGTCCTGTCGGCGATCCTCGCCTCGGGCGGCACGGTGCTACTGCTGAGCTCAACCGGGGCACTCGACCGGGCACCCGGACCCGGCGCAAGCGGCCTGGCCGCGGTGTCCAGCCAGGTCCCCGGGCCCGTCGATGAGTCGTCGGCCATCGTCAATGCCGCGGCGAAGGTCAGCCCGGCGGTGGTCCGGATCACGGCCACGGGCATCGGCTCGGAGGTGTTCGGCGGGATCCTGCCGGACACGGGCGTCGGCTCGGGCGTGATCTTCGACGCCGATGGCTGGATCCTCACCAACCGCCACGTCGTAGTGACGGCCGACGGCGACATCGCGCCGTCCCTCACCGTGGAGCTCAAGGACGGGCGCGAGTTAATCGGCTCGGTCTACGGCGTCGACACGCTCACGGACCTCGCCATCGTCAAGGTGAATGCGACGGGCCTGCCGGCAGCGCCGATCGGGAAGTCGGCCGACATCAAGGTGGGCCAGCTCGCGATCGCGATCGGGTCACCGCTGGGCACGTACACCAGCACCGTGACGACCGGGATCATCTCGGCGACCGGTCGGACGATCCTGATCGACGCGGACCTGCGCCTGACCAACCTGATCCAGACGGATGCTGCGATCAACCCCGGCAACAGCGGCGGGCCGCTGCTCGACGCGACCGGCGCGGTCATCGGCATCAACACGGCAGTCGAGCGCGATTCGACTGGTATCGGCTTCGCCATCCCGATCGACATCGCCCGCCCGATCATGATCCAGGCGCTCGCCGGCCAGCCGCTCGCGCGGCCGTTCGTGGGCATCCGGTACCAGCAGATCGACGCCAAGCTAAAGCGAGAGGAGGGCCTCAGCGTGGATGCCGGCGCCCTGATCGGGCCGTCAACCGGCCCGTCCGGCGAGACGCTCCCCGCCATCGCGCCCGACAGCCCGGCCGAGGCGGCGGGCCTGCAGGACGGCGACATCGTGCTCAGGATCGAGGACCAGATCATCGACTCCGAGCACCCCCTCGACGCGGTCCTGACGAGCTACGGGCCGGGCCAGACCGTGCGGATGACCATCCTGCGCGGCGGGACCGAGATGAGCATCAGCATCACTCTCGGTACCCGGCCCGAGGGGCTCTAGGAAGAGCGCTCGCGCCCGCGGCGGATCTCGACCCCGGCGTAGTCCAGCGGCCCGTCCAGCCTCACGTCCGGCTTCCTGATTCGAACGACCACCTCGTCGACCAGCGGGTGGGCGTCGAGCACCTCGTGCGCGATCGCCTCGGCCAGGGCCTCGATGAGATCGAACGTCATCGACTCGACGACCTGCCGGGTGACCTGGTACACGCCGCCGTAATCCACGGTGCGCGCCAGGTCGTCATCGAGCGCGGCCGGCCGGACATCGAGCGCGAGCTCCAGGTCCACCTCGAACCGTTGCGCCTCGACCTTTTCCCGGTCGTGGACGCCGTGCCGGGCCAGGAAGGTCATGCCGGCAAGCACGATCCGGTCGCTCATCCCGCTCCCTCTACCCAGCCGCCGCGGACGACGGCATCGGCCATCCGAGCCGCGCGGACGTTGGCACGCACGTCGTGGACCCGCACGATATCGACTCCCGCCGCGATTCCGAGCACGGTCGTCGCGAGCGTGGCCTCGAGGCGGTCGCCGGCGGGCAGGTCCAGGACCTTGCCGAGGGTGGACTTTCGCGAAGTGCCGAGCAGGATCGGGCGCCCCAGGCGGTGGAGCTCGCCGAGGCCCCGCAGGAGCGCGAGGTTGTGCTCCGCGGTCTTGCCGAAGCCGAACCCCGGATCGATGACGATGTCCGCCTCGGCGACCCCGGCGTCCATCGCCCGGTCCATCGCGTGGCGGAGGTCGTCCATGACCTCGCGCAGGAGGTCCCGGTAGCGCGGCTCGGCGCGGTTGTGCATGAGCACGTACGGAACGCGACGGGCCGCGGCGATTCTCGCTCGCGTGCCGTCGTCGGCGACGCCCCACACGTCGTTTATCGCGTCGGCGCCGGCATCCAGTGCCGCCTCGGCGACGGCGGCCTTCGTCGTGTCGATGGTCAGGGGCATCTCCGGGAGCACCTCGCGCACCGCACGCAGGACCGGGATCACGCGCTGCAGCTCCTCGTCATCGCCCACCGGCGCGTGGCCGGGCCGCGTGGATTCGCCGCCGACGTCGAGGATGTCGGCGCCCTCCTCGGCCATCGTGCGCGCCTGTGCCACGGCCCTGGGTACGTCGCTGAGGCCGTCGCCGGAGAACGAATCGGGCGTGACGTTGAGGATGCCCATCACGAACGTGCGCTCGCCCCAGCGGAAGGTCCGCGGGCCGATCCGCGTCTCCTGCATCGCCCTGGCATCGGGACTCATGCGCCGGGCACCTCCGGGTCGCGCAGCAGCGGATCGTCCAGCCAGCGCCGGCGCGCCTCGCCGACGAGGTACAGGGACCCGGCGACCACGACTGGACCCGCCGCGTCGGCCAGCGCACGAGCGAGGGCCGCCGCGACATCCGCCACGACCATGATCGTCGCATCGGGGCGCACCGCGCGCCAGCGTCGGCCAAGCTCGGCCGCGTCGAGGGCGCGATCGCCGGGCATCTGGGTGGCGACGATCCGCGTCCCCCGGAGAGCGGTCGCCCCGTCGAGCGCCCGGATGATCCCGTCGACGTCCTTGTCAGCCATCGAGGCGTGGACGAACGTGAGCGGGGGTCGCGCCGGCTCCGGCTCGCCGCCCCCGGCGAGGTGCGGGCGCAGGTCGTCGAGCGCGGTCGCCAGGGCCGCCGCTCCCGCGGGGTTGTGCGCGCCATCCAGGACGACCTCCCGGCCGTCGACTTCGAGGATCTCCAGGCGACCCGGCCACCGCGCCGTGGCGTACCCGCGCCGCCGGGACGCGGCATCGACGGTCGCAATCCCGGCCCCGGCCAGCCCGTCGAGCAGCGCGTCGGCAACGGCAGCGTTCTCCGCCTGGTGCCGGCCGCGAAGCGAGATTCGGGTGGGACCCAGTGAGCGGAGGTCGACTTCGATTCCGTCGCGGTCCCAGCCGAGCAGCGTGGGCGCCGAAACCTCGTCGAGCGGGGCGCCGACCCGGCGCGCGCGCCGGCGGATGACCGATAGCGCCTCGCCGGTGGCGCCGGTCACGGCAAGGTCTCCGCGCTCGATGATCGCCGCCTTCTCGCGAGCAATCTCCGGGATCGTGTCGCCGAGCCAGGCCATGTGGTCGAGGGCCACGTTCGTGATCGCGGCGACGCCGCCGTCCCAGGCGTGCGTCGCGTCGAGCCGGCCGCCCAGGCCCACCTCGACGAGCACCGCCTCGACGCGCTCCTCCGCGAACCACCGGAACAGCATCGCGGTCAGCAGCTCGAACTCGGTCGGCGGCCCGTGGCGCTTAGCGACACCATCGGCTGCGGCGAGAACCTCGCGAACCAGCCGCGCGAACGTCACCGGGTCGATGGGCCGGCCGTCGATCTCCAGCCGCTCCCGGTAGCTGACGAGATGCGGCTTGGGCGTCGTGCCGGTGCGGATGCCGGCCGCGCGCATGGCGCTCGACGCGAGGGCAAGGACGCTGCCCTTGCCGTTGGTGCCTCCTACCAGAGCGCCGCGCAGCTCGAGTTGCGGGTCGCCGAACGCATGCAGGAGGGCGCGTGTCCGAGCCAGTCCCAGGCGAACGCCGAACCGACCTCGGTCGGCAAGCGCGCCAACGGCATCGTGGTACTGCACCGCGCCGGCCCGACCGTGCTCGGCGGGCACGTCTCGCGGACTCAACGGGCGCTCAGCTCCTCCTCGTAGAACACGCACTGGTTGAAGCGCGGCGAGAGGCATACGTCATTCACGTAGCTCTGCTCGAGGTGGACGCCGCCGCGGAGCTGGCAACGCGACAGCACGCTGTCCTGGCGGACGATGCCCTTGAGCAGGTGCGGCGCGTGGATCGGCAGCGCCCCCCGGGAGCCGGTGACGTAGAAATGCGGGCAGACGTTGCGGCGCAGGTTGGGCAGGCCGAAGGCGCGCGACCGCGCCGGGTCGCTGTAGCCGCCGCCGATGTTGAGCCCGAACCCCCGATCAACCGGCCCCTGTCCCCGGGCTGGGACGCGCTCATCCGGAACCGCCTCGTCACCCGGAGCGGAGATGGCCGACACGCGAGAGATCGGGCCGAGGCCGAACGGCGGACGGCCGCTGACCCGTATGCCGCGACCCGTCCTGGGACCGCCTCGCTGCACGCAACCCCCAACTCCTGCCAGCGCCTCCAGACGCCGCACCAGATCAGCGTACACCGGGCCACTCCCCGACAGCGCTGCCCGGGACCGCCTTGGAGCAATCCGAATAGCACGGTCACGCCTCCGGCCGTGCGAGGATAGGGACGCATGTCAACCCGACGCAGCTCGCACGTCCGCCCCCGCCCGCCGTCGAGCGGGCGCACGACCCAGCCCGTCAAGGTCGCGGCACCGGATCGCCGGCGCGTCCGCCAGCATCGGGGCCTCGACGCCCGCCGCCAGAAGGCGCCGCTCGCGGCCAGGACCCTCCTCGCGCTGTCTGTCGCCGTGCTCGCCGGGGCAGCATTCGTCGTCGCCAGCGGCGGTGTCGGGCCGGTACTCGCGACGCTTGGCGCCGGCTTCTCGTCCGCGTTCGATCGGCTCACGGCCACGCCGCTGCCGACCGCCACCGAGCTGCCACTGACCGATTCGCCGCGCCTGGCCTCGCCGCAGCAGCCGTACACCAACGAGGCGATGGTCGAGCTGCGCGTGACGGTGCCGATCGAGGTCGTCGGGGACCCCACGGCGAAGGTCCGGGTCTACCTCGCGCTGGAGGGCCTCGACGCCGTGCCAGTCATCGACAAGACCGTTGGGACGACGGCCGGGATGACGATCCAGTTCGAGCTCACGGCGGGACGAAACGACATTTCAGCCACGGTGATCCGTGGCGCCGACGAGTCCGAGCACTCCCCCATCGTGACCTGGTTCCTGGACACCGAGCCGCCCAAGATCACGGTGACCTCGCCAAAGAACAACGTTGCCATCGACAACATCGAGGTCACCTTGCGCGGCTCCACCCAGGCGGGAACGAGGCTCGTCGCGCGCAACGCGGGGAACGGCACCTCGATCGCGTCCGTCGCCGCCAGGGACGGCACCTTCGAATTCGGCATGATCCTTGCCCCGGGCACCAACGTGATCACGATTACCGGCACGGATCCGGCCGGCAACGTCGGCGACACGCAGGTGACGCTGCTCCAGGGCTCCAAGGAGATGGGCGCACGGCTGACGGCTTCGACGTACCGCATCTCGGTCTCCAAGCACCCGGCCAACCTCCAGCTGGTCGTGCTGGTCACGGATCCGTCCGGGGCGCCGCTCGCGGGGGCTCAGGCTTTCTTCACGCTGCAGATCCCGGGGCTGGGCCCAATCTCCAACCAGCTCGTGACCGGCGCCGAAGGGCGTGCCGTCTTCACGACACCCCTCGTTGGTGAGCTTGATACGGGTGGCGGCGTCGGCACCGTGCTCGTGACCCACGAGCTGTACGGCCAGTCCACGGACCGGGTCACGCTGACGTTCGTGAAGTAGCTGTTCCGCCGCCGCGGTCAAGTGCGTCCAGCGCAAGGCGGAGCCGAGCACGCTCGTGAGCGCACCCAAGGTGCGTGAGCGAGCGCGCACAGGCGACAACGCCGCGATGGATGAGCGTGAGCGCGGCGTACCGCGCCGTTCGCAGCTACCATGGCATTCGTCATGTGGCATTGCCCGCACTGCGGCGCACCACAGGCAGAGACGGCACGCTGCTGGGTCTGCCGCCGTTCGTCGACCACCTGTTCGACCTGCCGCCACTTCCGGGCGTCCCTGGCAACCGACGTCAGCTACTGCGCCCTCGACCGCCGGCGGCGGCCGCTGACCGGCCTCGAGCTGCGCGGGTGCTGGTCCGAGCACCCGTCGAGCATCCAGGCGGCAGCACGGTTGGCGAGCGTCGGGCCCGACCGACGGTTCGGCGAGGCGAGCGTCGCAGCCGCGGCGGCGGCCGGCGCACGCGGCTTCGTTCCGGTAGAGGAGGTCCGTCCGAACCGGCGG
>DATKBR010000069.1:0-2156 GCA_035513775.1 Candidatus Limnocylindria bacterium
GCTGTCCACGGCGACGAGGACGCCACGGGCGTGGGCCACCTCGGAGATGGCTGCCACGTCGGCAACGGCCGTGGTCGGGTTGCTGATGGTCTCCAGCCAGACGAGGCGCGTGCGCGGACCGATGGCGGCCTCCACGGCCGCGAGGTCGGTGGTGTCCACCGACCGATACCCCATTCCCGACCGCTCCAGCACGCTGCCGGCGAGGCCGACCATGCCCCCGTAGACGGCACGTGGCATGACCAGGTCGTCGCCGCTGCGCAGCACCGACAGGACGACGCCGTGGATGGCGGCCATGCCGGAGGCCGTGACCAGCCCCGCCTCGGCGCCCTCGAGCTCGGCGAGCGTCTCCTCCAGCACCGCGTGCGTCGGGTTCGAGTTGCGCGTGTACGAATGGCCGGCGCGCGAGTACTCCAGCAGCGCGGCGAGCTCTTCGGCATCGGTGACCTCGAACGTGCTCGTCTGGTAGATCGGCACGTTGACCGGCGGCTGGGGCACCACGGGTGCGCGGCTGGCGGCGCGGATGGCACGCGTGGAGAAGCCCGGCATGGCGGCGAGTCTACCAGCGCTGCACGGGCACTCCCAAGCCGCTAGGATGCCCCCTTCATGCATCTCCTCACCACTCGCACCGCCCTGGTCGCGGTGGGCGGGCTCTTGCTCGTCGCCGTCGCGCTGGGCGGGCTCTTCGTCATGAGCTCGACCCCCGAGCCGACGCCGAGCCCCGCGCCATCCGCCTCACCCAGCCCCAGCCCGTCGCCGTCGCCCAGCGCCTCGCCATCGCCATCGCCGTCGCCCAGCGCCTCGCCGGCCGCGGTGTGCCCCATGAACGGCACGGCACTGACGGACCCCGCACTCGCCGACCGGGTGCCGATGCTGGTCGCCATCGAGAACAACCCCATCGCTCGGCCGCCGTCCGGCCTGAACCTCGCGGACATCGTCATCGAGGCGCCCGTCGAGGGCGACACGACTCGCTTCGGCGCGGTGTACATGTGCACCGACGAGATCGGCGCCGACGTCGGGCCGGTGCGCTCGGGGCGCTACTTCAACGTCGACCTGTGGCAGCAGATGCGCGTGTTGACCGTGCACTTCGGCGCGGCCCAAAAGGTGCTCAACCGCTTCAACGGCGAGGGGATGCCGTTCGTCAACGGCCTGACCGACGGCGGGCCCTACTTCCGTCGCGCGGGCCCCTGGGGAGCGCCGCACAACGTGTACGTCGATGTCGACCTGGCGCGAGAAGCCATGGAGTCCGGTGCCCTGAAGCCGGCAGCGGACCGGGCCGGCGATGCGCGCGCGCCCTTCACCTTCGGCGAGGACCCCGAGTTCCCCGAGGGACGGGCGGTGAGCCAGGTCGGCATCCGTACCGCCAACATCTGGCACTTCGGCTGGCAATGGGATGGGGCCTCCGGCCTTTGGCTGCGGACCGATGCGGGCGCCCCGAACTTCGAGCGCGTCACCGGCGATCGGATCAGCACCCCGACGGTCATCGTCCAGATCGTGCGGCAGCAGGTGCTGATCGGCGAGAACGATCCGGGCGGCTACCCCCGCCGCCAGCAATTCCTGGTCGACTCCGGTGCAGGCGTGCTGTACGTCGGCGGACGCGCTCATGACGTGCGCTGGTCACGCGAGAGCAAGGACGACGTCACGACCTGGACCTACGTCGACGGCGGCGATGAGGTCGTTCTGCCGCCGGGCCGCCTGTGGTGGGAGATCATCCCGGTCGGGAGCGGCATTACCGAGAGCTGACCCCCCGGCCGCGATCAGTGGTCGGGGCTGGGACGCTCCACGTCGTTCGGCGTCGGTGAGAAGAAGGCGTCCATCGCGCGCCGGATCTGATGGTCCGGGTCGAATGACCGGTTGGCAACCGCGATGCGCCGCCGGACCTCATGCGGGTCCGCCTCCGACTCGTCGGTCTCCGGACGCAATGCGTGCTCGGTCGCCGAGGGCGTCTCCGCCGAGCCCAGCTCAACGGCCACGGCACGGTCCTCTGGCGGCGCCGTCGCGGCTGCAGCCTTGCGCGGCTCGGGCACGGGCGGAGCCTCCGCACCGACGGAGCGTCGCGCCAGCAGGGCGGCGCGGGGACGCGGGTTGCCGCTGATCTGGTTCTTGCCGAGCTTCTTGGCCTGGTACATGGCGCGGTCGGCCGCCGTCATGAGCTCCTC
>DATKBR010000070.1:0-2099 GCA_035513775.1 Candidatus Limnocylindria bacterium
CGGCGCGCCGTTCCTGACGGCGAGGTCCATGACCTTCACGATCTTCGCGGCGTGCGCCTCCGCCAGTGAGCCGCCGAACACCGTGAAGTCCTGCGCGAAGACGTACACGAGGCGCCCGTCGACCCGGCCGAAGCCGGTCACGACCCCGTCACCCATGGCGCGCTCGCTCTCGGATACGCCCTCCGTGGGACGCGCCGTGACGAACCGGTCGAGCTCGGTGAAGCTGCCCTCGTCCAGGAGCAGGTCGAGGCGCTCGCGAGCGGTCATCTTGCCCTTGGCATGCTGCTGCGCCGCCCGGCGCTCGCCTCCACCAACGAGCGCAGCCGAGCGCATCTCGTCGAGGTGATCCTTCGGCGTTCTCGGGGTCTCTCTTGTCATCGGCCGGAGAATAGGTGGAAGCGAGGATCCGGCTTTCGCCGGTCCAGGGGGAGGCACCAGTGGCGGGTCAACTGAAGGAGCTGCGCGTATCCATGGAGGACAAGCCGGGGGCGCTGGCGAAGCTCACCGATGCTCTGGCCAAGGCGAGCGTGAACATCGAGGCGATCTCCGCCGCGACGTCCGGCGGCAGCGGTGACATCCGCATCCTGGTCGAGGACACCGCCGCGGCGCGCAAGGCGCTCGAGGGCGCCGGCATCAAGGTCGCGGGCGAGCGCGAGATGCTGTTCGTGGACCTCGAGGATCGTCCGGGCAGCTTGGCCGCGACGGCCAAGAAGCTCGCCGATCAGGGGATCAACGTCGACGCCATCTACGTCGTGGGTGCCGCGGGCGGGAAGAAGCAGATCGCGGTCGGCACCGCGGACGTGGCCAAGGCCCGGACGGCGGTCCGCTGAGCGAGGCCGACCCGGTCGGGAACCAGGTGGGCGCTGCCGCCGTTAGTGAGGGCAGAACCACACGGGAGGGACCGATGCTCACCACGTTCCAGAAGGCGGTCCTGGCGACGATCGCCGGCTCCGCCCTGCTCCTCGCCTTCGTCGTCGCCGCCAAGGGGCCGACGGCGCTCGCCGCCACGCCTCTCGCCGGCTTCAGTAGCGGTGCCAACGGCTCCGCCATGGCCGTCTACGGCGGGAGCGGCAACATCCCGCCAGGCGTGGTCACCACCGGCGACGCCACCGTCAAGATCCGCCCCGACATCGCGATCGTCAGCGCCGGCGCCACGGTCCAGGCGTCCACGGCCGCCGACGCCCAGGCGCAGGTCGCCGACCGTGTGACGCGGATCCTCGCCGCCGCCAAGGGGCTCGGCGTCGCCGACGCGGACATTCAGACCGCCGGCTACAGCATCAGCCCGACCTACGCGTTCGACGACCGCGGCGGCAACCCACGCATCACCGGCTACCAGGCGCAGCAGATGGTCACGCTGACCCTGCGCACCATCACCGACGCCGGGAAGGCGCTCGACGCGCTCGTCCAGAACGACGGCGCTACGAACGTCGGCATCCAGTTCTCCCTGAGCGACCCCAAGGCCGCACAGGCCGACGCGCGCCGCCTCGCCGTCGAGGACGCGCGGTCCAAGGCCGAGGCGATGGCCCGCACCGCGGGCGTCTCGCTCGGCAAGGTCGTCGCGATCAGCGACCAGTCGGTGAACATCCCGTTCAAGGGCCTTGAGCGCGATCTCGCTCAGGTCGGGGCTGCCGCCGGCACGCAGATCCCGGTGGGCGATCTCGAGGTCGTCGTCCAGGTGCAGGTGCAGTTCGCGATCCAGTGACCGGCTAGTCCCGGAGGAGATCCTCCACCACGGAGTACGGATCGATCTCGCGGCGGGCCACACGGGCCACCGCGAGATCGATCCTTTCCGGCCCGACGCGGTCCGCGAGGCGCCGCAGGAGCGCATCCTGCAGCACGGCCTCGACCTCGGAGCGCGCCGCCGCGTCGCGGCGCCGGCCGTGCTCGCCGCTCTCCAGGGACCAGTCCCGGTGGCGGGCGATCGCCGAGATGAGCTCGGGGATACCTTCGCCGCTTGCCGCCGAGGTGCGCAGCACAGGGGGCTTCCACGGCGTGCGGCCCTTGCCCAGGGTCAGCATCTGCGCGAGGTCGCGCGCCGCCTCGTCCGCCCCCGGCCGGTCCGCCTTGTTCACCACGAGCACGTCGGCGATCTCGAGGAC
>DATKBR010000071.1:0-34779 GCA_035513775.1 Candidatus Limnocylindria bacterium
CGCGAATCGAAAGGCCCCGCCGACGCGGCGCGAATCGAAAGGCCCGCGGCGGCGCCGCGGGCCCTGATGCAGGTGAGGCCGGGGCTACTCCAGGTAGTCCTTGAGCTTGCGGCTGCGGGACGGGTGGCGGAGCTTGCGGAGCGCCTTGGCCTCGATCTGGCGGATGCGCTCGCGGGTCACGTTGAACTCCTTGCCCACCTCCTCGAGGGTGCGGGCACGCCCGTCCTCGAGGCCGAAGCGGAGCTGGAGCACGCGCCGCTCGCGACCGGTCAGCGAGTCCAGCACGGACTCCACCTGCTCCTTGAGCAGCTGGTGCGAAGCGGCCTCGGCAGGCGCGAGCGCCCCCCGGTCCTCGATGAAGTCGCCGAGGTGGGAGTCCTCCTCCTCGCCGATCGGGGTCTCGAGGGACACCGGCTCCTGCGAGACCTTGATGATCTCGCGGACCTTCTCCGGGGTGACCTGGACCTCCTGGCCCTTCGACATCGCCTCGGCGATCTCCTCGACCGTCGGCTCGCGGCCGAGCTCCTGGAGGAGCTGGCGGGATACGCGGATCAGGCGGTTGATCGTCTCGACCATATGGACCGGGATGCGGATCGTCCGAGCCTGGTCCGCGATGGCGCGGGTGATCGCCTGCCGGATCCACCACGTGGCGTACGTGGAGAACTTGAAGCCCTTCTCGAAGTCGAACTTCTCGACCGCGCGGATCAGGCCGATGTTGCCCTCCTGGATGAGGTCCAGGAAGGACATGCCGCGCCCGATGTACTTCTTCGCGATCGACACGACCAGCCGGAGGTTGGCCGAGGTCAGCTGCTCACGTGCGTCGCGCCCGATGCGGACCAGCTCGCCCTTGCGGTGCGCGAGCTTGGTGTTCTCGGGGACCTCCGGGTCGTGGCCCATGAGCTTGAGGAGATCGGCCTCATTGCCGGCCATGACGAACCGCTCGAGCGCCGGGAAGGCCACGCCGTCGCGCGTCCAGTCGTAGATCGCCCGGAGGCCGACGTTGTCGCGCGAGTCGAGGTCGCCGTTGTGGACGGCGAAGTACGCCCAGTCGAGCAGCGTCAGGAACGCCTCTGGTGTCGCCCGCTCGGGCGACTTGCCGTTCGACGAATCGGCCTCGACGGCATCGGCGTAGGCGTGGACGAGCTTGCGCCCCTCCTTGAGCAGCTCCTTGGTGCCCTCGGACTGCGCGTCCTTGCCGGCGCGCACTAGGTGGAAGTCCGGCGGCGGGGCGAGCAGGTCCGCGGCCTCGGGCGCCGAGATGGCCTCGCGCACCAGGCGATGCGCCTCGTCGCCGAGCGGCAGCCGGTGCTGCGGCTTGAGCGTTCGGGTCTTGGTCTCGGTGTCGTGGGTCGTCCACTCGTGGAGCGAGACGATGCCTTTCCACGGCTCGTCGACGAGCTGCTCGCCGAGCTCGATCGCCTTTGCCAGGACGACCTCTTCCTCGGCGGTCAGCAGGGCGACCTTGCCGATCTCCTTCAGGTACATCCGGACCGGGTCGTCGATCCCGATCATGTCTGCCGACAGCGCCTCGAGCTCCGCGGGCGTGGGCTCCTCGAGCTCCTCCGAATCGAGCTTGGCGGGGGCGTCGGCGGGCAGCTTCGAGGCGCGCGGCTCCCCGTCCTCGCCGACGACCTCGACTGTGGCGTCGTCGTCGGAATCGTCCGCTGCGACCGCTGTTTCGGGCTCTTCCTCGTCCTCGTCCTCGTCCTCGTCGGCCTCTTCGAGCGCGGCGCGGGACGGGCGGAGGCCGGCGAGCTTGGCTTCCTCGAGGTCCGCCTTGCCCCGCCGTGGGCGGGTCAGGACCGCTTCGACGAGCTGCTGGTCAAGGGGATCGATCGGCATGGCGGGCTACCTCCGGGTGGTCATGCGCGCACCGGGGTGGGGCGCGTGAGGAGATGGGTCTGGTCGCGCCGGCGATGGAGCGACTTGCGCTGCTCGTTCATCGCCTGGCTCTCGCGCAGGAGCTCGTCGATCGACGCGCGATCGGCGGCCTGCTCGGCCTCGGCGAGCGCCGAGGCGATGTAGTCGGCACGCTCGTCGAGCGAGCGCTCCTCGAGGTCGATCGTCAGGCGCTCGAGCTCGTAGGTGAGATCCGCCTCGGACAGTGATCGCGGGGTCGGGTCCCGACGGGCTACGACCGCCTGGGCCAGCGACGCGGTCTCGGGGTCCAGGCCCTGGATCATGGCGGTCAGGCTGAACGGCGGGTGTACGCCCTCGTCGTTGGGCTCGCGGGCGAGCACGACGGCGCGGAACAGCTCGCGGGCCACGGTGCTGGGCAGCTGGTCCGGGCCGATGGAGTCCACGATCCGGAGCTGGAGCTCCGGCACGAGCAGGAGCAGGCGCAGGAACTCCGCCTCCTGCGGCAGCACGCCGCGGAGAATCTCGCCCACGGGCAGCGAATCCGCGGCGCTGATCACTGCATCCGCCGTAAATCGGCCTTCGCGATTCGACTTGTCGCTCGTGACGCCTGTGGGTGCATCGCCCGGTCCCGGCGTGTAGGACGAACCCCCACCCGGGAAGCCGGCCGACCGACCGGCGAGACCCGACGCTCCCCCGACCCGCGCCCCGCGCAGGACCTCGAGCAGGATGCGCTCCTCCACGCCGGACACGCGATGGACGAGCTGGAGATAGGCGTCGCGCATCACCGGATTCGGGACGGCGCGGATCGTGGGCATGACCGCGTCGACAAAGCGCGCCTTGCCGCCCGGGGTCTTGAGGTCGTAGGTCTTCGCATAGGTGTCCACGAGGTACTCGATGATGGGCTGGGCGGTCCGGACCTCCTCGCGCCAGCGATCCGGCGAATCGCGGAGGACCTCATCGGGATCCTTGCCCTCAGGCAGGCGGACGACGCGGACCTCGTCCAGCTCGATGCCGCTCTCGGTCGCGGCCAGCTGCCCGATGAGCCCCTGCAGGGCCTGCGCGCCGAAGGTGCCGGCCTTCTGGCCGGCCGGGTCGACGTCGTATGCGAGCGCGATGCGCTTGGCGTACCGCGTCAGCAGCGCGACCTGGCCCGGCGTCAGCGCCGTCCCGAGCGAGGCGACGACGTTGTCGAAACCCGACTGGTGGGCCATCAGAGCATCCGTGTAACCCTCGACGATCACCGCCTGACCGGATTTGCGCATCGCGCCCTTCGCCTTGTCGATGAGGTACAGCGACCGGCTCTTGTCGAACAGGGGCGTGCCCGGCGTGTTGAGGTACTTGGGCCCAGTGTCGCGGCCGCCCTCCCCTTCCGAGCCCAGGATCCGACCGCCCATGCCCGTAGCCGTGCCGTTCTGGTCGCGGATGGGGAAGAGGACGCGGCCGCGGAACTTGTCGATGACGCCGACGCCCCGCTGCGGCGACCGCGCGGGCGACGCCAGCCCGGCCTCGACCAGCTCCTCGGGCCGGATGTCCCGCTTCTCGACGAGCTTGCGGCTCATCGTGTCCCAGCCCTCCGGTGCCCAGCCGAGCTGGAACGTCGAGATCGTCTCGTCCGTAAAGCCGCGGCCCTTCAGGTAGTCGAGCGCTGGCTTGCCCTGCGAGGTGGCGGTGAGGACCTGGTGGTAGAACGCGATCGCGGTCTCCATCACGTCGCGGAGCCGGGCGCGGTGCGCGTCCTCGCGCTTCGTCCGCTCGTCGATCTCGACGCCCGCCTTCGCGGCCAGCGTGCGCAGGGCATCCGGGAACGAGACGCCGTCGCGCTGCATCACGAAGCTGAAGACGTCGCCGCCCAACCCGCAGCCGAAGCACTTCCACGAATCGCGGCCGGGCGTGACCGTGAACGACGGCGTCTTCTCGCCGTGGAACGGGCACAGGCCCTTGAAGGTCGTGCCGGCCTTCCGCAGCTGGACCGTCTCGCCGACCACGTCGACGATGTTCAGCCTGCTCTTGACCTCTGCCGCAACGCCGCCAGCCGTCTCGAAATGCCTCCTGGTGCTCCGCCGGTTCCTACGTCCAGGAACACGGCGCGGTTCCCGCTCGACCGTCTCGCGCGACCATCGCGACATGCCGGACATGACTGTCGGCCTGTCAAGTCTTGACAAGCCGTTGACATTCATTCTACGCCTTCGAAACCCCTCTTGACAACCCCTTTGTCAATACCCCGAGGGAGTATGCGCCGACAGGCGCGCCTGTCGGCGCCGCCTCTTCACGCGGCACGTTGCGTTGCGATGCCCTAGGGCAGCGTTCCAGCCCCAGCGATGCCGGATCAGCCGACGACGGTCTGGTTCCGTCCCCGGCGCTTCGCCTTGTACATGGCCGTATCGGCGGCGCGCAGCCAGGCATCGTCGGATTCGGCGAGGCGGGTGCGGTCGATGACGGTGGCGCCACCGGATACGGTAACGACGCCGAACGGCGGGTTACCGGGATGCTCGATGGCGAGCGCTTCGACGGCAAGCCGGATCCGCTCGGCGGCGGCCCGGGCGTCGTCCTCCCCATCGAGTCGCACGATGGCCAGGAACTCCTCGCCGCCGAACCGGTAGGTCCCGTCCTCCAGGCGAGTCGTCGCCTGCATGGCGCCCGCGACACGCCGCAGGACGTCGTCGCCGGCGAAGTGCCCGAGCGTGTCATTGATTGCCTTGGCCTCTGAGCGCGAATCGTCGGGTCCATATGTCCTCCCCCCGGCGATGCCTGTGGGGTAATCAGGCGAGCTTTCGGTGTGGCGTGGTTCGGCGTGGCGTATATGGACCGGTAACGGGCAGATGATCGGCGGCCAAGCGATGCCTGGTCAGATTCCGCATGGCCCACGACATCGGTCGGATCGACCCCGAAACACGGGAGGCCCTGAAGGAGCTCGGTCAGGTCCTGCGCGACCTGCGCGGATCGCGCGGGCTCACGCAGCGGGCCCTGGCGTGGCGATGCGGCCTGTCGCAGTCGACGATCTCGCGGCTGGAGTGCGGGCTCGCCGAAGGCATCCGCGTCGCCTGGGTCGCTCGGCTGCTGGCCGGTCTCGATACCAAGTTGCAGCTCATTCCCGATGATCGATCGCCCGGCGACCGATCTCACGCGTTCCGATAGCTCCGGCTGGCGTTCTCACCCGCCGCCGGCGACGCGCGTCGGCGGGCGCGCGACCGACAACGAGACCAGCGTCTCAAGGCGTACGTGGGCCGCCAGCGTGGCGATTAGCCCACAGGCATCGCCGGCGGTGTCCCGAGAATCGTCGCGGTGCCCGCGTCGTGATTAGCCCACAGGCATCGCGGGCGTCATGACATATCGCGGCCGTCATGACGATAGTTCGCGGCGCCGAGCCCTCAGGCCGGCGCGCTAGCTGGGCTTTGCGGACTCCACGACGGTCGTGGGGGCGCCGTGGATGGCGGGGACGGTGCCGAGGCGCCCGGCCTGGTAGTCCCGGACCGCCTGGATGACCTCCTCGCGCGTGTTCATCACGAACGGGCCCATCCACGCGACCGGCTCGCGGATCGGGCGGCCGCCGAGGATCAGGACGTCGAGGTTGGGGCTGCGCGATTCCTGGTGGCGCGCGTCGGACGCGGCCACGGTGATCGCATCACCGGGTCCGAAGACCGCCAGCTGGCCGGTGCGGATCGGCTGGGGCTCGGCGCCCGGAGCCGCACCGCCGGCGATCGACGTGCCGGCACGCACGGTCGGCGAGGCGCCGACGGTCCCGTAGCCCTGCATCACGTAGACGAGCGCGTTGTAGTCGGCGCGCCACGGAAGCGAGAGGCGGGCACCCGGGCTCAGGGTCGCGTGGACGAGCGTCATCGGCGTGTACGTCGACCCGGGCCCAGCGAGCACCGTTGGCACGCCTGCGCCGTCGCGCGCGAGCTCGCCCGAAACCTCGCCCGGGATCTCGCCGGCGATGACGCGAACCAGCGCGCCGCCATCGGGCGACGTCGCCAGCGCAACCTGGTTCGCTCGGATGTCCTGGTAGCGCGGCGCGGACCACTTCTGGGCCGCCGGCAGGTTGACCCACAGCTGGAATCCGTGGAACAGGCCACCGCTGGCGACGAGCCAGGCCGGCGGCTTCTCGATGTGCAGAATCCCCGCGCCCGCGGTCATCCACTGGGTGTCGCCGTTGGTGATCGTGCCCCCGCCGCCGTTCGAATCGTTGTGCTCGAAGACACCGTCGATCATGTAAGTGACGGTCTCGAAGCCACGATGTGGGTGCCACGGCGTGCCCTTGGGCTCCCCCGGCGCGTACTCCACCTCCCCCATCTGGTCCAGGTGGACGAACGGATCGAGCTCGGCGAGGTCCACGCCGTGGAACGCGCGCCTGACCGGAAATCCCTCACCTTCGAAGCCGGATGGGGCGCTGGTGATCGACTGGACCGGCCGCTGGCGTGAGGCCGCAGCGTCAGGATCTGGAATGCGGGGCAGGACGGTGATGTCGTCGACGGTGATTGCGGGCATGTGCAAATGATTGATCAGTCAACGACTTGCGTCAACCCCGCGAGCCCCGCCGTGAGGGTGACGCCCTGTTACACCACGTCGTGGGACTTGACCCCCTCCGTCGTCCTTTTCCCCCCGGCGCCTGATTCAAGATGGTTCCAATGAAGCGGAACTAGCGCCGTGGATTGGCAAAATGCCGGCGTCGATGTCCCGTGGCCGACGTCGCCGTGCATTTCGTGCTTACGCGCCGCGACCGCCGGCTCCCAGGCATCTGGGCTGTCATGGTCGCGACCCGCCCAGGTGACTTCCAACCGTCAGCCTGGGAGAAGCGGCGCCAGGGCGACCAGGCGGACGGGGCGAATCGTGCGGGAAGGCCGCATCGAGCTGGCCTGCCTGTGAAGCGCGACGATGACTTCGCTTCGTTGGAACTAACGTCTCGCGGGGGTACCGGGGTAACAAGGCGCGGACGTCCCGATCAGGTTGGGGCTTGAACGGGTCCTGGGCCCCGAATGGTGGACGCAGGTTGCGGCGGGCGGGCGAGCCGTTGCGGCCGGCCGGCGAGCCGTTGCGGCCGGCCGGCGAGCCGTTGCGGCCGGCCGGCGAGCCGTTGCCGAATTCGATGCGCCGCCTCGCCGTCGGCGATGCGTGACAATGTCCCCCATGCTGGGCTTCGACCTCATCGGGTGGATACTCATCGGCCTGCTCGCCGGCTCGATCTCGGGCTGGTTCGTCGGCACCAAGACCGTCCAGGGCTGCCTCCCGACCATGGTCGTCGGCATCATCGGCGGCGTGGTCGGCGGTTGGCTCGCGCGCGAGCTCAACGGGCAGCCGGCAACGGGCTTCCTCGGCGCGCTCGTGTTCGCGACGCTAGGTTCGATCGTCGTGCGGCTCGTGCTCCGCGCCCTCGAGAACGGGCGCCGATAACGATCGGCGACTTCAGGGCCGGACGGTGATCAACGCGTTCCTGCACCCGGCGCTGCTCGGGATGGGCCTCCACGTTGCGGGCGTGCGGGTGCGGCGAGCGGTGTTCGGCCATGTGCGCCACGAGGGCCCCGCCGAGGAGATTCTCCGGGCGGGCCTGGAGCGCTGCTGGTCCGGCGAGTACCTGACCGCCAGCCCGGGACACTACCGGCAGCTCTGGACCCGCGACCAGGGCTTCGCCGCGCCCGCGTTGGTCCGGCTCGGCGGGCCGTGGCCCGAGCGGCTGCTGTCGAGCCTCGCCTGGGCGATGGAGGTGTGGACTCGCCGCCGCTCGCACGTCTCGACGACGATCAATCCCCTACTCCGCGCCCCGGTCGACATATTCGACTACGGCATCGACTCGCTGCCGCTCCTCCTCTCCTCGTTGAGGGCGCTGGAGCGTGGTGGCGGCGCCGCGGGCGCGGGAGCGGCGGCCCTCGCCCACGAGCACCGAGACTGGTTGGCCGCGGAGGTCGAGCATTTCGTCGAAGTCGCCGTCGACGCGGAGACCGGCCTCGTCCGGTCCGACCGCCACTTCTCCGCGCACCGCGACACGTTCAAGAACGGTTCGACGGCCTACGCGAACACGATGGTCGCCCTGCTCGGGCGGATCGTCGCCGAGACCGGCTGGGGCCCGGCCCTGCTGTCGAGGCATTTCGGCGCGGGCACGGACGCCAGGGCGGGCGCGAACGCCGGCGCGGGCGCGAGCGCCGGCGCGGCCGCACCCGAGTGGGGCTCGCTGGTCCGGCGCCACTTCTGGACCGGCGACCGGTTCCGGGACCGCCTCGGCACAGACGAGACCTCCGGCGAGGCGAACGTCTGGCCGTTCTTCGCGGGCCTGATCGAAGACGGCGAGATGCAGGCGGCGGCCCTCGAGACGCTCCAGCGCGAGGGATACGCCGCGCCATACCCCCTTCGATTCCAGGCGAGCCACGGCTCAGACGGCCTGATGCTGCTCTACCGGCTGTGGTCCGCGGACTACCAGACGACGACGTCGTGGACGAGCCTCGGCTCCATCTACCTGTCGCTGCTCACCGAGGTCGATCCGCCGGCGGCGGCCGCCGAGCTCGAGCGCATGCGCCGCCTGATCGAGCGTGACGGCACGTTCTGGGAGGTCCTCGACGGCCGCGGGCGGCCGTGGCGCAGCCGGAGCGGCCTGTCGGTCAGCGACGTCTCGATGCTGTGGGGTGCGATCATCCTCGAAACGCTCCAACGCCCGGCGGGCGGTCCACCACTTCGAATCGCTTCGTAACCTCGAACGATGCAGATCCACAACGAACCCGAGCGCGGTTTGGTCCAATCGCGCCTACGCTAGGCCCATGACCGACCTCCTCGATGCTCCAAGCCTCAAGGGCGCCAGAACGAAGGCTCCGATCGACGAGGGCGCCCTGCTGCTCGAGCTCGAGCCCGAGGTGGGGCGGCTGTACAACCGCCACGCAGCCATGGCCCAGGAGTGGTTCCCCCACGACTTCATTCCCTACCGGCTCGGGCGCGACTTCGACAAGGAGCCCTGGACCCCTGACCAGCCGCGGCTGACGGGTGTCGCCCAGACGAGCTTCGAGATCGGGCTGCTCACCGAGGACAACCTGCCGAGCTACCACCGCCTGATCCACGGCATGTTCGGCAACGGCGACGGCGCGTGGCTCAACTGGGTGGGGCGCTGGACGGCGGAGGAAGGCCGGCACGCCATCGTGCTGCGCGACTACCTCACGGTCACCCGCAACATCGACCCGATCGCCCTGGAGCGCGGGCGTATGACGCAGCTCCAGAAGGGCTATGACATGGACGCGCCGGACACGCTCCACGGTCTCGCCTACGTGACCTTCCAGGAGCTGGCGACGCGGATCGCGCATCGGAACACGGGTCGCTACTCGGACGATCCCGTGGCCGACAAGATCATGGTCCGCATCGCGACCGACGAGAACCTGCACATGGTCTTCTACCGCGACGTGCTCACCGCGGCGCTCAAGCTGGAGCCCTCGGCGGCGGTGCGCGCGATCGTCGACGAGGTGCTCGACTTCAAGATGCCCGGCGCCGGCATCCCCGGCTTCATCCGGAAGGCGGCGCAGATCGCGAAGGCCGGCATCTACGACCTCAAGGTCCACCGCGACGAGGTTCTCATGCCGGTCCTCCGGCACTGGAAGATCTTCGAGATGGGCGGTCTCGATGCCCCCGCCGAGGAAGCCCGTCGCCAGCTCTCGGAGTACCTCGGCAAGCTGGACGAGCAGATCGCCCGCTTCGAGGAACGCCTTGCCACCTCGACGATCCCGAGGATCGCAGTCGCCAAGTAGTCGGAACCTGACACAAGTAGTCGGAACCTGACACCGGAACGCTCGCGGGTGGGCGACGGCTCGGGTACAGTCCCGGAACGGTGATCTGCGCTACCTGCACGGCCGACAACCCACCGGATACCAACTTCTGTGTTCGGTGCGGCTCGCGCGTGGGCTGCCCCACCTGTGGCGCCGCGATCGTCTCGGAGGCGCGGTTCTGCGGCAACTGCGGCACGCCGCTTGCCGCCGGCGAGACCGCGTCGGACGCACCGGCCCCAGCGATCACGCCGCCGACCACCACGCACACGACCGAGCGACGGGTCGTGACGGTCCTCTTCGCCGATCTCGTCGGCTTCACCAGCCTTTCGGCAAGCCGTGACCCGGAGACCGTCCGCGAGCTCCAGAGCCGGTACTTCGAGCGCACGCGCGAGATCGTTGCCCGGTACGGCGGGGTCGTGGAGAAGTTCATCGGCGACGCGGTCATGGCCCTGTGGGGCGCACCTACGGCCTTCGAGGACGACGCCGAGCGAGGCGTTCGGGCTGCGCTCGACCTCGTCGAGATGGTGCCCCTGCTCGGCGGCGAGATGAAGGTGGAGCTCCAGCTGCGCGCCGGAGTTTTGACCGGCGAAGCCGCCGTCGCGCTTGGCGCCGAGGCCGAGGGCATGGTCACCGGGGACATGGTCAACACCGCCTCGCGCCTGCAGTCCGCGGCACCGCCCGGGACGGTCCTCGTCGGCGAGGAGACCCTGCTCGCCGCCGGCGAGGCGATCGCGTTCGAGCCCGCCGGCGACCAGGTCCTCAAGGGCAAGGCCGAACCGGTGCCGGCCTGGCGTGCGATGCGCGTTGTCGCGGAGCGCGGCGGTGCCCGCCGGCCCGACGCGATCGAGCCGCCGTTCGTGGGTCGTGCGGAGGAGCTGCGCTTCCTCAAGGAGCAGTTCCACGCTACGGGCCGCGAGGGACGCGCGCGCCTCGTCTCCCTCGTGGGGCAGGCCGGCATAGGCAAGAGCCGGCTCGCCTGGGAGCTGGAGAAGTACCTCGACGGCGTGGTCGAGCAGGTGTGGTGGCACCGGGGGCGCTCCCCGTCGTACGGCGAGGGCGTCACCTTCTGGGCGCTGAGCGAAATGTTTCGCCGGCGGGCTGGCCTCGCGGAGGGCGACGACGCCGAGACGACGCGGCGGGCCGTTGCGGCGATGCTCAGGCAGCACGTGCCCGAGGAGACCGAGCGCGCCTGGATCGAGCCCCGCATCCTCGTCCTTCTGGGCGTGGAGGAGGCGCCCCAGGGCGGTTCGGGAGAGCTTTTCGCCGCATGGCGGACGTTCTTCGAGCGCGTCGCGACCAGCGGGACGGTGGCGCTCGTCGTCGAGGACCTCCAGTGGTCGGACGATGGACTGCTCGACTTCCTCGAGCACCTCCTCGACTGGGGCAGGTCCAGCCCCATCTTCGTCCTGACCCTCGCCCGACCGGAGCTCCTGGAGCGGCGACCCGGCTGGGGCACCGATCGGCGCGGCGCGATGGCGATGCGCCTCGATCCGCTGTTCGATGTCGCGATGCGCGAGCTGCTCGATGGGATGGCACCCGGCCTTCCCGAGCGCGTCGTGGCACGGATCCTCGATCGCGCCGACGGCATCCCGCTGTACGCGGTGGAGACCATCCGCATGCTGGTCGCGAGGGGCCAGCTCGTGGAGCGCGACGGCCACTTCGCGGCGGCGACGGAAGGGGCCGGGCTCGACCTGCGCGAGCTCGAGGTTCCGCCGACCCTGCACGCGCTCGTCGCGGCTCGGCTCGACGCCCTGCCGCAGGTCGACCGCTCGCTGCTCCAGGACGCGGCGGTTTTGGGCCAGAGCTTCACGGTCGAGGCGCTGACGGCCATGAGCGGCGAGGCACCCGAGGCACTCCTGCCGCGTCTGACCGTCCTCGTCCGGCGCGAGATCCTGACCCTCGAAACGGATCCGCGCGCCCCGACACGCGGCCAGCACGCCTTCGTGCAGGCGCTCCTGCGCGAGGTCGCCTTCTCCACGCTCTCGAAGCGGGAGCGCCGCGCCCGACACCTCGCCGCAGCACGTTACTTCGAATCGCTAGGCGACGAAGAGGTGGCGGGGGTCGTCGCGACCCATTTCGTCGAGGCGTACCGCGCTGCACCCGAGGGCCCCGAGGGCGAGGCTGTCGCGACCCAGGCAAGGATCTCGCTCCTGGCGACGGCCGAGCGGGCCCGAGAGCTCGGCGCGCTCGGGCAGGCGATCGATGCGCTCGGGTCCGCGCTGGAGGTGACGGCGGACCCGGCCCAACGCGCCCGTCTCCTCGAGCGGATCGGCCGCTTGCAGGCGTTCCGCTCGGACTGGGCTCCCGCCTACGCGAATCTCGCAGCAGCGGTGAGCGCATACGACGCCCTCGGCGACCGGATCGGCGTGATCCGGGCAAGCGGCCTCCTCATCGGCGAGCACCTGTCGGCAACGCGGATTGCCGACGCGGAGCGGCTCGCCGCCCAGATCGCCGACGAGACGGAGGCGCTCGTCACCGGCGCCCTGGCGCGCGGAGCCACTACGGAGCGAGAGGCCGGCGAGGCGGCCGCGAACCTCGCCGAGACAATGGCTCGACTGGACTTCCGTCGCCAGCGTTACGCAGACTCGATCCGTTGGGCGGAGCGCGCCCTTGCCCTCGCCGAGCCGCTGCGGCTCGACGAGACGATCGCCATGGCGCTCGTGACCAAGGGCGTCGCGATGGGCGCGGGCGGGCAGATACGTGAGGGCATCGCGCTGCTGGAAGGCGCGGTGGTGGACGCGACATCGCACCGGCAGAATGTCCCCAGCCTTCGGGCCCTGAACAACCTCGCGTCGTTGACCTCGAATACCGACCCTCGGGCAAGCCTGGAGCGAACGAAGCTCGGGATGGCGACGGCCCGCCGGCTCGGCCTGCGCGTCTTCGACGGCTACCACGCAGGCAACGCGGTCGGCGCAGCGGAGCAGCTCGGCGAGTGGGCCTGGCTCCACGAGGCCGTGAGCGCGATGCTGGATGTGGAGCGGGAGCAGACCGACCAGGACTGGCTCGAGAGCGTCCGCGACTACTTCACGGTCTGGACGGGCAGGCCGGACGTCGGGCGGGCCGAGCGCCTCCTGGAGATGGCCCGACGGGACAACGACCTCCAGTCGGAACGGAACGTCGCGGGCTACCTCGCACGCTGCGCGTTCGCCGCCGGAGACCTTGCGCGAGCGCTTGAGCTGGCGGAACCATTCTTCCAGTCCGCGACCTTTTCGGACCTGATCGACTTCGAGTACTTCGGCCGATACGCGCTCCATGCCGGTAGGGTCGATGCCGCCAGCCGGCTGCTCGAGCGCATAGGGGGTGGTCCGGGCGGCGTGGCGGACCACCACCTCGAGGCCATCCGGGCAGGGATCGCAGTGCTGGAGGGCCGGCGCGATGATGCGGTGGCACTCTACCGGTCCGCCCTCGCGGGCTACCGCGCGTTCGGCCTCCGGTTCTCGCTCGCGATGGCGGTGCTCGACATGGCGGTGCTCCTCGGGCCGGACGACCCAGCCGTGCACTCGGTCATCGATGAGGGCCGCGCCATCCTCACCGAGCTGGGCGCTCGCCCGCTCCTGGCACGGCTCGACGCGCTGGGCGCCGTCAAGCGAGCGGAAGCACCTGGAGCGGGGGTCGGCATCACGAACTGAGCGCGGCGGCGGGCGTGTCCCGGGACCACGGCCCTTCCCAGGATCGAACATTTGTGCTATGGTTGCACCTCGCCGCAATCCGTGGCGTCGTCCGTGTGGTCCCCCCTTCTCGAACAGACCGTGCGTTTTGAGTTCCCTGTTCGGGAAGTGTTGGAGGTCAATGTGACCACCGGAACCATCAAGAAGATCGTCGCCGACCGCGGCTTCGGCTTCATCGCTGCCGAGGATGCGAAGGAATACTTCTTCCACCGCGGCGGCCTCGACTCCTCGCTTGACTTCGATCGCCTCGTCGGCGGTGAGAAGGTCAAGTTCGAGATCGAGCAGAGCCCCAAGGGCCCGCGCGCAGCGCAGGTCTCCGCGGCCTAACCAGCCGCGGGCGGCCCAACCAGCCGCACCCAGCCGGCACGCCCCCGGCGTCCCGGCGACAACGAGCCATGGCCGCGCCCGCTCCTCGGAGCGGGTCGCCGGCCGGCTCATCTCCCTCGCCGCGTGCCCTCGGCATCGCCGGCTCGAGAGGAACTAGCTGATCATTAAAACCGCGTTCGTTTCGACCTACCCGCCGCGTCGCTGTGGCATCGCGACCTTTACCCACGACCTGGCGGCTTCCGCCGGCGGTGGCGAGATCGCCGTACTCCACCCCGCCGACCAGGAGCCCTTCTACCCGTCCGAGGTCCATCACCGGATCCGCAAGGACGAGGCATCGGACTACCTCCGGACTGCCCGCTCGCTCAGCGACTGCGCGGACGTCGTGTCGCTCCAGCACGAGTACGGCATCTGGGGCGGCGAGGACGGCGAGCACGTCCTCGACTTCGCTCGCGCCCTGCGCGTCCCCGCCGTGGCGACGCTGCATACCGTGCTCCGGGAGCCTTCGCCGCTCCAGCGAACGGTCCTGCGCGAGCTCGTCTCCATCGCCGAGGCTTCGGTGGTGATGTCGAGCTCCGCGGCAGACCTGCTGAGCACGGCCTACGGCGTCGATCCACGGCGCGTGCATGTCATCCCACACGGCGTTCCGGACCTGCCGCTGGTCGAATCCTCCTCGGTCAAGTCCGCCCTGGGCATCGCCGGTCGCGACGTCATCCTGAGCTTCGGGCTGGTGGGACCCAGCAAGGGCTACGAGCTGGCGATCGATGCGCTGCCCGCGGTCGTCGCCGAGCATCCGCGCGCGCTGTACGTGATGGTCGGCGCGACCCATCCCGACATGCTCCTGCGCGAGGGCGAGGCCTACCGCCGCTCCCTCGCCGACCGGGTCGCCACGGTGGGCATGGAGGACCACGTCCAGTTCATCGATCGGTTCGTTGGCAAGGGCGAGCTGACCCAGTGGCTCCAGGCTGCCGACGCGTTCGTCACGCCGTATCCCAACATGGCCCAGATCGTGTCGGGGACGCTGTCCTACGCGATGGGCGCCGGTCGAGCCGTCGTGTCGACGCCGTACGCCTATGCAGCCGAGCTGCTCGCCGACGGTCGGGGCGTCCTCGTCCCGCCGGCATCCGCCGACGCCCTCGCCACCGCCCTGAACCAGGTGCTCGGCGATCCCGTCCTCCGCGCGGCGATAGGCAAGCGTGCCTACGCGCACACGCGGGGCATGGTCTGGTCCGCCGTTGGTGCGCAGTACCGCTCGCTATTCGCGGACCTCGCCGGCAACGCCGCAGCGATATTTGGCGCGGCGATCTCCGCGCCCGGCCGCACCATAAACCGTGCTCCCCAGCTGGCGGCCGCCCGTGGTTGACCAGGCGAAGGACACTGTCGGGATCGCCCGGCTCCATCCCATCAGCCGCCGGCACCTCGAGGCGCTCTCGGGCGACCTCGGAATCATGCAACATGCCATCGGGACCCGGCCCGATCCGGCCCACGGCTACTGCGTCGACGACGTTGCCCGGGCGCTCGAGGTGGACCTGCTCCACGCTCGCGTCCTCGGCTGGCCCTCGGTCGCCGACAGCGCGCGGCGCAACCTTCGCTTCCTCGAGGAGGCATTCGACGAATCGACCGGCCGATTCCGCAACTTCCGCACCGTCACCGGCGAGTGGGTTGCCGGCAAGCAGTCGGATGACAGCCAGGGCCGCGCAATGCTCGCGATCGGCGAGACCATCGGCGGCGCCCCGGACGACGAGCTGCGCGACGACGCGACCCGGCTCTGGGACCGCGCCCTCCCGGCCATCGGCCGGCTGACCGCCCTCCGCGCACAGGCTTCGGTCGTCCTTGGCTGCGAGGCCATCCTCCGGGTCGGCCCCAACGAGCCCGCGCGAACGTGGCTCGCGAAGTTCGCCAGGAGCATTGATCGTCGCCTTCGCGGCAACGCCTCGTCCGACTGGTTCTGGCCGGAGGACGAACTGACCTACGAGAACGCGCTGATCCCGCGCTGCCTGATCGTGGCGGGCCGGCGCCTCGGCTCGGCCGACCTGGTCGGCACCGGGGTGCAGGTCGTCGACTGGCTGCTGAGCGTTCAGACCTCGGCTGGCGGGCACCTGTCACCGATCGGTAACGGGTGGTGGCGGCGCGGCGGCGTCCGATCGCGATTCGACCAGCAGCCGATCGAGGCGACGGCGCTCCTCCTGGCCGCGGAAGCGGCCCTCGAGGCCACCGGCGAATCTCGCTTCGGTGCCTCGATGGAGCTCGCCTACGCATGGTTCCTGGGCCGGAACGACCTCGGCCGGTCTGTTGCCAATCCGGCGCGTGGCGCGGCCTTCGACGGCCTCACGCCGAGCGGCCTCAACCTGAACCAGGGGGCCGAATCCACGCTCATGTGGCTCATCGCCGCGGAGCACATTCGAGCCCATCGGGAAACGGCAGCCGCGACGGCCAAGGCAGCCGAGACGGCCGCGCAGGCAACCGCGCCAGCGACGACCGCTTCGACGACCGTCGGCCCCGGCAGCCGCGATGGCGCCGCAGCCGGCGCAGCACGCGACCACAGGCCGGCGGCCATCCACCTCGCGGCGGCCGCGAGTTGACCCGCGTGGCGCCGCTCTTCGAGCGGTCCGCCCGCAACCCCATCCTCACCGCCGCGGACGCCCCCTACCCCGCGAATACGGTCTTCAACCCCGGCGCCGCCCAGGTCGATGGCGAGACGCTGCTGCTGGTCCGGGTCGAGGACATGCGCGGCATCTCGCTGCTGCACGTCGCCCGCAGCACGGATGGCGAGACCGACTGGCGATTCGATCCGGAGCCCCTGCTCGTCCCCGACGTTGATCGCGACCCGGACGAGACCTGGGGCTGCGAGGACCCCCGCCTCACGTGGCTTCCCGAGCGCGAGGAGTGGGCGATCGCCTACACCGCGTACAGCCGTCGTGGACCCCTCGTCGCCCTGGCGACCACGAAGGACTTCCGGACCGTCACGCGCCTGGGGGCGGTGATGCCGCCCGAGGACAAGGACGCCGCGCTGTTCCCGCGCCGGATCGGCGGGCGCTGGGTGATGATCCACCGCCCCTCCCCGCTCCGCGGCAGCGCGCACATGTGGCTGTCGTACTCGCCCGACCTCCAGCACTGGGGCGACCGCCGGCTGCTCCTCGAAGCCCGCGACGGAGCGTGGTGGGACGCTGACAAGATCGGGCTCGGGCCACCGCCGCTGGAGACTCCGGAGGGCTGGCTCGTGATGTACCACGGCGTCCGCGTGACCTCGGACGGGCCCATATATCGCGCCGGTCTCGCGCTCCTGGACCTCGAGGACCCCGGCGTCGTGCTGCACCGCACTGACGAGTGGATCTTCTGGCCCGAAGCGCCCTACGAGATCACGGGCGACGTCGGCCGGGTGGTCTTCCCGTGCGGCTGGGTGCACGACCCCACGACCGACCTGCTGCGCATGTACTACGGCGGCGCCGACACGGTGATCGCCCTCGCGACGGCCCGACTGGCCGACGTCCTGGCGCTCGTTCGCGCCGCCCCCGCGCCGCGCTGAGTCGCGCGAGTCGCAGCGCCGACGCCGACTCACGCCGGAATCGAAAACGCCCGGGACGCTTGCGCGCACCGGGCGTTCTCAGGTGGAGGATCGGCTCAGATCGGGCCGCTGCCCGTCCGTGTCCGTCCGCGAACCA
The DNA here is from genome assembly GCA_035513775.1 of Candidatus Limnocylindria bacterium. Taxonomy (GTDB): domain Bacteria; phylum Chloroflexota; class Limnocylindria; order Limnocylindrales; family CSP1-4; genus UBA5189. The sequence continues at coordinate 17,248 of DATKBR010000071.1, forward strand.
TGTTGTACCCCACGACCACGATGATCGCGCCGATCGTCGCCGTGATGATCGACGTGATGTTGATCCCGTTGACGAAGTCCTCGCCCGGGAAGAGCAATCCCGCCAGGAACCCACCGACGAGCGCGCCGATGATGCCGAGGGCAATCCGGCCGATCAGACCGAGCCCCTCATCACCCTTGACCAGGTAGCCGGCGAGCACGCCGGCAATCGCGCCAACGACCAGCCATGAAATGATTCCCATTTGGGCCTCTCCTCGTGTCGACCTCCGCGTGGCACTGGGCGCCCGCGGTACTTCACACGATCGAGCATGCCATGTCACGGCCTGACTGCCAAGTGGCCCCGGGTTGTAACAGCGGCGTTCCCAAGCGTGGCCGCACGTTCGCGTCACGCTGCGGCGAGGCTCCCCGGTACCGGCGTCAGCGCCAGTCGACGACGACGACCTCGATCGGCTTGGACAGGCCCTTCAGGATCTCGCTCCGGACGCCCGCATTCCTGTAGCTCTCGCCCACCGTCGACAGGCTCGCCACGATCTCGCCCGCGGCTGCCAGTCCGGCGATCCGCGAGGCCTCGTGAACCCCCTTGCCCCGAAAGTTCTCGCCGACCTGCTGGGCATCGGACGCGTGCAGCCCGATCCTGACCTGCGGCGCGAAGCCGGCCTTCTGGCGATGCTCGGCGAGGCGGCGCTGGATCGCGATCGCCGCCGCGACGGCCTGCTCGGGCGAATCGAAGCTCACGAAGAAGCCGTCGCCGGTGGTCGAGATCTCGTGGCCCTCGTGCGCCGTGAGCACCTCGCGGAGGGTCGTGTCGTGCCAGCGGAGGAGCGTGTCCCACGCCTCGTCGCCGAGCGCCTCGACGAGGTTCGTGGAGCCGACGACGTCGGTGAACATGAACGTCTTCAGCACGCGGCGCGTTGGCGCTGCCTTGCCGCGCAGCTGCCAGGGCAGCAGGTCGGTGACCTCCTCGACGACCACCGCCCCGGTGGGGCAGGCGAAGGCCGCCTCGCTCAGGAGCTCGTCGTCGACGCTCTCCGGGTCGACCACCTCGGCCTTGCCGAAGTCGCCGCGCAGCCAGTCGAAGGCGGTCGGGGCGATCGTTATGCAGTTGCCCGCGCCGATGCACTTGTGCCGGTCAACCCGAACTCGAAGCGTCATTTCCGCATCGTCATCGCGCGAAGGCCCGGAACGCCAGCGAGGTGGCCTCCGCCCGGTTCGAGACCCCGAGCCGCGCCAGGAGCCGGGCGAGCTGCACGCCGACGGCCTCCTCCGTCAGGCCCACCTTCTCGGCCATCTCGGCATTCGTGTTGCCCTCGGTGAGGAGCCGCAGCAGCCGACGATCGACGTCATCGATGTCCGGTGCGTCGAATGCGTCGGCACGAGTCTCCGAGCGAGCTTCTTCGAAGGGACCGACGAGGCTGACGAGCTCCCGGCCGACCGGGCCCTGGAGCCAGCGGACGCGGGCGGCCTCATCGAGCGTGCCCTGGGCAATCCGCGCCAGCATGATCTGCAGATAGCTGCGCACGAAGGCCTGCACCTCGGGCGGGCCGCCGGCGAACATGGCCCGGGCCACCGGCATGGAGATCTCGAGGTTGCCGTCCTCGGTGCCTGATCCCTGCAGTGCCTGGATCGCGTCACCCGCGGCGACGACCGCCCCCTCGACGTCGCCACGTGCAAGCGCGACCGCGGACAGCGCCGCGTCCGCCTGCGGCCTCCACACCGGATGGCCTGGCAGCAGCGCGGCGACCTCCTTTGCGGCCAACGCCGATCGCTCGGCGAGGTCGAGCAGCTCGGGCGACCCGGTCGCGGCACCGAGTCGAGCTGATTCCAGTGCCAGCCGAGCGAGCGCCTCGCAGCGCGCCGAGGCCCGGCCCTGGCTCGTCGCCAGGGCGACCGCGCCCTCGAGGTGCCGGCGCATCCCCTCGGCATCTCCGGCACTGGCGCGGACCATGCCTCGCCAGAGCTCGAGCCTGCGCGCGCGGTTCGGTGTCGGCTCGATGGACACCACGCCCGCCGCGAGGCCCAACCAGCGCTCGGCTTCCGAGACGTCGCCGAGCTCCAGGTGGCTGAGCGCGACGCCGCCGGCGGCGTTGAACTCGGTCGCCTGGTCGCCGAGCAGGCGGGCGGCGCGGTAGGCCTCCTCCCCGCGCGAGAGCATGAGGTCGGGCACTACCTTTGCCCTGGCGTAGACATGGACGCCGAAGAGCATCTGCAGCTCCAGGCGGGCGCGCTCGCTCTCGGTCACGAACTCGGTCAGGCGCGACGTGACCCGCCGGATCTCCTCGAGATGCCGCGCCGACGAGCTGACGTGAATGACCCCGGCGTAGCTCGCATAGGCCATGGCGATGACCGTCGACATGACCCCGGTCCGATCGCCGAGACGCTCGTACAGCGCGAGGGCGCGTTCCAGCAGAGCCCGGGTCTCGGCCACATCGGGAGCGATCGGCAAGGTCGGGATCAGCGCTTCGAGCGACTCGCCAGCCGCGACCCGGGCTGCGAGCTCGAAGGCCGCCCCGGTCTGCACCGCCTCGGCGTACCAGTCGCGGATCCGTGAGAAGACCACCACGCCGAGCTCGCGCAGCGCCCCGGCGAGGCTCCGCTCGTCACCGAGTTGCTCGGCAAGCTCGGCCGCGCGCCGGTACGCCGCCTCTGCCCCGGGCACGTCGACTTCCCCCGACGTGATGCTGTTCGCCTCTCCGGTCGGGGCCTTCAGCAGCGCCTGGCCCAGCTCGAGGTACGCGCGCAGCTCGATCTCCGTTTCGCCGCGCTCCGCGGCGCGGGCGGCAACCCGGCGCGCGAGCTCCGCGGCCGCGTCCTCGTCATGGGCCATCCGGAGCGCGGCGGCGCGGCGGAGCTGGACGTCGAACTCGAGAGCCGGGTCACGGAGGGCTTCGGTGAGCGCGCCCAGCTCAGCGAGACCCTGCAGCCGGTCGGAGGTCCGGCGAAGCACGGCGTACGCGTCGTCGCGCGTGGCGAGGAGGATCCGCCGATCTGCGGGCGTCGAGACGACGGGCAGGGCCTGGTCGACGAGTCGCAGCGCTTCCTCGGGCGCGTTCGACTGGAGGGCGGCCCGCGCGGCGTCGATGGAGAACTGCGCCGCGCGCTCCGTGTCGCCGGCGGCGAGGGCGTGCTGGGCGAGCATCGGCAGACCCGCCGGTGACGGGTCACCGCCCTCCAGCAGCAGCTCCACGACCGCGCCGTGCACGCCGCGCCGCCGCGACTGCGAGAGCTGTCCATCGGCGAAGTCGCGGACCTGCACGTGGGTAAAGGTGTAGTCCGCCGCGTCGCCCTCGGGGTGCTGGAGCAGGAGTCCCGCCTCCACCGCCGGGTGTAGTGCGTCGGCGAGATCTTCGCCGTCCGCGCCGAATCGCGTCCGGACCGCGCGCAGGTCGCGGAGGCTGAAGCTCCGGCCGAGCACCGCCGCGTCGGCGAGCGCCTCGCGGGTCTGGGCCGGGAGCCGGGTGGCGCGACGCTGGATGAGCGTGCGCACCGCCGAGGGGACCAGCCTCGCGGCGTTGCGCCCGAGCTTCCATTGCCCCTCGATCAGATGGAGCGTGCCGGCCTCGCGATGCGTCCGCGCGAGCTCCTCCACGATGAACGGCACGCCCTCCGACTGCACCTGCATCGCCGCCGCCGAGGCCGGCTCCACCGGCCCGCCGAGCACGTTCCGGAGCAGCTCCGCGGTCTCGATCTGGGAGAAGCGGCCCGGCCGGAGGCGGCGGACGAGGCCCATGCGCTCCATGTCGGCAACGAAGTTCACGGCCTCCGTGACCGCGGCGAACTCGTCGGGGCGGACCGTGAGGAACAGGAAGATCGGGAGATCGGCGTCGCTGCGTACGACGTAGCGCAGCATCCGGAGCGTGTCGTCGTCGGCCCACTGGACGTCGTCGATGTACAGCGCCAGCGGCCGGACGGCTGCGAGCGCCGCGACCGCCACCCCGGCCAGGTCGAACGCGCGCAGCAGCTTGGCTTCGGGCGAGAGACTCTCGAACCCCGGCTCGTCGCGCCCGCCCATCGCGTCGATGACCCGGCGCACGGCTGCCTCGGCCGGCGTTCCCGCCGCGGTGTCGCGGATCGCCTGGGCCGCGAAGATGCTTCTCGCCACGAGGAATGGTCCGCGGATCTCCTCGTCGGCGGTGACGGCGATGACCGTGAAACCGGCCTCGGACGCGAGATCGCACGCCGCGAGCAGGAGGCGCGTCTTGCCGATCCCCGGCTCGCCCTCCAGCGTCACCGCGGCCAGGCGCGTCGAGGCCTCCTTGATCTCCCGCCCGATCGCGGCCAGCTCCTCGGTGCGCCCGATGATCGAGCCACTCGCGCGCCGAAGCTGGACCGCCAGCGAGCACTGCGCCTGGACCAGCGGATCGAGGATGTCGCCCTCGGGCGTTCGCAGCTCGACGCCGGCGCCCGCGCCCGATTGGCCTGCGACTCGATCCGCTGCCTGATCGACCATTGGCCCAGTATGACCCGCTCGCCATCAGCCTCCGGCGTTCCGATGCAACGCCGTCGTCACAGACCGCAGCCAACGCCGTCGATCAGCCTGGCGCCGGCTCCGCCTCGACGATGCGCTCCGGCACGAGACCTGCGGCGCGGCTCAGCTCGGCGGCGGACTCCGCCGTACCGCTCTCGACAACGTGATAGGCGATCTCGTCCTCGGTTACGTAGAACGATCGGAGATATCGCGGGGCGGCGCCATCTGGGGCGGCGGCGCCACCGGACGCCTGGTCGACCGCGGTCCGGAGGCGCGACGCCATCTCCTCCAGGGCCCGCGACCGGGCCCGCGACAGGTAGGTCTCGATGATGAAGGTGACCATGGCGACGACGCTAGACGGCCGAGCCCTTCACTCGAAAGTGTGGCGACCCACACTCCTTGCCCGCGGCGCATCATCCGTGCGTGAGCGGAGACCGGGTCGCGTTCGAGCAGGCGGCTGGGACAGTCGGGCGCGACGTCCCGCTGGCGACGCGCGACGCCGCACTCGTCGGGCGCGACGCCGAGCTCGATCGGCTCGAGGCGTTCGTCGGCGACGTTGCCGCGCTGCCCGCCGCCTTCGTGATCGAGGGCCCTGCGGGGGCCGGCAAGACGACGCTGTGGCGGGCCGGCGTCGACGCCGCCGAAGCTTCGGGCTACGTGGTCCTCGCCTGTCGAGCGGCTGGCGCCGAGGTCCAGCTCTCACACGCGGCGCTGTCCGACCTCCTCGAGCCCCATCTCGCGGCGGTCCTGCCGCTGCTTCCCCGCCCGCAGCGCCGCGCGCTCGAGGTCGCGCTGCTGCTCGACGATGACGAGGGCAGCCCGCCCGATCAACGGGCGATCGCCGCGGGGGCGCTGAGCGCCATTCGGGCGCTGGCGAGGACCCAGCCAGTCCTCCTGGCGGTCGATGACGCGCAGTGGGTCGACGCGCCGTCGGCGGAGGTCATCGAATTCGCGATTCGGCGACTCGGGCGGGCGCCCGTGGCGATCCTGGCAACGAGACGGCTCCCCTCCCCGACCGCGCCGGCTCCAGGCGCATCCGTCGGCGTTCGGCCGGATCGTGTCCTGCAGCGGGCAACGACCAGGGTCGAGGTCGGGCCGCTCAGCCTCGGCGCGATCCAGCGCATCCTCGTGACGCGCACCTCGTTCGATGCGAATCGCCGCACCCTCCAGCGGATTCACGAGACGTCGGGCGGGAACCCGTTCTACGCCCTCGAGCTGGCGCGGTCGATCGCGGCCGGACGGGCGACGGACAATGCCGACCGCGATCAGGGGCGCAGCGGTAGCGCAGGTGGGAGCGAGCCACTGGCCGTCGGCGGCGAGCTCGGCGAGCTGCTCGCCGAGCGGCTCCTGGGCCTGGCACGTGAGTCTCGCGAGGCGCTCTTCGTCGCCGCTGCGCTGGCCGAGCCGACGATCGACGGCGTGGCTGTTGCGACTGGCCAAAGCCGCGAGGCGATCGCGGCCGCCCTTGACGCGGCCATCGCCACCTCGATCGTCCGGGTCGACGACGGCGTCATCGAGTTCGCCCACCCCCTGCTGGCAGCCGCCGCCTACGGGTCGGTCGATGCTTCAGAACGACGGCGCTGGCACGCTCGAATCGCCGAGACCGCCGGGGATCCCGAGACGCGGGCTCGCCACCTGGCGGTCGCTCACCCCGGTCCGGATGCCGAAGTCGCGAGCCAGCTCGCCAGCGCGGCCAGATCGGCGCGCAATCGCGGCGCGGCGATCGCGGCGGCCGAGCTGTTCGACAAGGCGCTCGCCACCCTACCCAGAGCCGCCGCGGGTGAAACGACATCCGCAGCGCTGCGGGCCGCGCTCGTTGCCGAGGCGGCGCCGATCATGATCGCAACCGGGCAGTCGGACATGGCGCGGACCTTGCTCGAGGCCAGCATCGGCGAGATTCCGGCCGGTCTGCTTCGCAGCGATCTCAAGCTGCTCCTCGGCGAGCTGGTTGAGAACGACGAAGCGGGTCTGCGAAGGCAAATGGCCATGATCGACGAGGCACTCGCCGAGGCGGAGGGCGATCCGCGCCGGATCGCCGCGGCGCTCCTCGATCGCGAACAGATCGAACGAGCGAGCGACCGCAGCCCGAATGCGCTGCCGCTTGCCCTCCGTGCGCTCGCACTTGCCGAAGAATCCGGCGATGAGCGGCTGCTCGCGAGGGCGCACGTCCGTGCAGCCGATCTCGAGGTCGTCCTGGGGCTCGTCGGCGACCCGGTCAGGCGCTTCAAGCGGGCGCTCGAGCTGGGCGACAGGGTACCGGTCGACGCCGAGAACAGCGCGCCGTCGATGCTCGCCGTGTGCCTGATCCGGGCGGGCCGGCTCGATGAGGCCAGACCGTACCTCACGGCGGAGCGGGTCCGGGCGTCCGCGGAGGGCGACGAGGCGAGCTTCTGTTGGGTGAGCCTCTACCAATCGGAGCTCGAATGGTTCGCCGGACGCTGGGACGATGCCCGGGCGTGCGCCGCCGAGGCCCTCGAGGTGGCCGAGCAGGCAGGCCTCCGCATGCGAAGCGGCGGCCTGCAGTCGATCATCGCGCTCGTCGAGATCTCGCGTGGGGACCCGGATACAGCCCGCACCCTCGCCCAACGGGCGATCTCCGTGCTAGACGACGTAGACGAGGTCGCCTACGGCAACTACGCCCGCCAGATGCTGGCATTCCTGGAGCTATCGCTCGGCAATGCCGCGGCGACGACCGAGCAGCTCGATACCTATCCGGCGGAGCGTCTCGAAGGCTCGAAGCGGCTTGCGTTCATCGGCGATCAGATCGAGGCCCTCGTGGCGCTGGGCGACCTCGGGCGAGCGGCGAATCTCGCCGACGACCTCGCGGCGCGCGGCGAGCACCTTCATCGACCTCCGCTGGTCGCGACTGCCGCACGCTGCCGGGCGCTCGTCCTGGGCGCCCGAGGCGAACCGGGCGAGGCGGTCGCGGCGGCCCGGGACGCCATCGCGATCCACGGCGCCCTCGGGCTCCCGTTCGAGCGCGCGCGTTCCCTGCTCGTCCTGGGCGAGGTCCAGCGGCGCGCGAAGCACCGCCGGGATGCGCGGGAGACGCTGACCGAAGCGATCGAGGCGTTCGACGCCCTCGGGGCCCACCTCTGGTCCGCGAAGGCCAAGCGGGAGCGCGCCCGGATCGGCGGTCGCTCAACGATCGAGGGCCTGTCCGAGACGGAGCTGCGCGTTGCGAGGCTCGTGGCCGAGGGCCGTTCGAACAAGGAGGTCGCCGCGGAGCTGTTCGTGAGCGTGCGTGCCGTCGAGGCGAACCTGTCGAAGGTCTACGCGAAGCTCGGGATCGAATCCCGTACCGAGCTCGCCCGCCGCCTCTGAGCCCGGCGCGCCCGCGGGGAGAGGCGAGCAAGAAGTGTGGTCCTCCGCACTTTCGACGGACCACGGTCGGGTCGATGGTGGGTGCGACAACCCGCCGAAGTTGGAGGACCCATCCGTGGCACACCAGAACAGGTACGTCACCGCTCGCGCGTTCGTCGCGGCCATCGCTGCGAACCTCGCCCTGGCGGCACTCGTCGCCGGCAGCCAGGCCGGCCCCGGCTACCTCGCCGTCGGCGACTGGTCCGCGGAGGCCCAGGGCGGCAACCGCGTCCGCCTCACCGTCAGCACCGACGGGCTGATCCCCAAGCGGCCCGACGCCTTCATCAACGACAACGCCATCGTCGGTGTCGCCTGGGTCGACGCCGGGACGTGGACGGCGCTCGTTGCCACCATCCATCCGGTCTTCGGCCGCGACTCCAACCAGCGACCGGACAGCTGGCACCTGCACACGGTCACCCTGGACCCGGAGGGCGCCACCGAGCCGAACGACGTCTGCCTCGTCTCGGTAGACACGACCCCGACCGCGGGCATCAACCTCCAGGGCTCGACGCTCGCCGTGAACGTCGCCCGGACGAGCATGCCGGCGGACAGCTCAGGCTTCGTGGGACCCGAGGACATCGACATGGCCACCGGCTTCACGGTCCACGGCGACGGCGCCTGCGGCTCCGGCCTCGCGGTCCGCATCCGGACCTAGCCCGACATTCCTCATCGGCGCTGGATGCGCGGCGCTCCGGGCTCGATGGCCGGGCGCCGCGTTTCGGCGAGTCGCCCGATACGTCCCGACTTGCCGAGATCGGCGAACCGCCGATAATCGGAGACGGCTCGCGCGCAATGCGCGGCCCACAGCCGGTGACTGCCCATGATCGACAGCCTCGAGCGCGGCAGGGACGCCATGCGACGCCACGCCTGGGCGGAGGCGATCGAGGCGCTCACGGCCGCGGATGGGGCGGAGGCCCTCTCGCCCGAAGACCTCGAGCTGATGAGCACCGCACAGTGGTGGTCCGGCCATCCCGACGAGGCGACCGAGGGGCTCGAGCGCGCGTTCACCGCCTACAGCGATGCCGGTCGTCTCCCGGAGGCCGCGTGGGTTGCGATGACCCTCGCCTACCAGGCGTTCCAACGTGTCAACGGTCCCGTCGGTGGGGGTTGGCTGGCGCGTGCCGAGCGGCTGCTCGCCGATGAGCCGGAGAGCAAGATGCACGCGCGCCTGGGCGTTTTCCATGCTTTTGGCGCTGTCATGGCCGGGCAGGTCGAGCAGGGCATCGCGATCGCCGACCGGGCCATGGAGATCGCCCGACGGCACGACGACGCCAACGCGCTGTACATGGCGATGAGCTTCAAGGGCATGGGCCAGGTCCTCGCGGGGAAGTGGCAGGACGGCCTCGCGAACATCGACGAATCGGCCGCCGCCGCGAGCGCGGGCGAGCTCAATCTCCGGATCGCGAGCGACATCTACTGCACCACCATCGCAGCATGCCGCAACGTCGGCGACCTGGGGCGCGCGGCGCAGTGGGCCGGCGAGGGCGAGCGGTGGATGCGCCGCAATGGGGCCGGGGGCTACCCGGGCGTCTGCCGGGTCCATCGGGCGGAGCTGAAAATGCTCCACGGCCAATGGTCGGAGGCCGAGCAGGAGGCCCGCCAGGCTTGCGACGAGCTCAAGCGCTACCGCCTCCTCATCGGGGTCGGATACGCCCAGTACATGATCGGCGAGGTCCGGCTCCGGATGGGCGACCTCGATGGCGCGGCGGAGGCCTTCGACCAAGCGTACGAGTACGGACACGACGCCCAACCTGGCCTCGCCCTCCTGCAGCTCGCGCGCGGTGAGGTTGACGACGCCCGCCGCTCCATCGATCGAGCGCTCGCCACGGCCGCCGGCACCGGTGGGGCCGCCAACCGGACAGCGCGCGGGCGCCTGTTGCCGGCCCAGGTCGACATCGCCCTCGCGACGGGCGACCTCGAGACGGCTCGACAGGCCGTAGACGAGCTCGAATCGATCGCTGGGGACTTCGAGAGGCCGTTCTTCCAGGCCGGGGCGATGACGGCGCGCGGCGAGCTGCTGCTCGGCGAGGAGAAGGCCGCCGAGGCGTCACCGGTGCTCGGCCAGTCGTGGCGGCTATGGCAATCGACCGACCTGCCGTACGAGAGCGCCCAGGCGCGCCTCCACTACGCCGCCGCGATCGCGGCCGAGGGCGACGCGACCGCGGCGCGGCGCGACTTGCTGGCCGCACGCTCCGCTTTCGAGCGGCTCGGCGCGACGCGCGACATCCAGCGGGTCGACGCGCTGCTCGGCGAGAATGAGGGCGCCGGCGCGGCCGATTCCGCGGGATCGGGTGCCTCGCATGTCTCGGGGCGGCCGGCCGAACGCGTGACGCGGACGTTCATGTTCACCGACATCGTTGGTTCGACCGACCTCGTCGGCCTGATCGGCGACGAGGCCTGGAGCGAGATCCTGCGCTGGCACGACCGCGAGCTCCGATCCGCCATCGCGGAGCACGGCGGCCACGAGGTGGACCACACCGGCGACGGCTTCTTCGTGGCTTTCGAGCGCGCCGCAGATGGCATCGAGGCGGCGGTGGACATCCAGCGCCGGCTCGTGCGCCACCGCAGGGAGCATGGGTTCGCGCCGTGGGTGCGAATCGGGCTGCACACCGCGGAGGCGACGCGGAAAGGCCAGAACTTCACGGGCGGGGGCGTGCACGTGGCGGCTCGCGTGGGCGCGGCGGCCGGCAAGGATGAGATTGTCATCTCGCGCGACGTCGAGGACGGTGCCGGAAAGATCCGGTTCGGGCTATCGGATCCGCGCTCCGTCACGCTCAAGGGCGTCAAGGACCCCCTAGAAGTCAGGTCCGTCGAATGGCGCTGAGGCGCGTCGTCCTTGCGGCCACGGTTCTGTCGTTCGCGGCGCTCATGGCGTGGGCCGGCGGACTGGGCCCCGCCGGGGTCCCGGAAGCCATCGGCATTCGAAGCGTGACCGTGGATGCGCCGTTCCGGGCACCGGAGCCGACAGCAGGGATCGAGGTGGTGCCGGGGGTGACCGATGTCGAGGCTGCCGCGGCGCTCGGTGAGAGCGCCGCCGGCTCGGTGGACCAGCTCGCTTCGCGCGACGGGCTGATGGCACTCCTGGCCCTCCTGGCAATCGTGGGCTTCGGGGCGGGCATGGGGACGCTCCGGGCGGAGCCGCGCGGGGGCCGGCGGCTAGCGGTTTGAACGCCGCTTTGAGCCGGTCGAGTCGCCGCGGGAGCCCCAGTTGGTCCGTCAGCAAACTCGGCGGTACGTGCTCTCGGAGCGGCGCGCGACGCGAACTACGACGACGAGCGCTGCCGAGTCGTCGATCGCGTGGACGATCCGGAACGCTCCGGCGCGCAGTCGCCAGAAGTCGGTACCGCTGACCTTCGACGTGGATGACGGGCGAGGCTCGATGCCCAGCGCCAGGATGGGCGCGCGCAGCTCCGCCGTGACCCCCGGCGGCAGCCGGGCGAGTTGGCGTTGCGCGGCCGGCGCGAGCTCGACCCGGTAGCGCTTCTCACTCACGCCTCGTCGGGTGCGTGCGTTTCGTTGGGCGCGTGCGTTTCGTTGGGCGCGTAAGTAGCCTTGGTCTCGGCCGCCCGCTGCGCGAACCAGGCCTCGGCGGCCTGCCCGCCGTCGTGCCGGTACTCGTCGAGCGCGGCCTGCGCCGAGGCCCGGTCCTCGTCATCCTCGGACCGCTCCAGCCAGGCGGCGAGCGCCTCGTCGACGATGTCCCGAACGCTTCGATCGATCCGCGCCGCCTCCACCTTGATCGCCCGATACAGGTCGTCGTCGAGGTCGAAGGTCGCTTTCACGTGACCCAGTATGCTGGGTTGCTGGGTTACTGGCAATCAGACGGGCTGGATGCGTCAGGCCGAATGGGTGAGGGCGTCGAGGGCGAGGCCGAGGGCTGCGTCGATGCGCAAGGCCTCGCCGTCCTGGCGGGCCGCCTGCAGCTCCTCATCAGAGAGCTGGCGGCGGACAATGTCCAGGGTGAACTCGATGAGCTCGCCAATCGTTCGGCGACGGGCGCCCAGCTCGTCGCGAACGGCGTCGAGCGCCCAGACGATCCGCGCCGCCTCCGCGGGTCGACCGGCCAGGGCAAGCGTGCGCGCCGCCTTGGCCAGGTCCACCGCGGTATCGAGGCGGTCACCCAGGTCCCGGTGGATGCGAAGGCTTTCCCGCAGCATGACGACGGCGTCCGCGACCCGGCCGTCGTCGAAGGCGATCGTCGCGAGCGCCCCGAGGCTGCTTGCCTCGAGACGTCCGTTGCGATCGGCACGCGCCCTCCGCAGGTTGTCCTGGTATAACGACCGAGCCCCGTCTCGATCCCCGAGATCCTCCAGCGTCCCGGCGAGGCCGCGGCTCGCGAGCAGCGCGGTGTGGTCGTCCGCGAGCTCGCGGAAAGCGGCGAGGGCGGCTTCGTACATCTCCAGCGCGGTCTGGTCGTCGTCCTCGCTGCGCGCGGCCGCGCCGAGCATGAACTGGCAATAGGCCGCGCCCCAGGCATCGCCGAGCGTGCGATGAAGCGCCAGACCTTCGGCCGCTCGGTGTCGCGCGGCTGCGGGGTCTTCCGCGTTGACCGCCATGACGGCCGCGCCGATGAGCACCCGTGCGCGAGCGGGCGTCCTGCCGTCGTGGGCCGCCAGCGCAGCTTCCAGGCGGACGCGCCCCTCCGAGAGCCGACCGGCCAGGTACCAGAAGCGCCACAGCGCGCCGGCAAGGCTCGCCTGCGTCTCCGCGCCCGCATCCCCCTGAGCACCCAGGCGGTCGAGCGCGGCACGGAAGTTGTCGATGTCGACTTCCAGGCCCGCGATCCAGGCGCCCGGGTTACCGCGGAGGTGCGGCTCGGCTGACTCGGCAACCGATAGAAAATACGCGGCGTGTCGCCGCTCGAGATCGGCTCGGAGGCCGGACCCATCGAGCCGAGCGGCGGCGAACTCGCGGATCGTCTCGAGCATCCCGAACCTCGGGTCCCGATCAGCGACGGCGAGGCGGACGAGGCTCTGGTCAACGAGGTTAGCGAGCCCGTCGATGACGTCGATGCCGTCCTCGGCCACGCGTTCCGCGGCCTCGAGGGTCCAACCGCCGGCGAAGATGGCCAGGTCCGCGAAGAGCCGGCGATCACCAGGCGCCAGCAATTCGTGGCTCCAGTCGATCGTCACCGCCAACGCCCGGTGCCGCTCCGGGCCCGGCCGACGGCTCGCGGCGAGCAGTCGGAGGGGCCGATCGAGGCGGCCCAGCAGTGATTCCGGCGACAGCAAGCCCGCGCGGTTGGCGGCAAGCTCGATCGCGAGCGGCAGGCCGTCCAGCGCGCGGCACAGGGCGGCAACGACCGGCGCGTTGGCCGCCGTGAGCGAGAACCCGGGGTCCACCGCCCGGGCGCGGGCGGTGAAGAGCGCGATCGAGCCGATGCCGGACAGCACGGCAACGTCGTCGGGTCGGGAACCGGCGTTGGCTGCGGGCGTCTGGAGGGGTGGGACCGCGATGACCTTCTCGCCTGGAACCTTCAGGGGCGCGCGGCTGGTCGCGAGCACCCTGACCCCCGGGGCAACGGCGAGGATCTCGCCGACGAGCCGGGCCGCTGGCAGCAGGTGCTCGAAGTTGTCCAGGACGAGCAGGACGCGCCGGGCCGCCAGCTCGCGAGCGAGGCCGCCCAGCGAAGTCTCGCCACCCGCCTCGTGAATTCCTGCTGCTGCCGCGATCGCCGCGCCGACGAGATTCGGCTGCGCCAGCGCCTCCAGGGTGACGAAGAAGACGCCGTCCGGGGCGTCGTCGAGCATCTCCGCGGCGGCGTGGACCGCCAGCCGCGTCTTGCCCGTTCCACCAGGCCCCGCCAGCGTGACGAGCCGGGTGCCAGGTTCCCGCAACGAGGCGACAACCTGGCCCAGCTCCCGCTCCCGACCCAGCAGCGGCGTGGCCACGACCGGGAGGTTCGTGTTGCGCCCTTCGAGACCCCGAAGCGGCGGGAACTCGACGGCCAGCCCGGGTGCGACGAGCTGGTACAGGGGACGCGCCGGGGCGAGGTCGGAGAGTCGATGCTCGCCGAGCTCAAGCACGTCGGCCTCGCCCTGCGGTGCTTCCCGAAGGAGATCGCGAGCCGCACGGGACATGACGACCTGGCCCGTGTGCGCGACCAGGGCGATCCGTCGCACAGTGTCGAGGTCCGGTCCCACGTAGCGATCGCCGACCGGCGTGACCGTGGCGGCGTGCAGGCCAACCCGTGGGAGCGGCCGGTCGCTCCGGGCCCGCTGGATGGCAGCTGCAGCCCCGGCGGCGTCCCGGGCGCGTGTGAAGGCGACCGCCTGGAAGCCGCCGGGGGCGGCGACTTCGATCCCTCCATGCCGACCGGTCACGTCCAGCCACGACGCCGGCCCTCCGGCATCGGCCGTGGCAAGGAAGGTCAGGACGCCGGATGGCAGATCATGGCCGCCGTTCGACGGCAGGCCCCGCGGCCCTTGCAGCGCGGGATCGTGATCCAGGATCTGGACCTCGAGGCGCCCAAGCTCTGGCCCTGGCTCGACGCCAAGCTCGGTCGCGAGGATCCGGCGGACGTCGCGGGCATGCCGGAGCGCGTCGGCCTGGCGGCCGGACCGGTACAGGGCGAGCATCAGAAGGAGGCGGAGCCCCTCGCGGAGGGGCTCCTCGCCGACGAAGTGCTCCAGGCGCGGGATGACGTCCGCGTGGCGCCCGAGATCGAGGTCCGCGGCCGCGCGCTGTTCCTCTGCGGCCAGGCAAAGGTCCGCGGCGCGCGCCCGCTCGCTCGTGAGCTCGATCGCCAGGTCACCAGACGGAGCGGCGGCGAATTCCACGTCAGCCAGCAGCTCGCCGCGAACGAGCTCCAGCGCCTCCCGCAGTAGCTCGGAGCGGACGGCGGGAGGCTCTCCACCGGCCTCGGCAACGGCGCTCGAGAGCCGATCCAGGTCCAGGGTGTCGCCCGGGAGCAGGCGGAGCCGGTAGCCCGGCGGCTGCGTCGCCAGGCGCTCTGCGCCGAGACGGCGGCGCAGCGACGAGACGAGGCCGTGCAGGACGGTCCTCGACGTCGGCGGCGGTCGGTCGCCCCAGAGGACGTCGCTGAGTTCATCGATCCCGACGCCTCGCCCGACACGCAGGAGGAGCGCCGCCAGGACCGCCCGCTCATGTGGCCGTGTCGGCGCCAGGTCGATCCCGTTCGCGAGCACATCCAGCCGGCCGAGCACGCAGAAGTCCATGGAGCGGCGATTCTCGCACCGTGCACGGGGCCGCCGTTAGCGCCACGGCAGTCGAGCGTTAGTCCCGACCGCGAGTGTCACGTCGTCATCCACGAAAAGGAGCGTCGTGCTGGTTCCCGAGCTTTCCCCGACGGAGGAGCGAATCGTCCTGCTGCTTGCCGAGGGCCGCACCGCCAGTGAGATCGCTGCCGGCGTCGGCCTCGACGAGCGGACGGTCGAGTGGCATCTCGTCCAGGCGGCCCGGAAGCTCGAAACCGCGACGTCGCTCCGCAAGCAGGTGCTCCGGGCGGTCGGAACCGCGCGGGGCGCAGAAGAGGAGCAGCCCCAGTGATCCGACTCCCGCGCACCCTGGCCGCCACGACGGTGGCGGCCGCGCTGCTCGCGCTCAGCGCGACGGCGGCATCGGCCCATACGCATTCCATCGGCAAGAACGGCCAGGTGATCGCAAACGGCCAGAACCACTACGGCTTCGTCGCGCAGGGTGATGGCACGTTCCTGACCTGCGACACGTTCACCGCCCTGCCCAACGTCGGGCCCGCCTGGTACGGGCTCGAGACGGCCCACCACGGCCCCGATTCCGGCGACGCTGGGAAAGGCGACGGCTGCTACCTGGCCGATTCGAGCCCGCTCGGCGAAGCCGACGACGTCAACCCCGCCATCGACTAGCGATCCAGCGGCGCCGGCGATCCGGCCGGCGCCGCCACCACCTCCAACACGCGGCTTCGCCCTGAGCGCGGCCCTCGCCGAGCGCCGGGGGCCGAGGTTGGCTCCGACGCCCGCGGCTGCGCCAGTCGCCTCTGAGCCCGCGCAGACCCAGCGCCTCGCCATGGCCGATACTGAGCGCGTGCCGGGTACGAAGGTCGCCACCATGCAGGACGCCGTCGCGGCGCTCGTGCGGGACGGTGACACGGTCGCGATCGAGGGCTTCACGCACCTCATCTCGTTCACGGCGGGCCACGAGATCATTCGCCAGCGAAAACGCGATCTCACCCTCGCTCGCCTGACGCCGGACCTCATCTATGACCAGATGATCGGCGCGGGGGTCGCGCGGAAGCTGATCTTCAGCTGGCTGGGCAACCCGGGCGTGGGCGGCCTCGGCGCCATCCGACGGCGGATCGAGCCCGCGACGAGTGGCGGTGAGGGCCAGCCGCCGCGGCTGGAGATCGAGGAGTACAGCCACTTCGGCATGGTGGGGCGGTACACGGCGGGCGCCGCCAACCTGCCGTTCTACCCGCTGCGCAGCTACTTCGAAACGGACCTGCCGAAGGCAAATCCGCTTATCCGCGAGATCGAATCGCCGTACGGCGACGGCAAGGTCTACGCCGTGCCGCCGCTCAAACCGACCGTCACGATCGTCCACGCCCAGCGTGCCGACACGGCGGGCAACACGCAGGTCTGGGGCCTGCTCGGCTGCCAGAAGGAGGCCGCGTTCGCGGCGGACCGGGTTATCGTCGTGGTCGAGGAGCTGGTGGACGAGACCGTCATCCGCGCCGACCCGAACCGGACCATCATCCCGGGACTGATCGTGGACGCGGTCGTCGTCGAGTCGCTCGGGGCTCACCCGTCATACGTCCAGGGGGCGTACGACCGCGACAACCGGTTCTACCTGGACTGGGATGCGATCACCCGGGACGAGGACGCGCTCCAGGCGTGGCTCCGCGACTGGGTCTACGACCTCGATGGCCGGGCGTCGTACGTCGAGAAGCTCGGCGCGGAGCGCGTGGCGGCCCTCGCTCCCGGCTCGGCCCCGTCCGGCTCCGTCGACTACGGGCGCTACGAATGAGCGCGACAAGCGGCACCGGCACGCCCTGGGTCGCGGGGCGATCCACGCCGGCGGTGGATCCGCAGCGATCGCAGCCGTGAACATGGCCGCGTTCTCCAGGTCGGAGATGATGATCGTGGCCGCGGCGCGCGAGCTCGCCGGCCAGCACGTGTGTTTCGTCGGCGTGGGCCTGCCGAACATTGCGGTGAACCTGGCCAAGCGGACGGTGACCCCGGACCTGGAGCTCGTATACGAGGCCGGCGTGTTCGGGGCGCGGCCCGCGCGCCTGCCGCTGTCGATCGGGGACCCCACGATCGTGACCGGCGCGACGTCGGTGGTGAGCATGTACGAGCTGTTCAGCTTCTACCTGCAGGGCGGGCTCATCGACGTCGGGTTCCTCGGCGCCGCCCAGATCGACCGGTTCGGCAACATCAACACGACGGTCATCGGTGACTACGAGGCGCCGGTGACGCGGCTGCCGGGCAGCGGCGGGGCGTGCGAGATCGCGATCAACGCCCGCGAGGTGTTCGTGATCATGCGCCAGTCGAAGCGGAGCTTCGTGGAGCGGATCGACTTCCGGACCTCGGCCGGCAACCTTGGCGGCGCTGCGGATTCGGAGCGGATCCGACGCGAGCAAGGCTGGCTGGGGCGCGGACCCTCGGTGGTCGTCACGGACCTCGGGATCTGGCACTTCGACGAGAACGGCGAGATGCGTCTCGACTCCCTGCACCCGGGCGCCACGCTGGACGACGTGCGCGCGGCGAC
>DATKBR010000072.1:0-18753 GCA_035513775.1 Candidatus Limnocylindria bacterium
ATCTCGAGGCCGAGGTCGCCGAGGAGCGCAAGGCGCACGGCTACATCTGGCGCAACGGCGAGTACCTCGAGGAGCCGATCGACGGCTACGGCGCCCTGGCGTCGATGGGCGGCATCTTCACCACCGTCGAGGACCTCGCAAGCTGGGTCGGCGGATTCCTGGACGCGTTCCCGCCGCGTGATGGCCCGGACATCACGCATCCGCTCTCCCGTGCGACGCGGCGCGAGATGCAGCAGGCCAGCGTGCCGATCGGATTCCGGGTCACCCATCCCTCGTCAGATGCGACCCCCGACGTAGAGGTGATGGGCTACGGCTACGGGCTGTTCACCGTCGACGACGCCCGGATCGGGCGGGTCATCGGCCATGGCGGCGGCTATCCCGGCTTCGGAACGGGCATGGGCTGGCACCCGGCGTCGGGTCTGGGGGTCATCGTCCTCACGAACCACCGGTACGGCGCGGCAACGCTCCTCGCCCGCGATCTGCTTGGTGAGCTCGTTCGAACGGCGGCCGCCCCGATCCGGCGGATACGGCCGAATGCCGCCACCGAGGCGGCTCGGGCGGCCGTGGAAGGGCTGATCGACCGCTGGGACGACGCGCTGGCCGAAGGCCTCTTCGCGATGAACGTCGAGCTCGACGAGCCCCTCGCATCCCGCAAGGCCTTCGTGGCCGAGCTGCGCGAGCGTCACGGCGACCTTCGACGCGACGAAGCAGAGCCTGTCGAGTCGCTCACCCCCTTCCACGCCATCTGGTGGCTGGCCGGTGACCGCGGCCGGGTCCGGGTCGAGGTACTGCTGTCGCCGGAGCTGTCGCCACGGGTCCAGACCTTCGCGGTGACCTCGGTCCCCGAATCGCCCACGGTGCTCGCGGCAGCCGCCGATCGGATCGTCGCTGCGATGCAGCCGCCCGATTCGGGACCGGTGGTCATCGACTGGCCGACCGAGCTCTCGCTCGGTACGTCCGTTGACATTGGTGCGGTCGTCCGCGCGATGCGCGCCACGGAGGCGAGGTTCGGTCCGATCTCGCTCGGTCCGTCGACCGCCGGCGACGGCGAGACAAAGGCAACCTTCCGCCTGGAATCGCCGCGGGGCCGCCTCGAGCTCGCGCTCGAGCTGGACCGGGAGGCCGGCTGCCTTTCCAGCGTTTCCATCGTACCGGTGAAGCTGGTTCCGCCCGATCTCAGCTGAGGGATCCACCGGCGGCTCTTCGGCCAGCTATGTTGTGGTCGATGTAGCGAACACAGCCGCCTGATCTGGACCCGCAGGCGAGACCGTTCACGTTGTCGGTCCACGTGTGGAACGATGGTTCAACCGACCCTCGATCGGGGCTACCTGCCGTGGCCCCGTGCGATCATGTCGCGGATGGACGTCCTGCCGTGTCGCTGACGCTCCTCGACTGGCGTCGCACCGTTGCCGCGCTCTACGCGGACGTGCGTGCGTCCTCTGCCGAGGATCCCGACGGGACCTTGTTCCGATTTCGGGCCGCACGCGACACGCTGTTCCGCAATCACCCTGACTCGCCGCTGGCGCCCGCGGCACGCCGCGCGTTCACCGGGCTTCCTTACTGGCCCCGCGATCCTGCGCTCCGATTCGAGGCGACGTTTGAGCCGTGTCAAAGCGAGCCGCGCACGGCCCGCAGCATCCTCGGCGACGAGTTCCCGCTTGAGCTGATCGGGCGTGTCCGGCTGCCGATCGGCGACCTCGAGGTCTACTGGATCGTCGTCTACGGCGGTGGGATCTTCGTCCCGTTCCGCGATTCGACCGCCGGTAGCGAGACCTACGGGGCCGGCCGATACCTCCTGGACACGATCAAGGGAGCGGACCTCGGCGGATCCTCCGACCGGTTGACTCTTGACTTCAATTACGCCTACCACCCGTCGTGTGCCCACGACCCGCGCTGGAGCTGCCCGCTCGCGCCCCATGCGAATCGCCTCGAGGTCGCGGTCAGGGCAGGCGAGCGCCTCGCCGGACTCGATCGGGTCGTGATCCAGGCTGCCGATCAGCCGGCCGAGGTCGCGGAGGGCGAGGGTTAGATGTGGTTGGGCGTCCACGATCGGGCACCCTACTCGGAGAAGCGCTCTTCCTTCCATGGATCGGCGTCGTTGTTGTAGCCGTAGCGCTCCCAGAAGCCGAGCTGATCGTGGTCCAGGAACTCCAGGCCGCGGATCCACTTCGCGCTCTTCCAGAAGTAGCGCTTCGGGACCAGCAGCCGAAGGGGATGGCCGTGCTCCGGCTCCAGGGGTTGGCCGTCGAAGGTGTCGGCGAGCAGGACGTCGGCGTCATCGAGCACGGACAACGGGAGGTTCGCCGTGTAGCCCTGCTCCGAGTGCGCGACGACGTGGGTGACCTCCGGCCGGAGCTGGGCGAGCTCGAGGACGTGCTGGATGGGGACGCCCTCCCAGGTCGTGTCGAGCTTGGTCCAGCGGGTCACGCAGTGGATGTCCGTCCCGACGGTCTTGCGGGGCATCGCCTGGAACTGGGCCCACGTGAGCGTGAACGGGCTGTCGACCAGGCCGTAGACCTTGAAGTCCCACGTCGCGAGGTCGGTCTTCGGGACGGAGCCGTAGTGGAGCACGGGGAACTTCTCGGTGCGGTACTGGCCGGGCGGGATCCGATCGGCGACCGCCGCGTCTCGTTCCTTGTTGCCGAAGAGTCGCTCGTACAACGCTGCTGCCTCAGGTCGCATGGGGATCCCTGAATGGTGCGCACGGCGAGGCGGCTGTCAAACGTGGGATGGTCAGGACCATCGCGTCGCCTCGTGACGCGGGCGATGGCGTGCGCCGCGTCCGCCATCATCGACGAGCCCCCGGCGGGGCCGGGGGCTCGATCGGGTGCGAATGGAGTGCTCGATTGGCTAGCCGGTGACGAGACCCACCAACCTGAGCCACGTGGACGCGACATCGGCGAGATCCTTCCTGCCGACGGAGACGTCGTAGTAGAGCTGGGCGAGCGTCGCGGTGTCGATCTTCGCCGACACGTCGTTCAACGTCTTCTCGAACTTGGCGCGGTCGACCGCGGCGAGCAGGTCGTTGCGCACGATCGGCGCGATGTGGTCGGCGGGCTGCGTCTGCTTGTCGTCGTCGAGTCGGACCCAGCCGTTGACGATGATCTCCGGGCCGGTCGAGCAGAGCTCGGCGACGTCGACCGTCTCGTTCTTCAGCGCGTCCGCCATCGGCGTGCTGCACGCGTCGAGGAGCGTCACGTCCGTCGGTTCGAGGCCGTAGGCGCTCTTGAGCGCCGCGGCGCAGAGGGGGTTCGTCGGACAGCCCGTCGCGAAGGCCCACTTCAGTTCGTTCTGGACGGCCGCATAGTCGCTGAGCCTGGTGCCGTACTGGTCGGCGGTTTCCTTGCGCACGACGAACGCGTTGGTATCCTGCCCCGGCGTGAAGTTCAGCACGGTGATCCCGAGCGGCGTCAGCTTCTCCTGCAGCCGCTGGCGGTTCGTGTCGCCGTTGTTCGTCGCCTCGCCGCCGTATGCGACCAGGCCGCTGCCGATGTACTCCGGCTTGATGTTGATCTCGTTCGCCTCGAGCGCGGCCTTGGTCACGGCGCGCGTCCCGGCGCCGATGCCGGCTCGATCGACGGTGAAGCCCGCGGCCTCGAGGGCCTGGGCATAGATCTCGGCGACGACGCGGGCCTCGTCGAACCCGTCGGAACCGATCTTGACGGTCGCGCTGCCCCCACCCGTCGAGCACGCGCTGAGGGCCAGCACGAGCACCGACGCCCCGAGGGCAAGCTTGCGGAATTCCCGCATGGGTCTTTCTCCTCCTACAAACGCTCGCCGGTTCGTCCGACGGTCGCGAAACCATAGCAGACGCCGAGACCGGTTACTATTTGATGACAGGCCGGCGCTGGCGACTACCCGGCCGGGCTCGCAACCCCTGCACGCTCCATTCGCGCCGCGCCACCCGACCGGATCAGTCGCTGCGCGAGGACGAACGCGCCCTCGACCAGTAACGCGAGCGCGACTACGAGCACGACGCCCCCGAAGGTCATGCCGTCGTCCTGCTGGGCGATGCCCTCGACGAGGTACCGGCCGAGCCCGCCGGAGCCGAAGATCGCGCCGAGGGTCGCCGTCGCGACGACCTGGACGGCGCTGGTGCGAATTCCCGTGACGATCGCCGGGAGCGCGAGCGGCAGCTCCACCCGGCGGACAACCTGGCCCTCGCGCATGCCCATGGCGCGCGCCGCCTCGACGAGGTCGCGGTCGACGCCCGCGATCCCGGCTTGGGTGTTCACGAGGATCGGCGGGATGGCGAGCACGATCATCGCGATCAGCGTCGGGTAGACCTTGAAGCCGAGCTGCGGATCGATGGCCGCAGTTATGGGCAGCACGAGCGCGATGAGCGCGAGCGAAGGGATGGCGCGCCACACGTTCGCAGCATTGACGGCGAGCGCCGTGAAGCGGCCGGTATGCCCGATCCAGATCCCGAGCGGAATCGCCAGTGCCATCGCCAGCGCCAGCGACGCTCCGGACAGGGCGCCGTGCTCGATCAGCCGCGAGGGGATGCCGGCGGGCCCGGACCAGCTCTCCGCGTCCGCCAGCCAGAAAAGCGTTGCCTCGACGAGGTTCATCCGGCCAGCCTCGGCTGCCGGGCGCTGCCGGCGCCTTCGCCCGAGCCGTCGCCGGCGCCGTCGCCCGCGCTCGGCAAGGTCGATGCCCACGGGCTGAGCCGTCGCTGCAGGGCGACGAGGAGGAGGTCGACCGCGATGGCGAGCGCGATCGACGGCACCGCGCCGAGCCAGATCTCAGTCGGGAAGCTGCGTCGGTAGCCCTCGAAGATGAAGAAGCCAAGGCCGCCGAACCGGTCGCCCAGGATACCCGACACGGTCACGAGCCCGATCGTCGAGACCGACGCGAGGCGGAGCCCACCCACGATGAGCGGGAGCGCGAGCGGTAGCTCCACCCGGAGGAGCCGGGTGCCGCCGGAATAGCCCATCGCGTCCGCTGCCTCGAGCACCTCCGGCGCCACGCCGTCGAGGCCGGCCAGGATGTTGCGCATGAAGATCAGGAGCGTGTACAGCGTGAGCGGGATCACCGCGGTCAGGAGCGACAGGCCGGTGATCGGGACGAGGGCAGCGAAGAGGGCGAGGCTCGGGATCGTATACAGCACGCCCGAGGCTCCGACGAGGATGGTGCGCAGTCTGGCCCGGCGCACGGCGATGATCGCGAGCCCCATCGACACCAGGAAGCCGACCCCGACTGCGATCGACGCCAGGACGAAGTGCTGCACGGCGCGCCCCGCGAGATCGTCGAGGTGGTCGACGATCCAGGCCCAGTCGATCACTTGGCGTCCACGTCGTTCGCCGGCCGGTCCGTCAGCCGGCGCCCGGGCGCATGCGCTCGGCAATCATTTCGGCGGTCACCAGCCCTCGGACGGCCCCGGCCGCGTCGACGACGATGCCCGCCTGGACGTCGGTCGCGAGGAGCATCGACAGCGCGTCCTTCAGCGTCGTGTGCCGATCGAACACGGGCACAGCGGGCGTTGCATCCGTGGGGTCGAGCGCGCCCGATTCCGGGATGACGCGCTGGTCCAGCCAGCCAAGCGGCCGGTCGCGCTCGTCCACCACGAGCAGGTACGGGAGCGGGTCCGCGCTCGCGCGGCGCTTCGCGTCTGCAGCGTCGGTCCCGGCGCGCGCCGTCACGGCGGTCTGGAGCGTCAGGTCGGCGACGCGGCTGAGGGCGAGGCGCTTGAGGCCGCGGTCGGCGCCTACGAACCGGGCCACGAACTCGGACGCGGGATTCGCGAGGATCTCGTCTGGGCTGCCGAACTGCGCGAGCCGGCCGCCGACCTGGAGCACTGCGACGAGGTCGCCCATCTTGATCGCCTCGTCGATGTCGTGGGTCACGAACAGGATCGTTCTGGCGATGCGCTCCTGGAGGTTCAGGAGCTCGTTCTGGAGGCGCTCGCGGACGATGGGGTCGACGGCCCCGAACGGCTCGTCCATGAGCAGGACCGGCGGATCCGCCGCGAGGGCACGAGCCACGCCGACGCGCTGGCGCTCGCCACCTGACAGGGCACTCGGGTAGCGATCCGCGTAGCGCGCCGGGTCCAGGCCGACCAGCTCCAGCAGTTCTCCGGCACGGGCACGGCGGCGAGATTCGTCCCAACCCAGCAGGCGCGGCACGGTCGCCACGTTCTCGGCGACCGTCTGGTGCGGGAACAGCCCGACCTGCTGGATTACGTAGCCGATGCCTCGCCGCAGCGCGATCACGTCCTGTTTCGCGACGTCCGTCTCGCCGATCAGGATCCGCCCGGAGGTCGGCTCGATCAGGCGATTGACCATCTTGAGGCTGGTGGTCTTGCCGCAGCCGGACGGACCCACCAGCACGCAGACCTTCCCGGCCGGCACTTCCAGCGTCAGGTCCTCGACGGCGCCCTGGTAGTTCTTGCCCGTGCCGGGGTAGCGCTTCGTGACGTGCTCGAAGACGAGGCGTTCCGCGGTGCTCACCGCCGGAGTATCGCCGCCGCCGCGCGGCAACGCTCCGGCGATCCGGATGCGCCCGGGTGGCTCCGATCCGACCCGATCAGTGCTTCATCAGGCTGGCGACCGGCGGCTCCGGGCCGCACCAATGCGCGAACTCCTCCGCGCCCTGGGCCTTCGGCTTCGGCGGCGGGCACCGGCATGTATTCGCCCTTGGCGGCCATGTAAGGGTCTCAGGCGTTGTCTAGCTCGCGGGAGATGGCGCGGAGGATGAAGCGGGCGGCCTCCGCGGACTTGCCGCCGAGCTTCTGGCCCTCGTCCTGCTCGAGCGCGACCATGAGGTCGGCCAGCATCCGGTCCAGCGCGGGGGTGCGATTCAGCGATCCCTCGGCGAAGGCGGCGCCCAGGCCGGCGACGGCGGCACGGGCGTTGTCGACCGCGTGGCCCTTTGCCTCCATAAGCTCGCGGAACGCCGCCCGAGCCGCATCGGCGCGCGGGCCGGCGCTGGGCGACATGTCGGCCGGCAGGTCCGTCGCGCTCATCGGACCGCGCGCGCGGCCGGCGTCGATGCGCGCCGGGCGGCACTGGCGGAAGTGGCGGCTCGCGCCACGTCGCCGGCACTTGCCGCGAGACCAGCGACGTTGCGCCGCTCGTGCCACTCGGTCGAGAGCACGCTCATCGCCAGCTCGTCCCACCACCGACCGTCGCGCCAGATCGATTCGCGCGACCGGCCCTCCACCACGAAGCCGCAGTTCCGGTAGGCGCGAATCGCGCGCTCGTTGAACTCGAACACGGTGAGCGCGACGCGATGGAGCCCCAGCGTCCCGAAGGCGTGATCGAGCATGAGCTGCGTCACCTCGGTGCCGTAGCCGCGGCCCCACACGTCCTTCTCGCCGATGGTGATGTGGTACATGGCGGAGCCGTTCTCGCCGTCGACCTGGCTGAACGCGCAGCTCCCGATCAGCCGGCTCGTCTCGCGGTCGTGGATGGCCATCGTCAGCGACTCGGTGCCCAGGGCCCGGAGCTGGAAGAAGCGATCGATCTCGTCCGGTCGCATCGGTGTGTCCTGGTACCGCGCGAGGCGCGCGACCTCGGGGTCGGAGTACCAGCGCTGGAACGCCGTCACGTTGTCCGCGACGTGCTTGCGGAGCACCACAAGCTCCCCTTCGATCTGGTCCGGGAACCACGCAGCGCTGCCCATGGAGGCACGGTATACCATCGCCCGCATGCGGCGCTGGAGCGAGCTCGCCGAGCGAGTAGCCGCCACGACCCGCACGTCCGAGAAGACCGGGCTCCTCGCGGAGTACCTACGGACCCTCACCCCCGAGGAGCTCTCGATCGCGGTCGTGTTCCTCACGGGACGGCCGTTTCCCGAGGCAGACCAGCGGGCGACGGGCATCGGCTGGGCGACGATCGCGAACGCCCTCGGCAAGATCAGTGGCACGGACCGGGCGGAGCTCGCCGCTGCCTACGACCGCTTCTCCGACATCAGCGCGGCGGTCGGCGACGTGCTGGCGAATGCCGGCCACGCCCCGGATCCTGAGGTTTCTCCGTCCCTCGTCGATGTCGCGGCAACCTTCGCCGAGGTCGGATCGGCATCGGGGCCGGCGCGCAAGGCGGAGCTGCTGGCCTCACTCCTCGCTCGGTCGGAGTCGGGCACGGCGCGCGGGATCGTGCGGGTGCTCTCCGGCGAGCTCCGCATCGGGCTCCGCGAGGGACTGGTGGAGGCGGGGCTGGCGAAGGCCTTCGATCGCCCGCTCGATGCGGTGAAGCGCGCCGGGATGCTCACCGGCGACATCGGGCAGACCGCGATTCTCGCCGGCGAGGACCGCCTCGACGGCGCGGAGCTCGCCCTGTTCCACCCGCTCAAGTTCATGCTCGCCTCCCCCGCGGAGGATGCCGCGGAGATCCTGAACCGCCTCGGGCCGACCGTCTGGGTCGAGGACAAGTACGACGGCATCCGCTGCCAGCTGCACCGGCTAGGGAGCGAGGTTCGCCTCTACTCCCGCGACCTGCATGACGTCTCCGCCGGCTTCCCGGAGATCGTCGCAGCGGCGCGGGACCTGCCGTGGGACGGCATCCTGGACGGCGAGATCCTCGCCTTCCGGGACGGGACGGTCCTGCCGTTCGTCTCGCTCCAGGCTCGGCTCGGGCGCAAGGACCCGCCGCAGGCCCTGCTCGACGAGGTGCCAGTGATATATGTCGCGTTCGACGTGCTCGGGCTCGGCGAGCTGTCCACCGGCGGATCCGCGCCGACCGTCGGCTCCGACGACGACGCCGGCACGGTCGTGCCGCTCCTGGAGCTGCCGCTGGAAACGCGCCGCCGCCGCCTCGAGGCGCTCAAGCTGCCGCTCGCCGCCAAGGGCGGCGCGTTCGCCCTCTCACAACTCACGAGTGCCGACTCGACCGACGCCCTGGAGACCGTCTTCGCCGCCGCCCGCGAGCGCCGCAACGAGGGCCTGATGGTCAAGGACCCGTCCTCGATCTACTCGCCGGGCCGGCGCGGCTACGGCTGGCTGAAGATGAAGAAGGCACTCGCGACGATCGACTGCGTGGTCGTGGGCGTGGAGGTCGGGCACGGTAAGCGCCACGGCGTGCTCTCGGACTACACCTTCGCGGTGCGCGACGAAGAGCGCGACCAGCTGGTCACGATCGGCAAGGCATACAGCGGCTTGACCGATGTCGAGATCGCCACGATGACCCGCTGGTTCGAGGAGCACACGATCAGCCACCACGGCCGCTACCGGGTCGTGGAGCCGACGGTCGTAGTCGAGGTCGCCTTCGACGTGATCCTCCGCTCCAGGCGCCACAAGTCCGGCTTCGCGCTGCGCTTCCCGCGGATCGCGCAGCTGCGCCTGGACAAGGACGCGCGCGAGGCGGACACGCTGGAGACGGTCACCCGGCTGTTCGAGGGGCTGCAGTCGGGCTCGGAACACCTCGTCACGGCCGACGCGCGGCGGGCCGCCGCCGACTGACCGCGCGGATGTACGATCAACACGACCGGGGTCACGCCGTCATGGGCGTGCAAGGTCGGAGCGCGAAAGTCTCGTTATGCAGATCCCATTCACCGCGTACGCGGAAGACTGCACGGTAAGCGGCGAGGTCGAGCTGCCTGCCGACCGACTGTCCGACTACCTCGCATCCACGACCGAGTTCGTGGTCTCGAAGCCCTCTTTCCGCGCGCTGGACGACGGTCGCGTGGTCGAAGGCGAGACGTGCGACGTCCTTCGCGACGACCTGTGCGTCGTCGTCGCGACCGGCCCGCGCGGCCGCATGGAGCGGCGGCTCTGGACCCGCCAGCATCCCGTCCGGGCGAAGGTCGGCCCGTATCAGGTCGTCGGCTACCTCCACGCTCCGCCGACCATCGACCCACTGCACTCCACGGATCGGCGCCAGGTCGTGGCCCTGACCGACAGCGTCGTGGAGTACTCAGAGGCCGGCGCGATGGTGCGCGTCGAGGCTCCCGCCATCCTGCTGAACTGCACGAAGATCAACCGGCTCGAGAACGCGTCGGACGAGGTCATCGGGCTCGAGCGGCATCTGGAGCGCGACGTCGCCGTCGATCCGCACGCCAGGGACCTGACCGGCAACCTCTGAGCGGCGTCTCGTACCCTGCTCGGGTGACGACGCCTCGCTTCGGACTCGAGCTCGCGTGCGCCGCGATGGCGCGCTCGCCGCTGTTCCACGGAATCGATGAGGACGAGCTGACGCGAATCGCGCTCACGATGACCAGGCGCCGGTATCGCCGCGACGAGGTCATCTTCCACGAGGGCGACCCCGGCGATTCGCTGCACGTCGTCGTGGAGGGCAAGGTCAAGATCACCCGTGAGTCGGCCGACGGCGGCGAGGCGATCGTGGCGCTCCTCCCGCCCGGCGAGTCGTTCGGCGAGCTGGTGCTCTTGGACGGGGCCCCGAGATCTGCGACGGCGACGGCGATGGAGGCGACCGAGACGATGGTCATGCCGCGCTCCACCTTCCTGGAGCTCGTGGAGGGTGGCAGCCCGTTCCGGTCTCGGCTCCTGACCGGACTCGCGGCGCGCGTCAGGCGCCTGACGAACCAGCTCGCCGAGGTGCACTTCCTCGACCTCGCCGGCCGGCTCGCGCTCCAGCTGACGCGGCTGGCGGAGGAGGCCGCCCCGGGCCAGGCCACGGACATCCGGCTGAGCCGCTCGCTCACCCAGTCCGACCTGGCAGCGATGGTCGGCGGGACCCGCCAGCGCGTGAATCAGATCATCGGCGACTTCGTGGACGAGGGGCTGATCACGATGGACGGCAGTGGCATGACCATTCGTGACCTCGAACGCCTGCGCGAACGAGCGGCCTGGTAGCAGGCGAACGTCCGGCTAGCGCTCGACCGGCAGGTCCAATCGATCGCCCCATTCGGCCCAGCCGCCGTCGTAAACGGCGACGTCGTCGTAGCCCATGAGCGTCAACACGAAGGCGAGCTTCGCCGCTCCGACGCCGGACCCGTCGTAGCAGACGAGGCGCCGGCCGCGCGCCACGGCCGCGCGGGCCACCTGGGCGCGAATCGCGTTGGCGTCGAGGAGGCGCTGCGTGCCGCCCTCGTGCATCGCCCCGACGGGGAGGTTGATCGCGCCCGGGATGTGGCCGAGGCGTCGCGAGTTGCCCTCGTGGCCGCGGAACTCCGGGTTGGCCCGGCCATCGATGATCTGGGTCTCGGGCGAGCCGAGCAGCGACCGGACGTCCGTCGTCGTCAAGCGCAGCCGCGGGTTCAGGCGCGGGGCAAACGCGCCCTCGGGGTGGGGGAGGGCACCGGAGCTCAAGGGGCGTGATTCGGCGATCCAGGCCGGCAGGCCTCCGTCAAGGATGCGCGCGGACTCGAAGCCGTAGACCCGAAGCGACCACCAGGCGCGCGCGGCGTACAGCCCGAGCGTGTCGTCGTACAGCACGAGGGTCGTCGCGTCGCCGACGCCCGCGCGGGACATGAACGCGACGACCGAGTCGGGCGAGGCCAGGCGGAGCCCGTGGCCCGCCTCCTCGGAGAGCGGTTCGTTGAGCTCGGCTCGCCAGTCGAGGTATGTCGCGCCGGGGATGTGCCCGGCATCGAACACGGCCTGGCCGGTGCCGTCGGGACGCCATCGAACGTCGACGACGCGCACGTCGGGGCGGCCCAGCTCATCCGCCAGCCACTCGGTCGAGGCGAGCAGCTCGGGGCGCGCGAAGCCGGTCACCGGGAGCCTCGGAACACGCCCGTATGATAGGTGCGTGGTCTCCCCGTTCATGTCCGACACGGACAAGCTCGCTGCGGTGCGCACCGCACTCCCGTCCCTCGCGGCGGCGATCCAGCTGAACACCGGCTCCGCCGGCCCGCTCCCGGCCGAGGTGGCCGCGGCGATGGCCGAGCTGGAGGCATACGAGCGCGACTTCGGGCGAGCGCAGTACGAGTACTGGATGGACTCGGCGCAGCGCATGGACGAGGCGCGCGCCGCCGTCGCGGCAGTCCTCGGCGGGGACCTCGACGAGGTCGCCATCACCCACGCGACGACGGACGGGATGAACCTGGGGACCTGGTCGGTCGACTGGAGCGGTGGCGGCCGGGCCGTGACCACCTGCCACGAGCACGCCGGCGGCGTTGGCCCGCTGTACATGGTCTGCGACCGGTTCGGGGTCGACCTCGGTTTTGCCGAGTTCGCGGGGGACGCGTCGCACGACGAGATCGTCGGCCAGTTCGACCGGCTGATCACGCCGGGGACCAAGCTCGTCTCGATCTCGCACGTCCTTTGGACGACCGGGCTGGTCATGCCGGTGGCCCGAATCGCCGAGCTGGCCCATGCGCGCGGTGCGCTCGTCATCGTCGACGGCGCGCAGGCCGCGGGCGCCATCCCGGTGAACGTGCGCGACCTCGGGGTCGACATGTACGCGGTGCCGGCGCAGAAGTGGCTGCTCGGGCCGGAGGGCCTCGGCGCGTTGTGGATGAGGAGCGAGCTCATCTCCACGGTGGAGCCGAGCTTTGCCGGCCAATTCACCTTCGAGAGCCACGACTCGCGCGGCAACCGGGAGGTGCGGAACGACGGGCGCCGTTTCCAGGTCACCAACTATCACCGGCCGTCCGTTCTGGGCATGGCTCGCGCGATCGGCTGGCTGACGATGTACGTGGGGCTCGAGTTCGTGCACCGGCGCGGCGCCGAGATGGCCCATCGCGCGGCAGACCTCCTGGCAGCGATCGAGGGCGTGTCGCTCTTGACGCCGCGCGATCGCATGGCCGGCCTGATCGCGTTCCAGATCGCCGGCTGGGAGCCCCAGGCGGCGCTCGACGAGCTCCAGGCACGCACTTTCTGCATCGCCCGGACGCTGCCGCTCGTCAACGCGCTCCGGATCAGCATTGGCTTCTGGACGACCGAGGACGAGGTCGACCGGTTCGTCGAGGGCGTTCGACTCCTGGCCGCGCACACACCCGAGTCGCTCCCGCCGCGGCGCATGCTGACGATCGTCGGCCAGGCCTGACCCTGACCGCGGCGCCTCGCCGATTCGCGCTCCCGTGACCACCGGCTCGCCCGGCTCGCAGCCAGTCCGGCCGCCGGGCTTGCCGCCGAATCGCCCACCTGGTACGCCGCCCACCCGGCTGGCCGGCTCGCCGCCCGATCGCCCACCTGGTTCGCCGCCCACTCGATCCTGGCTCGAGGTGCGCTGGCGCCAGTTCCGCAACGCGCCGCGCCCGGTGGTGCGAGCGGTCGGCTCCAGCCTCGTGGTGGCCCTCGTGCTGGGAGCGGCGTATCTCGCCTACGACGTGGCCCTGAGCCGAGGCGCCACCCTGCCCGGCGGCGACCTGCGCTTCGCCGCTGCGTTGCTGTACGTGGTCGTCGTGCTCGCCGCCGGCTCGCTGATCACGTGGCTGGTGGTGCCGCTCCCGCGCGGCTCCGGCGCGCGTTCAACGCGCACCCCCTGGAGCGCGGCACTGGGCCTTTTTGCCGCGATCCCGATCGCGTACCTCGTGCTCGTCCTCGCGATCCAGGTGGTCAAGCCGCTGTTGCTCTGACAAAGCCGCTGGAGCGCTGACGCGGCCGCCGTTGCGCTGACGAAACCCCCGTTGCGCTGACGAAGCTCCCGTTGCGCCGACAAAGCCGCGGCCGTGCTCGGGCCCCACATGTCGTTCGCCTCCGCGGATTCCTATGTCAATCGGTGCATATGCGCTAATCATCCAGGTCGGATGGGCACCTGGCCCGGCGTGCCCCGGGCACGAGCGCGGCGCGGCCGCGTTAGCGGCTATGCAGCAATTGGCATGGATTCCCGCCGCAGGGATCGGCAGGGCCGGATGCCTTCGCCACCGCGGGCTCGGGCGCGCGCTAGTGGCTATGCAGCAATTGGCATGGATTCCCGCCGCGGGGATAGACACGCTGGTGGGCGGTCGAGGCCGCCAGCGCGAACGGCGGGAGCGAGCGGGGTAGGATGAGGCGGGGGAGTAGCCCAGTCGGTTAGAGGCGCCGAGCTTATACCTCGGAAGTCGGAGGTTCGAGTCCTCCCTCCCCTACCAAGCAGCTGACCGGAGACATCCGTGCCGGAGAGCCGCCAATCGGGCCGCCCCTCGCCGATCCGGACCGACCACCCCGACTGGGGCTCGATCCGCGTCAGAGGTGCTCGCGAGAACAACCTGAAGAACATCGACCTCGAGATCCCGAAGCGGCAGCTGACGGTCTTCACCGGCGTGTCCGGCTCGGGCAAGAGCTCGCTCGTCTTCGACACGATCGCCGCGGAGTCGCAGCGGCTCATCAACGAGACCTACTCGGCGTTCCTGCAGGGCTTCATGGCCACCCCGCCGCGGCCGGACGTCGAGTCCCTCGAGAATCTCACCCCCGCGATCATCGTCGACCAGGAGCGCATGGGCGCCAACGCCCGATCGACCGTCGGGACCGTGACGGACGCCCACGCCATGCTCCGAGTCATCTTCAGTCGCCTCGGCAAGCCGAAGATCGGGCCCGCGAGCGCGTTCAGCTTCAACCAGCCGGCAGGCTCGGTCGCCGGCAACATCACGCTCGAACGTACCCCCGACGCCAAGCCCGACTACCAGGAGCACGCCATCTACGGCGGCATGTGCGCCGAGTGCGAGGGCCTCGGCCGGCTCTCCGTCGTCGATGTCGAAGCACTCGTCGATCGCGACAGGAGCCTCAGCGAAGGCGCGATCAACTTCCCGGGCTACCAGCCCGGCAGCTGGTCGAACCGGGCCTACGCCGAGTCCGGCTTCTTCGATCCCGACAAGAAGGTGCAGGACTTCACCAAGGCCGAGCTGGAGCGGTTCCTCTACGGCCCCGATGCGAAAGTGAAGATCCAGGGCCTCAACCTCTCCTACCAGGGCCTGGTCGATCGCATCCGCCGCGCCTACCTGGTGAAGGATGGGGAGGCGCTCCAGCCGTACATTCGCGCGGCGGTCGATCGGATCGCGACGTTCGGGCCCTGCCCGTCCTGCGGCGGCACGCGGCTGAACGCGCTGGCCCGCTCTTCGAAGATCGAGGGCAAGTCGATCGCCGATGTCGCCAGCATGCAGATCAGCGACCTGCTCGACCGCCCGTCCGGGTGATGCTCGACCGGCTCGTCGACGTCGGGCTTGGCTACGTCTCGCTCGGGCAGATGCTCAACACGCTCTCCGGCGGCGAGCGCCAGCGCCTGAAGCTCGCGATCGAGATGTCCGGCGATTCCGCGGTCTACGTCCTCGACGAGCCTACGTCCGG
Organism: Candidatus Limnocylindria bacterium; assembly: GCA_035513775.1. Classification (GTDB taxonomy): domain Bacteria; phylum Chloroflexota; class Limnocylindria; order Limnocylindrales; family CSP1-4; genus UBA5189. Next base: position 15,107 of record DATKBR010000072.1, read on the forward strand.
CCTGCACATGCACGACGTCGACAACCTCGTCGGGCTGCTGGATCGGCTCGTGGATTCCGGCCGGACCGTCATCGTCATCGAGCACAACCTCGATGTCGTCGCGCGCGCCGACTGGGTCATCGAGCTGGGGCCGGGCGCGGGCCGCGACGGCGGACGGGTCGTGTTCGAGGGCCCGCCGGGAGAGCTCATCGAAGCCGAGGGGTCGCTCACGGGGGAGCACCTGCGCCGGCGACTCGAATCAGAGCGGCTTGCGGTCGGGGCCTGAGGGGGCCTGAGTGGCCTGAGTGGCCAGGAGGTTTCGCCGCGGGCTACAGCGCGGAGCGGAGCTCCTTGACGATCTTGTCGCGGCGGCCGCCGTCCAGCGACTTCTGCGGCGGCAGCGAGGACAGCCACTCGGCCACCTGGGCCGGTGCGATGAGCGCGACGGCGGGCGTCCGAGCGACATTTGGGTCTGTCCCGACCACCGCGGCGTAGACCTTGATCACGTGGTCGGAATCGTCGGGCGACAGCCAGGCGCGGACGCGCTCCGCGTCGTGCGCGGCGAGGCTAAGCGGGTTCTCGATGGTCCGGATCTGGCCGTTGCCGACGCGGACCTCCCAGCTGCGGACGCCGCGCGACATGACCGCGCCCTGCGGAGGCAGCTCTTCGATCACCGCGGCACCGAATGGCCCGACGACCAGCTCCGGCAGGATGCGGCTCCCGTCGGGCAGCCGGACGCCGGTGGCAACGGCGTGGTCGTCGCCGATGGCACGGCGCAGTCGGAGAGCGGGCGTCACGCGCGGGCGTCGTGCGCGGAAGCGGTCATACGCGGTGACGAGGCGTGCAATACCCACGAGGCCGAAGCCCGCGGGCGCCGTGAGGGCGAAGGTCCAGGCGAGGGCGCCGGCGACCAGCTCGTAGGTGGTGGGGCGGCCGGTGGGCATGAACCGGTCGACGAAGTTCTCGCCGAAGACCAGGTACATGAGCGCGGCCGAGGCGGTGACGAGCACCGTGCCGGCGAGAAGGGCGTTGGCGACCCCGAGCCGGCTCGGGCGGCCGGCCCTGGAGCGGTTGGATGCGAGAACCTGCATGAATTGCATGGTCGAGCCGCGTACGCGCGGAAGGTATGACCCGAAGGGGCCAACCAGGTACTGCCAGGTGGGTCATGCCGATGGGCGTACCAGCGGTACCCGGTGCCCGGCGGCGCCGAAAGTTGGGCGCCCTCCAAGGCATCCCCGCCGCCCGCGACCCACCCGCACCCCAGCCAGCCGTTCCCGACCGACATGACCCCCGTACCATTGCGAGCCGATCCCTTTGCCGCCGATGCTCCACTCATTCATCGCGGGGGCTTTTCTTACCCGCTGGGAGATCGGAAATGCAAGGATTCATTCGGGCAATCGCCCGGCTGTTCGCCATGGGATTGGTCATGGCGGCGGTGCTCGTCGCGTCGGTCTTCGCAGGCCTCGCGACCACCACGGCAATCGCGCTCGGACTCGTCGGAGCCGGTGTCGTGGGAATCGTCCTCGTCGCGCGCCGGCCGCGAGCGTCCAGGCTCTCGGCAGCCGACGAGATCGCGGCGATGATGGCCCCGGCCCCCGCGCCAGCCACGGCGGCAGTCGCGCGCCCCGGGCTCGGCACGACGCTCGAGGTGATGGCGCCGCAGGTCGACGCCGTGGTCAATCCCGAAGCAAACATGCCGCGCTGGCGCAGGCCGTCGCTGCTCGAGGCGCGACACTCCGACCCGACGCGCCAGGCGCCGGTCCGGCGGCTCCCAATGCGCTTCACCGGCACCGACACCGGCGAGGTCGACGTTCGCGTCGTCCGCTACGCGATGGTGCCCGTCCTGGATCGCCCGGACGAGGTGCTCGGCATGCAGGTCGGCGGCCTGTCGTCGGGCGACGAGGTCCAGGTCGTCGGTGGTTCGGGCGCCTTTATCGAGGTGCTCTGCCCGAACGGCGACCAGGGTTGGGTCCACCGCACCACCCTCGGCCAGCGTGGCGGGCTCGGCCTGTCCGGCAACGCCAGCCTGCCGGTCCCCCAGGAGGCGGATGACGCGTTGACCGCCCTCCTGTCCGCCCGTGGCCTCATCTAGGCAGGCCGCCCACCACCCCCACCCGCGTGTCAAGTCGGCGGGTCGTCGGGGCAACAGCCTCGGCGGCCCGCCGCGCCATGTCCGGGACCTAGCCCGGCCTCGCGCCGGCGTTCGTGCCGGCTTTCGCACCCGACTTCGCGCCGGCCCCATCGCCGGCCTGGGCGTCGGCCTTCGCCACCGCCGGTCGCCTCGAGTCCCGACTCGATTCTCGCCGGAGCACCAGCAGGTGCTGGTGGGCGATGTTCGGGACGAATCCCGTGGGATAGCCATAGGGCCGCAGCCGCGTCCCAGCCTGGTACCAGATCAGGTCGCCTTTCGGCGTCAGCCCGACGCTCGCAGCGCGCGCGGCGAGGTCCGCCCCAGTGAAAAGGTACCGCCCGCCCTGGTACGCGTCGCGCACGATCAGCACGGCGTACCGGCTCGGCCTGAGCACACGCTCCAGGTGGGCGAGGACCTCGGTCATGCGATCAAGGAACGCCGGGTAGTCCGGGGCGTTGGCGAGATCCGCGGGGTCCGCGGTGACCATCGCGTAGTCCGTGCGGCGGTTGGCGAATGCTTCCGACAGCGCGCCGCCGGACATCGTCATCGGCAGCTGGACGTTGTACGGCGGGTCGGTGGCAACGAAGTCGACCGACTCGGGGGCGAGATCCGGGAGGAGCACCAGGGCGTCGCCGACGCGCAGCTCGGAGCCGGACGGGTCGAACCCTCGGACGCCCCCGGGATCGTTCGGCCCGAGGTCGGTGAGGAGCGGGCCCGCGCCCCCACGCGCCCCCAGCGCCTCCGCCACGACGCGCGCGTACACCTCGGCCCACCGCGGCGACAGCTCGATCCCGAGCGCCCGGCGAGGCCCGCGCGCGATCGCGGCGCCGAGGAGCGTCCCGCCGACGCCGGCGAAAGGATCCAGCACGAGCTCGCCGCTCTTCGTGAAGAACTCGATCAGGCGCGCCATGAGTCGGGGCGGCTTGTTCGCGCCGTGCTCCTTGCGTAGCGCGTGCCCAAGCTCCGACGGATAGGCGGTCGTCCATACCGACTTCGTGAAGTACAGCCACTCCTCGCCGGAGAGCTCGTTGAGCGTGTTGCGCGGGTGGGGCGTGGCACGCGTCCGTTCCCGAGGGTCGTCTACCATCCCGACCAGCGTAGCCTCGGGAGGCGGCTCCTCATGTCGCGTCAGCGCGACAAGCGGCGACGCGGACCCACGATTGGCAGCCCAGAGCAGGGTCGGTTCGCAGGGCAGCAAACATGCGACCCGCGAGTCGTAGCGAGCGAGCGTGACCACGAGGCGAGAGGTCGTCTGACCACCAACGGCGTTGGCGCGAACGCCCTCTTGCCGGGCTCTCAGCCGTCGATCGTCGCGTAGGTGCGACAGGTGCCGGGTCGCCGAAGACGGGCCCGGCCGGTCGCCGCCGACGGATCGCCGATACGGGGTCCGACGAGCCGCCGCCGATCTCTTGCCGACACGGGTCGCCGCCGACCGATCGCCGCCGACCGATCGCCGCCGCGGACGTGGCCCCCTGCTGCGACTACTCCGTGATCGGCAGCTCGTCGCCGGGCATCAGGTGTGTCGGCGCCAGCGGCG
>DATKBR010000073.1:0-8164 GCA_035513775.1 Candidatus Limnocylindria bacterium
GCGGCGCGGCGGGATTCGATCTCGACGACCTTGCTCTGCGGGTAGGCGACGCGCTGGTGGTACATGCCCAGGAGCTGCGACACGAACGCCTCCTGCGCACGGTTGATGTCGCGCAGCGTCAGGTCGCACTCGTCGAACTGGCCGTCGTCCATGCGCTCGCTGATGATCCGGGCGACCATCGAGCGGATGGCCGGTTCGTCCCGCGCGGCGAGCGATCGGACGGACGCCTCCACGCCGTCGGCGAGCATCAGGAGCGCAGCCTCGCGCGACTGCGGCTTCGGCCCGACATGACGATACCGGCGCTGGTCGACGGCGTCAGCGGCGCGGCGGCCCTCCTCCGTGTCCAGCCCGCCGTACGGCGCCGCCGTCTCCTCGCGGGCCTTGGCGTAGAAGTAGCCCATGATCGCCGTACCGTGGTGTTGCGGGATGAACGCGATCAGCGACTTGGGCAGCCGCGACTGGTAGGCAACGTCGATGCCGTCGGCGACGTGCTGCTTCAGGATCTGGGCCGACTCCTCCGGCGCGAGCTCGTCGTGAACGTTCTCGCCGCCGGACTGGTTCTCGATGAACGCCACCGGGTTCGCGAGCTTGCCGACGTCGTGGTAGTAGGCAGCGACGCGGGTGATCAGCGGGTCGGCGCCGATCGTCTCGGCGGCGCGCTCTGCGAGGTTGCCGACCATGAGCGCGTGGTGGTAGGTGCCCGGCGTCTCGACGAGGAGCCGGCGCAACAGCGGTTGCGACGGGTTCGCGAGCTCCAGCAGTTGGAACACTGTGAGCAACCCGAACACGTTGCCCAGGACCGCGAAGCTCCCAACCGCGACGACGGTGGCTAGACCAGCGGAGACGACCGCCGCGCCGATGAGCTGCACCACGCCGGTGAGGTCGCGCTCGCCGAGCAGGGAGAACGCCGTCACGACCACGGCCTGCACGACGAAGATCGCCGCGCCGGCCTGGATGAACGACTGGAGTCGATCGCCGCGGCGGATCGCGAGGATCCCCGCCAGGCCTCCGAGCATCGCGTAGCTGCCCAGCTCGAGCGACGGCCCGTTCACGGCGCCCGCCACGATCGCGACCACCGCGCTCACCATGATCGCGGTCTCGGCATCGAGCAGCACGGCGACGAGCAGCCCGACGGCCGCGACCGGGAGGATGAACGGCAGGGCGGCGCGACCCTCGGTGAGCTGGAGAGCGAACGTGGTCAGCGCCACCAGCAGCCAGAGCAGCAGCACGACGTTATTCCGGTGCCAGTACTCCGGTCGGAACAGGCGGAGCCACGCAATCAGCATCGCCACCAGCAGCCCGGAGAGCAGGAGCCAGCCACCGATCGTGGCGAGGTCCAGGCGCTGCGTATCGAGCCCCAGCGCCTGGATCCGGGCGAGGTCGACCTCAGTCACCTTCGTGCCGTCCTCGACGATGACCTGGCCCTGGACGAAGTTCTCGATGACCGGGGGGACGGCCTCGGCCTGGCGATCGCGTTCCTGCTGCGTGAGCGTCTCGCTGAAGGAGCTGTTCGGAGCCAGCAGGGGCCCGATCAGCTCGGCGGCGAGGACGCGCTCACCGTCGGAGAGGTCGCCGGCCATCTGCGCGGAGAGTCGCTCGCGCGCCTGGGCCACCTCGGTGTCGCGAAGCTCGTTGCGCTCGGTTCGATCGAGGACCCGCGCCGCCTCGGTGCGCAGCGGCGCCCAGCGTTCGGCCGGCAGGGTCTGGAGCACGGCGCGCGCGTCATCGGTAAGGCCGGGCAGCACGAGGTCGAGCAGCGTCTGGCGTTCCTCGGCGGACGTCTCGGGCGCGAACGCCGTGTCGAGCGGCGCCACGCGGCGCGTGAAGGCCGCGAGCTGTTCGGCCGCGATCGTGATGGCGCGCTCCGACGTGTAGTCGTACTGGGGAGTAACCGCCAGTCGGGCCTCCTCGCGCGCCTCCTCTGTGAGGATCTCGTCGGTGTAAGTCAGGGCGCGGGGTGCGCGGATGTCGGTGGTCGCGAGGTCGCCGACCCGGACGTCGAGCCCAGGCGAGAAGTCGAGGCCGAGCGTGATCGTCATGAGCGCGATCAGCGTTCCGGCGGCGAGCAGAAGCCTCAGCACCTCGCGGCGGTCCGGCAGGCGGCGCCGCTCCTGCGCGGGCGGGGAGGTGGTAGCTGCGGCGGTCACGAGGCGCCTACCTCTGCCAGCGCCTTGCCGACGACCTGGCTCACGAGCCGCCCGTCCGCGCGCCCCTTGGTGCGCGGCGCGAGCCAGCCCATGACCTTGCCCATGTCCTTCGGGCTCGCGGCGCCGGTCGCTGAGATCGCCTCGGTGACCAGGACCGTGATCTGGGTTTCGGAAAGTTGCTCCGGCAGGAACGCGGCGAGAATGGCGATCTCCGCCTCCTCCTTCGCGGCGAGCTCCTCGCGGCCGCCCTTCCGGAACGCCTCGACCGACTCGCGGCGCGTCTTCACCTCGCGCGCGAGCACGCCCGCGACGTCGTCGTCGGAATACGTCCGTCGATCGCGCTTCTCGCCGTTGTAGAGCGCGCTCTCGGCCATGCGCAGCGTGTCGCGGCGCAGCGCGTCACCCGACCGCATTGCGGCCGTGATCTCCGTTTGAATTCGCTCTCGGAGGGTCACCGGTATCGGCACCTCGGGCGGGATTGCCCGGGCCGTCGATGGAGGCGGCGGGCCGTCGATCGCGATGTGACGCGTCGGACGGTCCCGGCCGTCCGGTCGATCAGCCCTGCGGCGTTCGCGCGTTCTTCTTGCGCTTCGCTTCCTTGCGCTTCCGCTTCACGCTCGGCTTCTCGTAGTGCTCGCGGCGGCGAGCCTCGGCGAGGATGCCGGACTGCTGGATCTTCTTGTTGAAGCGGCGGAGGGCGCTCTCGAACGTCTCGTTCTCACCCACTCGGACTTCTGCCAATCCGGGATTCACCTCCTCGGGCTGTCGTCTGGCGTCGCACCGGGCTCGTCGCCCAACGGCTCCGGCACGTCCCCGCTTCGCGGCGGCCGCTCGTTCCCGAGCCACCGCCCGCAAGGGCCGCCGGAGTGTGGCACACGCCCCGGGGAGGGTCAAACGTCGACGGACGGCCCCGCCGATCAGCCCGCGGCCCGAATCACGTCATCGACCACCTCCGCCCAGGGCAGCGCGATGGACCCGTGCCCGGCATCCGCGAGGAACACGCCACGGGCGCCCGATATCGCCGCGGCGAGCCACCGCCCTTGTCCAACGTCCACCAGTCGGTCCAGCACGCCGTGCCGGACCACGACCGGGATCCGGATGTCGGCGACCCGGAATCCCCAGGCACGGGCCTGGGCGACGTTGTCGTCGAGGTGGCCTGCATAGCCGTGCGCGACCGCGCGTCGCATCGACCGGGTGAGGTACGGCGCGATCTCTTCCCGGTGGTGCTCTGCGACGGCGCGCGCGTCGGGCGCGCCGCCGACGCCCAGAAGCCGGGCCGGCGTCATTCGGCTGAAGATCCCGACCTGCTCCTGGAACTGGCCGAGGAGGGTCGATTGGTCGTCGCTCGCGAGGATGTCCCACTCGCCTCGCTGCTCCACAGGGATCCAGGCGTCCGAGTCCGCGCCCGCCTCGTGTCGCGGGGCGGGGCTGGCCAACGGCATGCACGCCTTCACGCGGGCTGGGAGCAGCGCGGCGCAGGCCAGCGCAACCGGTCCCCCGCCGGACCATCCCACCGTGAAGAAGCGCTCGTAGCCAAGTCGATCGGCGAGGGCCGCGGAGATCGCCGCCTCGTCGGCGACGCTCCGTCCGGGTCGCCGGCTCGATCGCCCGTACCCGCCTCGCGAATACGTTGCGGTTCGCACCCCCCGTGCCGCCGCCGCAGCGACCAAGCCGGGATACATGACCGCCGCCGACGGCGTGCCGACATGGAAGAGGAGCAGTTCCGTGGCATCGGGCGGACCGGCCACGAGGAATTCGACCGTTCCGCCGTCGAGCGAAAGGCGCCGGTAGGCCACGGAAGCGAGCGTACTCGCGCAACCGTGCGGGCGCCAAACGGGACGTCTGCCTACCGGACGTTGCGGTAGTTCCGGTCGAGCTCGCCCGCCCACCGGCGGCCGATTGCCGAAGCGTTCGCGGGAAGCCAGTCCGAGATCCTGAGCAGGAACGAGCTGCCGTAACGCAGCGGGGTCGGCGGCGTCTACGCTCCGAGCCCATGGAAACGCTCCTCGACCTGATCGACGACTCGGTGGCGAGATTCGGCGATCGGCCGGCGCTCGCGATCCGGCACGAGGACGGCACGACCGATGGATGGACCTACCGCGAGCTCGATCGGCGCTCGCGGGCGGCCGCGTTCCGGCTCCGCGCCCTTGGGCTCGGGACCGGCGATCGGCTGCTGACCTGGTCGCCGTCCACCCCGGAGCTCCCCGCGACGTACCTCGGCGCGATGCGCGCCGGGCTCGTCCTCGTGCCGCTGGACCTGCGCATGTCGGCGGACGCGATTGACGGCATCGTGCGGACGTCCGGCGCGAAGCACCTCGCCGTCGGCGCCGGCCGCGACGCACCCGATCCTGCGGAGTTCGGGCTGGGCGGCTTCGCGACGACCACGGTCGACGAGATCGGGGGGCCGATCGACGACGACTCGCAACTCCCACCGGACTGGGAGGCTCAGGTCGAGGCGATGCCGCGCCCCGCGGCCGTCGACCTCGTCCAGTTGATCTTCACCTCCGGCACCACCGGCACGCCGAAGGGCGTGATGCTTGCCCACGACAACCTGCTCGCCTCGAACCGGACCTTTCATCGGATCATCCCGGCGATGGAGCACCGGCTCGTGTCGCTCCTGCCCCTGTCCCACCTCCTGGAGCAGGCGGTTGGGCTTTACTACGCGCTGTCCGTCGGCGCCAGCATCCTGTACGTGCGGAGCCGGAACCCGCGGGTGATCTTCGATGCCCTGCGCGAGCACCGGGTGACGTCGATGGTCGTCGTGCCCCAGGTGCTCGACCTGTTCTGGAGCGCCATCGAGCGCGAGGTGGAGAAGACGGGCCGGACGGCCATCTTCGGCCGCCTGCGATCGATCGCCCGGCGACTGCCCATGCCGGTGCGCCGCCTCATGTTCCGCCGGGTCCATGCCCAGCTCGGTGGCTCGTTCCGACTGTTCTGCTCCGCCGGCGCGTTCCTGCCGCCCGCGCTGCAGCAGGCGTGGGAAGACATGGGCGTCACCGTCCTGCAGGGCTACGGCGCCACCGAGACCGGCACGGGCTCGTGCACGACACTCGACGACCACGGGCTCGGGACGGTCGGACGCCCACCGGAAGGCGTCGAGATGCGGATCGCCGAAGACGGCGAGGTCCAGTTCCGCGGCCCGACGCTGTTCAAGGGCTACTGGAACGCGCCGGAGCAGACGCGGGCCGCCTTCACCGACGACGGCTGGTACAAGACCGGCGACATCGGCCACCTCGATGCGGCGGGACGGCTGATCCTGTCGGGCCGGACGAAGGACATCATCGTCCTGCCGAACGGGTTCAACGTGTACCCGGAGGACCTGGAGAATGCGCTGCGCATCGCGGGGCTGCGTGACTCGGTCGTTCTCGAGGCCAAGCCCGGGCGCATCGAGGCCGTGCTGCTGTCCCCCTCGGGCGGCCCCATCCGGCAGGCGGGCGAGGCCCTCGACTTCGACCCGGCGGCGCCGCCGCCGGAGCTCCGCGCCCAGATCGACGCGATGGTGAAGGCAGCGAACGCCACCCTCGGCCCCAGCCAGCGGATCGTCGGCTGGCGCCTCTGGCCCGAATCGGACTTCCCGCGGACGCACACGCTCAAGGTGAAGCGGGACCAGGTGCGCGCCTGGGCGACCGTCGAGGCGCCACTCCCGGTGTCGGCCGGCTGACCGAGGCCCCTGGTGCGTCAGCTCGGAATCTGAACCTCCGTGCCGACGGTCCCAAGGGCGTCTTCGATCAGCCGGGTGCGGTCGTCGAGCGCCGCGCCCGGCGACCAGTGGAAGAAGAGGACAGTCGAGCCGGCCACGCGCAGCACGAAGCGAGAATCGAACGCGAAGTTGACGCGCCCGATGCCGCTCGCGACGTAAGCGGCGTGGTCCGCGGCGGCGGCCGCCGCCGCGGCGTCGGAGGGGAGCGCATAGATCACGATGAAGCCGTGGCCCGGATCGTCGGGCAGGGTCGCCTGCAGGACGGACCGCGGTGCCGCGGCCAGGAGCGGGCCCTCCGGCGGGCGATGGGCGCGGTTGGCGTCGATTGCCTGCAGGCCGACCGCGGCGAGAGCCGCGACGATCTGCCCCCTGGTCGCCGCCGTCGCCTCACCGACCGGCGCCGGCGTCGAGCCGAGCGGCGGGAACGTGGTGCGGGACCCGGCGGCGCACGCTGTCGTGACGACAATCGCGGCAACCAGGAGCAACGCGAGACGGGCCGGGCCGGCGGCGGCCCAGGCGGCGACGGGCCGGGTGCCCATCTTCAGCCCGGGGGCCAGGTGAAGGCGCGGCCTCCCATGAGGTGGAAGTGCAGGTGGTCGACGCTCTGGCCGCCCCAGGTGCCGACGTTCGTCACGATCCGGTAGCCGCCCTCGGCGATCCCCTCCGACCGGGCGATCTCCGCGGCCATCGCGAAGATCCGCCCGACGATCGCAGCGTCGGCGTCGGTCAGGTCTGCGGCTGACGGGATGTGCTCGCGCGGCAGGACCAGGACGTGGGTGGGCGATCGTGGCGCGATATCCCGGAAGGCGATCACGGTGTCGTCCTCGGCAACGCGAGTCGACGGGATCTCGCCCGCGACGATCCGGCAGAACAGGCAGCCGGGGTCGCGCGGCCTGGCGGCGCCCATCAGAAGTCCGGCTTCGTGCTCATGAGGAAGCCGATGGTACCCACCAGGCCCGCCATGACATACGAGATGTATCGCTGGCGCCGGGCAAGGATCGGCCAGCGTGGATCGCTGTCGGCGCGCAGCCCGATGAGCCTCCGGAGCCGCGGCACCTGGATGAAATAGGCGAGCCCCAGGTTGATCGCGTAGATCGCGAGCGTCAGCAGCAGCCACGGTTGCTGGAGGATCGTGAAGCCGAGCGACGCGACGAGGCCCAGCCCGGTGATCGCAAGCCCGGCGCCGATCCAGACCGTACCGCGCGCCTGCAGGGCCAGCATGAATCGGACGAACCCGCTCGAGTGTTCGGCATCCAGAGAGCCGCGCCGTGCCCGAAAGGCGAACGGCAGCAGGAACGACGGCACGAACAGGGCGATGGCCAGCGCAACGTGCACGACCAGAAACAGGGGGAAGAGCCCGGGGGGCATCGCCTCTGATTGTAGTTGCATGACACTCGCGGCCTGGCCCACCCGGTCGGCGGTATCGTCACCGAAGACCCGGGACAGGGGCTCAGGGAGAACGCAGGTTGGGCAGGCCGTCGACCTAGTGGGCCACGAGCCCGCGATTTGTAGCTGGCCGCCCCTGCGACTGCCCGGGTGTGCCGCGAGCACGGATCCGTAGGTGTCGTTCGCCCGCCGCGTCTCCACCTCAAGACAGGAGGCGACGAGATGCGTGCGATCGGGCTGGACATCCACCGGGGGTTCTGCGAGGTGGCGATCGCCGAGGACGGCAAGGTCCGGCCAGCTCGCCGGATCGGCACGGCGCCCGGCGAACTCGAAGCGTTCGCCGCGAGCCTCCGGCCGGACGATACGGTCACCCTCGAGGCGACGGGCAACGCGATGGCGATCGCCCGGATCCTCGGGTCGAGGCGGCCTGGGTGGCCACCAGGACGGCCGGGCCACTCCGCGCCTTCGCCCAGCGGATCGCCGCCCGACGCGGTTGGAACGTCGCCATCGTCGCGGTCGCCCGCAAGCTCGCCGTCATCGCCTGGCACCTCCTCAGCCGGGACGAGGAGTACGCATACGGTCGCCCGTCGCGGCTGCGCATCAAGCTTCGAACGCTCGAGCTCCGGACCGGCAGCCAACGAGCCAGGGGTCGGTCGATCGGACTCGCCAGCACCGAGGCGGAACGTCGTCTCGAGCTGGAGCGCGCCGAGCAGGCCGAGGCCGCATACCGTCGACTGGTGGCTGAGCGCACCACGAGCGGGAACGGTGCGGGCGACGCAACTGGGGCGCGCATCTCACGACGCTGAGCGTCAACCAGCGCGGCAGGGACCAGCCCCAGACCCTGCGCTTCGGTCCGGCGATCACCCGCACCACGACGATGATGCTCCGGCCGGCCGGGGCATGGCAAGGGACTTGACTTTCATCCGTAGGT
>DATKBR010000074.1:0-42810 GCA_035513775.1 Candidatus Limnocylindria bacterium
GGGGATGGCGTGCCCGCACTGGCCCGGCTGCTTCGAGGGCCAGTTCCTGCCGAGCCTCGACGCGGGGTTCCAGGTCTGGATCGAATGGATCCACCGGACCATCGCGGCGCTGATCGGCGTGATGATCCTGGGCTTGGCGGCCCTCGCCGTCATCGATCACCGCGACCGGCGGTCGATCCTGTGGCCGTCGATCGCGGCCGTGCTTCTCGTGGGATTCCAGGCGTGGCTCGGTCGCGAGACCGTCCGCCTCGGCAACTCGGGCGAGTCCGTTACCGCGCACCTCGCCGCGGCGATGGCGCTCGTGGGCTTGCTGGTGTACCTCCTCGTTCGCTCCTCGTATCCGGTGCGCCTCACCGGCGCCGGCAGCCAGCGCTACACGCTCCTGGCCTCGTTCGGCGCCGCGGCGACGTTCGCGCTCCTGCTGTTCGGCTCGAACGTCACGGCGCGCGACGCGGGCCTGGTCTTCCCGGACTGGCCGCTGATGAACGGCTCGTTGCTGCCGATGGCGCCGGAGGGCCGGGCCGACCTCGCCGAGCTGTACGGCATTCACGCGCTGCACCGGTACGTCGCCGCCGTCGTGTTCGCGATCCTTGCCGCGGTCGCCTGGGTCGCGTGGCGGGCTCGCGATGCGAATCCGCGGCTCGCGCGGCTCGCGGTGGCTGTCCTGGCGGTGTATGCCGTGCAGGTGGTGGTCGGCGCGCTCCAGATCACGACCCTCCTTGCGCCGTGGGCGCAGACGCTGCACGTTGCCCTCGGCGCGCTGGTCTGGGGCGGGGCCGTCGCGCTGGCAGCGGCGGCGTACTACGAGGCGAGAATCGCCGCTCCCGCGTTGGGTGCGGATGCGGGCGCGAGTGCAGGCGCGGGGGCGGGCGCTACGACCGAGAGCTCGCGCGCAACCATGCGGGACTCGGTGCGCGCGTACGTGGCGCTCACCAAGCCGCGGATCATCGAGCTGCTGCTCGTGACGACCGTGCCGGCGATGGTGCTGGCTACGCGCGAGGTGCCCGGCATGCCCATGGTCGACTGGGCCTGGCTCACGTTCTGGACCCTGGTCTGCGGCACCCTCGCCGCCGGCGCGGCGAATGCGATCAACCAGTACCTCGAGCGCGACATCGACAACCTCATGGCTCGCACCCGCCGCCGGCCGCTGCCGGCGAACGCGGTCACGCCGGAGCGCGCGGTGGCCTTCGGGATCGTGCTCGGTGCGGTGTCGGTCTCGCTGATGGCCTGGACCGTGAACCTCCTGGCCGCGTTCCTGACTCTGCTGGCCATCGGGTTCTACGTCGTCGTCTACACGATCATGCTGAAGCGGAGCACGCCGTCGAACATCGTCATCGGCGGGGCCGCGGGCGCGCTCCCGCCGGTCATCGGCTGGGCCGCGGTGACGGGCGACGTCGGGCTTCCGGCGCTCATGCTCTTCCTCGTCGTCTTCTACTGGACCCCGCCCCACTTCTGGGCGCTCGCGCTGCGCATCCGCGGCGACTACGCGGCGGCCGGCGTACCGATGCTCCCGGTGGTGCGCGGCGTCGCCGAGACGACCCGCCAGATCGGGCTGTACACGATCCTCCTGGTGGCCCTCACCGCCGTGTTCGCCGTCGTCGCGCGCATGGGCTTGATCTACGCGGTCGCCGCGGCCGTGCTGGGCGCGGTCTTCCTGTGGCGGGCCTGGATCCTGTGGCGCCAGGGGACCTCACCCGAGGCGTCAACCGCCCAGGCGATCCGCCTGTACCGCTACTCGATCACGTACCTGACGATCCTGTTCGCCGCCGTGGCGCTCGACACCATCGTCCGGGTCTGAGAAACCGCAACGCCCCCGCCGGCGTCTCGGGGACGATGACACGTTTGGTGAGCTCCGTGGCGGGGGCATTCCCAGCCGCCGCGTTCATGGCCTCCGCGCTCTTAGTGTTGGCGGCCCTCACGCTGGTTGCGGCTCCCCGCCCGGTCGCGGCTCGCTGCGTCGAGCCGGACCCGATCGAGGAGGCCATCCGCGCCGCGGACGTGGTGATCGTCGGTACGGTCATTGCCGTCGCCGAAGAAGGGACTCGCGCGACGGTGCGCGTGGAGGAGATCTGGCGCGGACCGGCCCTCGCGGCCGAGGTCGTCGTTTGGGGTGGGCCCGGTGGCCGGTCGTCGATCGACCGGACGTTCGAGGCCGGAATGCGATACCTGTTCACGATCGCCCTCGGCGAGGGTGGCCGCCTGACCGACAGCCTGTGCAGCTCGACGATCGCGTGGGACCCGAAGCTGGTGGCGCTCCGCCCACCCGGCGCGCAGTCGCCGACAGCCGCCGGCGAACTCGACGCAGTTGCCGAGCCTGCGGGATTCGATCCGGCGAGCCTCGTCGTGCCCGCCGGCGTCGCCCTGCTCGTCGCCGCGGCGCTGCTCGTCGCCGGCCTGCTCGCTCGAGGACGGCAGACGAACCGATGAGAACGAAGGCGATGCGACGGCTGCACCTCGCCGCCATGACCCTGCCGCTGGCACTCTGGCTGCTCGCACCGGCGAGCGCGTCGGCGTCGTGTGCAGTGCCGATCCCGATCGAGGAGGCCATCCGCTCCGCGGAGGTTGTGATCACCGGGACCGTGACGTCGACCGAGAACCTGGGCCGCTGGGCGGCCGTGGAGGTCCACGAGATCTGGAAGGGCCCGGACCTGCCCTCCACGGTGATCATTCGCGGCGGGCCAGGGCCGGGTTCCGCAACGTCGATCGATCGCACGTTCACCGCCGGCGCGCGCTACCTCTTCGTGGTCAGCCTCGATGGGCAGGGCGGCCTCACCGACAACGCCTGCAGCGCGACGACCGAGATGGGCGCGGGCGACAACGCGCTCCGGCCGGCGGATTTCCGGACGCCCGCGCCGGCCGAGACGTCGGACGCGGAGTTCGATCTGGGGGGCATGGTGGCGCCCATCGGCGTCGCGCTGCTGGTCGCGGCAGCGCTGCTTGCGATGGGCCTGCTGGCACGGGGCCGCCAGACCAGCTGAGGCGTACCTGCGCACCTCGGGCAGCCCGAGGTGCGCGGCGCGAGCGTACGGCGACCCCTAGACTCGACGCAATGCAGCTCTCCTTCCTTGGCGGCGCCAGCACCGTCACCGGTTCCCGGTTCCTGCTGACCACCGCCCGCGCCAAGGTCCTCGTGGACTGCGGGATGTTCCAGGGCTCGCCGAACGAGACGATCCGGAACCGCGTGCCGCTCGGCTTCGAGCCGTCGGAGCTCGACGCCATCCTCGTCACCCACGCCCACCTGGACCACTGCGGCCTCCTGCCAATCGTCGTGCGGGACGGGTTCGGTGGCCCGATCTACCTCACCTCCGCCACCGCCGAGCTGGCCGAAATCGTGCTTCTCGACAGCGGGCGGCTGCAGGAGGAGTTCGCGAAGCGCCGGGCCCGCTGGGAGCGCCGGGAGCCGGACGAGGCCGTCACCTCCGACGCGGAGACGGAGGACCGGTACCGCAAGGCCGTCGAGCAGGCACGGCGGGCGGAGGAAGAGGGCCACGTCCCCACGTCGATAGAGCCCGTCGATGCGGCCATAGATCCCGATGCGGATCCGGAGGAGGCCCTGCGCGGGCAGCCGGCCGAGCTCAACATCGACCTCGATACGCCGCTGTACGACGAGGATGACGCGAAGCGCGTGCCGCCGCGGTTCCAGTCGGTTCGGTACGGCCGCGAGGTGACCGTCGCCCCGGGCGTGGTCGCGACCTTCGCCGACGCGGGCCACATCCTCGGCTCGGCGATCATCCGACTCGACGTCCGCGAGGCCGAGGGCGACGAACCGACCACGATCGTGTTCTCCGGGGACCTCGGGCGTCCCGGCACGCCGATCCTGCGCGACCCGACGCCGCTGGACGCCGCGGACTACGTCGTGGTCGAATCGACGTACGGCGGACGCGAGCACGAGTCGTCGAAGGAGGCCGTGCGGCTCCTCGCCGAGGCCGTCCAGGCGACAGACGACGCGGGCGGGGTGCTCGTCATCCCTTCTTTCGCGATCGGGCGGACCCAGGAGATCGTCTGGGAGCTGGATCGCCTGATCGAGCGCGGCGAGATCCGCGAGCTGCCGCTGTACCTCGACTCGCCGATGGCCATGCGCGCCTCGGACGTGTACCGCCGCCACCCCGAGTTCTACGACGAGGAGACACGCAAGCTCCTCGAGAGCGGTAACACGCCCCTGGACTACCCGAACCAGACGATCACCCGCTCCACCAACGAATCAAAGGCGATCGAGACCGCTGAGCGGCCGTACATGATCGTCGCCTCGAACGGCATGCTCACCGGCGGCCGGGTCGTCGCGCACCTGCGCAACCTGATCGACGATCCGGACGCCACGATCCTGTTCGTCGGCTACCAGGGCAAGGGCACTCTCGGCTCGCACCTCCAGGCCGGCGCCACCACGGTCAAGCTGGATGGACAGGTGCGCCAGGTCCGCTGTCGCGTCCGCTCCATCAGCGGCTTCTCGGCCCACGCGGACGAGTCGGAGCTGCTCGACTGGATCGGCCGGTTCGGGCAGGGCCGGAGCGCGGGCGACCGCGGCTATCCGCGCACGGTGTTCCTGGTCCACGGCGACCCTGACGCGCAGCTCGCGATCGCGCCCAAGGTCAAGGCGCTGGGCTTCGACGTGCATGTCCCGCGCTGGCGGGAACAGGTCGACCTCGGCTGACGGCCGGTTCCGTGCGCCCGCGCCTCCAGCTGCTCGAGCCGGCGCTCATCGCCTCCATCGTCGATGAGGCCAAGCGGATCCTCGCCGAGGTGGGCATGGAGGTCCGCGGCCAGGAGCTGCGGGCGCGCCTGCTGGACCACGGCCTCCCGTCCGACGCCACCGGCACGCGCATCCTCTTCCCGCCCGACGTCGTCGACCGAGCGATCGCGTCTGCGCCCCGATCGTTCGTGCTCCACGACCGCGACGGCAACCCGGCCGCGGACCTCGGCGGCGACCGCGTCCATTTCGTGCCGGGCTCCAGCGGCCTGAAGGTCCTCGACCATCGAACCGGCGAGGCGCGCCTGGCGGACACGAAGGACTTCGTGGAGTACGTCCGCCTCGCCGACGGTCTCGATCACCTTGGCTACCTCGCCACCGCGTTCTCGACGAACGCGGACATCGAGGCGCAGGTGTCCGATGCCTGGCGCTTGTACCTGATCCTGACCAACTCGAAGCGGCCGGTCGTCTCGGGCGCGTTCACCGAGCACGGCGTCGAGCGGATGATCGAGATGATGGCCTTGTTCCGGCGCGACCGGGCGGACCTCATCGCACGGCCCATGTCGATCTTCACGATCACCGCCTCGGGCAACTTCCGGTACAGCGAGGACTCGTGCCAGAACCTGATCGACTGCGTGGAGGCGGGGATCGCGGTCGAGATCGTGCCGGTGACGCTGATGGGCCTGATCGCCCCCGTCACGGTGGTCGGCGCGACGGTCTTCCACACCGTGGACGTGTTGGCCGGGATCACGATGGCGCAGATCGTCCGGCCGGGGGCACCGGTGCTGTTCGGCGGCGCGCCCGCCACGTTCCACATGAAGATTGCCAGCTCACCGATGTCGGCGATCGAGGCGCTCCAGCTGGACGTCGCCTACGTGGAGGTGGCGAAGTCGCTCGGGCTGCCCACGCAGGCGTACATGGGCCTGTCGGAGGCGAAGGAGGTCGACGCTCAGGCCGGCGCGGAGACCTTCGGCGGCGCACTCCTGGCGGCTCTGGCGGGCGTGAACTCCGTGTCGGGGCCGGGGATGCTGGACTTCCTGCTCGTGTTCAGCCTGCCGAAGCTGGTCCTCGACGACGAGCTGTGCGGCCAGGCGCTGCGCTTCACCCGGGAGGTGCGGCCGAAAGACGATCTCCCGACCCGCGCCCTCGTTGACCAGGTCCTCGCCGAGCAGCACCTGATCATGGCCGACCACACGACCGCGCATTGGCCGTCCGAGCTGTACCTGCCCGGACGCGTCTTCGACCGCGACAACCGCGAGAACTGGACGACCGCCGGCGCCCCCGACGCCAACCGCCGGGCGATCGCCGAGGTGGATCGTCGGCTCGCCGCGTACGAACAAGTCGAGACTGATCCCGCGGTCGACGCCGAGCTGCGGCGCATCATCCGCTCCGGGCTCGTGTCACAGGCGGAGCTCCCGGCGGTCCCGCCACCGCCCGATGCTGCGTCGGCGCGGGCAGCCGCGGTTGCCGGTGCGGGACCTGCGCGCCGGCCGAATCCGCGCCGCGGTCGCTGAGCCGGCGTCTAGCTGGAGAGCAACGCCTCTAGAATCGTTTCGCCGGTCCGCTGCTGCGCGCCGGCCGGCTCCAGGGTCACGATGAAGCGCGTGGTCGGCCCGATCTCCCAGGTCTGCCACTCGTCGAGCGTGGCGACCCAGTAGGCCGTGCCGCCGGCAAACTCCATGTGTCCCACGGGCACGCTTCGGCCGTCGGCCTCCAGCCAGCACAGGTACTCCTGGCCCGAAGGCGGCTGGTCGAGCGCGGTCGTGAGGACCACCCAGTCGTGGCGGGACCACGAGATCGTGCCGGCCGGACGCCCGGTTGTCGTCTCGAGCTGCACCACCTTGTGGTCGACCGCGAGCATCCGATCGACGGCGGCCACGACGGAACCGAGCGCGACCGCTTCGCTCTCTGCCGCTGCTCGGCGGGCGACCTGGTCGACCGTGATGACGCCCGCTCCCGTCAGCACGATGAGCGACGCCGCGAGCCCGATCCACGTCGCGATGGCGCGGCGGGAACGCACGTGGGCGATGGCGATCGGGCCATGGGAACGCTCCGTCGCGCGGGTCGCGCGGGTCGCGCGGGTCGCGCTGACGACGCGCGCCCGCAGGGAAGGCGGCAGCTCCGTTGGTCCTACCGAGGCGCGCGCCTCGACCGGAGATCGTGGGAGCGCATCGGCGAGGTGCCGCTGGAGCCGCTCCCAGCCCTCGAGGTCGGCCCGGCAGGCCGCGCAGCCGACCACGTGCTCGCGCAGGGCGATGTCGGCGGGCGCCGTCGAGCCCGCGAGCTCGGTGAGCCGCGTCGGTTCGAGGAGGAGGTCCTCGATCCGCTCGTGCGCCGCCGCGTGATCCATGGGCGTCATCGTTCCGGCCTCATCGAGACCGAGGTCGCCGGATCGGACTCCTGGCGGGCACCCTCGTCCGCCTCGCCGAGGCCCACGAGGCTGCCCCGGAGCTGAGCGAGGGCTCGGCGCGTGCGCGATTTCACCGTGCCGAGGGGCCACTCGAGCCGTTCGGCGATCTGGGTCTGCGAGAGGTCCAGCGCGTAGCCGAGGACGATGACCTCGCGCTCGTGCTCGGGAAGCTGAGAGATGCCGCTCCGGACGACGGACTGGGTCCAGCGGCGCGCCGTGGCCGTGCCGGGGTCCGTCTCCGCGTCGGCGATGAGCTCGGGCGGGACGTCGGGTCGCGAGACGGAGCTTGAACCACCCTCGGACGTGAGCGAATCGAGCCGGATCGCGTCGCGCGCCGGCCGGCGGCCCTCGGCGCGTAGCCGGTCGATCGCCCGGTGGCGAGCGATCGCGAGGAGCCAGGTGAGCAGCGAGCCGGACCGGCTGTCGTACTGGCGAGCGCGGCGCCACAGGGCGACGAAGGCGTCCTGGACGATCTCGGACGCGGTCTCACGGTCGCCAAGGAAGCGGACGACCGAGCCGAAGACGAACCCGGCGTGCCGGTCGTAGGCGATCACGAACGCGGCCTCATCGCCGGCCGCGATTCGGTCGACCAGTCGCGCATCGTCGAGCTCGCCTGCGTCGCGGTCGAGCATTGGTCAGCGGCTCAATAGCAGTAGCGTCCTACGCAGGGAGTGGGCGAGGCCCCGCCGCCGTCGGGACTCGCCGCAGCCTCCTGAACGGGCGTGCCGGAGGGGGAGGCGAGATACCAGACCTCGCCGATGCCCTGGCCCTTGGTGTCGCCCGCCGCGGTGTCCGCCGCGAAGTAGTAGAGGGGAGCGCCACCGAGCGTCACCTGCATCGCGCCGTCGTCTCGGGTGATCGTGGCCAGGGTGCCGGTGACGCCGCTCCCGGCGGTCACGTCCGCGGCGGCGGCAACGACGAGCGGCGGCCAGCTCGCGGCGCAGTCGCCGGCGCAGGCGCTCATGCCGTCGGAATCACTCAGGAACACGTACAGGGCCAGGCCGTTCGCCCCAGCGACGTACGCCCCGAGCGTCGGGTCGTTCGCCACCGCGAGCGTCAGGCCGCCGGCGGCGGGCGGGCTCGTGGGGCCGGCCGCCGACGCTGGTGGATTGCTCGTGCCGGCACCCGGTGCGGCGCAGGCGGTGACGATCGCGGCGAGTGCAACCAGGATCGCTGGCCCGCGGCTCGTGCGCCGAAACGATGTACCGATTGCTTGCCGTGTCCGCCGCATCGACCGCCCTCCCGCACGCGCGCCCACTCGGGCCGCTACGGGACGATACGCCCGAAGCGCGAGAGCGGATCGGAGCGAGACGGGAGGCTGGCGCTCGATCACCGTGGCCGGAGGCCGCCGCGAGCCACGATTCTCGCCTCCGCGTCGGACCAGCCCGGATCGAACGGAACACCGGGCTCGTCGAGGTCCAGGACGAGCGGCGCGTGGTCGGACGGGATCGGCTTGCCCTTGCGCGCCTCGCGGTCGATCTCGATGGCGACGACGCGCGCCGCCAGCGGCGCGCTCGGCAGGAGGTGGTCGATGCGCATGCCGAAGTTCTTGTGGAAGTTGCCCGCGCGGTAATCCCACCAGGTGAACCGGCCGCGCACGTCCGGATGGGCGTCGCGGAAGGAGTCGCGCAGTCCCCAGTCGAGCAGGCTCCGGAACGCCTCTCGCTCCGGCTCGGACACGTGAGTCCCGCCGTGGACCGCGCGGGCGTCCCAGACGTCGATGTCGGCCGGCGCGATGTTCAGGTCGCCGCCCACGACGAGCGCCTCGCCGGGGTCGCAGGTCGCATCGAGCCAGCGCCGGGCCCGTGCGAACCAGCGCAGCTTGCCGTCGTAGAACGCCGAACCAACGACCCGGCCGTTCGGCGCATACAGGCTCACGACGCGCACCGGATCGCCCCCCGGCGGCGTGACCCGCACCGAGAGCATGCGCGCCTCGCCGAACGGGTCGAAGTCCTCGTCCTCCAGGGACACGGACGCCCCCGCACCGCTGTCCCGCACCGGGCCATCGCCGAAGTTGGTGATCGGCTCGTCGATCGCGATGCCGTCGCGGACCGCGACCGCGACCCCGTTCCAGCGGCCCTCGCCGTGGTGGATTAGCTGGTAGCCGGCCATCTGGAAGGTCATGAGGGGCGCGTCGGCGTCGGAGAGCTTGGTCTCCTGCATCAGGACGACGTCGGGCGCGGCACGGTCCAGCCACCACTCGATCTTCTCGAGCCTGGCCTTCATGGAGTTGACGTTCCAGGTGGCGATGCGCATCTCGCGGGTCCCGAGCCGAACCGGTCCTAGCGCCCGCGGACGCCCGCGATCGTCATCGCGTCCATGTCGGGCCCGCCCTCGCCGTGCTCTTCGAACGGCAGGTTCAGCGCGGTGAAGGCCGCGCGGGTCGCGTCCGCGTCGGACGTGGTGAGCATGAGCGCGCCGTCGGTGTCCTCCGCCACGCCCACGATCCCGGTGATGTTGACGCCACGCTCACCCAGGGCAGCGGCGACTCTCGCCAACGAGCCCGGCTTGTCCTCCAGCTGGACCGTGAACCAGACCATCATCGCGCGCCACCTCCTCCGTGGATGGTAGCGAGCGATGCCCCGCGGGCGCCGGATAGAGTTGCCACGATGGCCCCACCCGCGCCGCCGACAGGCCCCAGCGTCCAGATCTTCGGCACGCCGGATTCGCAGTCCACGCGCGCCGCGCTCCGGTTCTTCAAGGAGCGCCGCATGGAGGTCCACCTGGTGGACGTCGGCAAGAAGCCGATGGCCGCCGGCGAGCTGCGCCGGTTCGTGGAACGGCTCGGCGCTCGTGCCCTGGCGGCCACCGAATCGAAGGCCTGGCGCGACGCCGGTCTCGGCTACCTGTCGATGACCGACGCCGACCTCGCCGACCGCTTGCTTCGCGACCAACGCCTGCTCAACATCCCCCTCGTGCGCATCGGAAACAACGTCGCCGCCGGCCGCAACGAAGCGGCCTGGAAGTCCATGCTGGCGTCCCGCTGATTGACCCGGATGCGCGCCGGCGACTCTGCATCCCGCCAGATTCCGGTGGCACCAGCCTTAGGCGTGTTCTCCGGGACCACGAGGGCGATGGGATGTCGAGATCTATCCCGAGCCACGCTCACGTCGGGATGAAAGCGGGCATCCGTGTCGCTGGCGCTTCACGGAATCGAGCGACATCGGCGCCTACCGCTGTCCGAGCCGGAATCTGGCGGGAAAGGCCCGCGGCGGCGCCGCGCCGCCTGACCCTTGGGTACCGTTGCCCCGATGTCGAAGATCCTGGCGACCGGGATGCCAGGGACAGGCAAGTCGTCCGCGCTCGCCGAACTGGGCCGAATCGGGTACCGCGTCGTGGACACCGATGAGCCGGGCTGGCGTGAGCATGCGACGCGGCCCGGGACCGCCGCAGCACAACGAGACGCCTAGCGTCGCGGAGACGCCTCGGCACCATCGTCGCGCAGGGCTGCGCGTTCACGGGAACTTCATAGCCAGGCCCCACACTCGTGCCAGACCTGGTTGATGCATTGGGAGGCGAGACGTGACTGAGGCCCGTGGAACCACCGGGGCGGCGAAGCGGCCAGCGTTGCCGCCGAACTGGTTCATCCGGTTCGCGTGGGCGGTGCATCGGGCGATGTTCCGGTGGACCGGTGGGCGGCGCGGGCTGTGGAAGGCGACGCCCGAGAAGTGGGGGACGTTTCGGTTGCACACGGTCGGCCGGACGTCCGGCAAGGAGCGGATCGCGATCCTGGGGTACCACGAGGACGGGCCGAACATAGTCACCGTCGCCATGAACGGCTGGATGGAGGGCCATCCGGCGTGGTGGTTGAACCTCGAGGCCAAACCCGACGCGACCATCGAGCTGAAGGGTCAGACGCTGAAGGTTCGGGCCAGGGCGGCCGCCGACGAGGAGCGGGAGCGCCTCTGGAAGCTGTTCCCGGACGCCCAGCCGTTCGTTGCACATCGGAAGACCGAGACCCCGGTCGTCGTCCTGGAGCCACTGGCGGGCGCGGGGTAGCCCTCAGCCCGGCGGAGGCGCGGCCAAGCGCCATTGCCGAAGGAGCGACCAAGGCCCAGTCGATGATCATGCAGCGATCATTTCTGGCACTTGGACGGCCACTTGGCCTTCCGGATGGCCCCGACTGCTCGTCCTATCCAGCGCCCGGAGCACAGGCGAGCGTGGCCGCGCTCAACAATGGCTTGAAGCGGCGGCGCCGGTAGCCCAAACGGCCGCCGAACCCCACGAAATGGTCGCTGGCCGATCATCGATGGCCGATTGGGTCCGGCCGACCTGCCAGGGCCATCGCTCCGCTTGCGGCATCGGCGCAGGCGCGGCTCGCCGGAGGTGGGCTAGGCCTCAGCGGCGACGCAGCCTCGGCTGGAACGAGGCGAGCTAGGCCTCAGCGGCGGCGGAGGCGCGGCCAAGCGCCGTAGGCCACGGCGGCGAGAATCAGCGCGACCCCGGCCAGGATCCAGAACGGATCGCCGATCATGAAGCTGCCGCCGATCGGGGCGCCGAGGCCCTGGAGCGCCCAGACGAGGCCGACGGCGGCGACGGCAAGGGCGACAATCGAGCGGGTTCGGTCCACCGGGGTAGGATGCACCCCCGGGCCGTCGGGCGCCCGCGACCAGGAGACGAGCATGGACGAAGGGCATCGCGAGCATCGGCGTGCCAGCGACGACCCGCGAGGCGCCAGCGCCGATCTGAGGGGCGCGCCGGCGGGGCGCGTCGCCGCGGGCGACGAGGCTCTCGAGACCAGGAGCGACGCCGGAGTGGCGGACGCTGGCGGCGCCGCGCCGGAGGCCGCGGACCACAGCGGCGAGCCCATCGGGGAGCATCGCCGCTCCGGGCGCCTGCTGATGGGCCGCGACCTCGGCCAGAAGATGCCCGGCCATCCGCTGATGACCGAGGATCGGAAGCTCCTGGAGCCAACGGGACGCCCCGCCTTCCTCAACACCGATCCGTGGCGGACCCTCCGGATCCTCTCCGAGTTCGTCGAGGGCTTCGACGCGCTGGCCGACATCGGGCCGGCGATCACCGTGTTCGGCTCGGCGCGGGTGCTCCCCGGCGATCCCGCCTACGACATGGCCCGCGAGATCGGGCGACTGCTGGCCGAGGAGGGCTACGCCGTGATCACGGGCGGCGGGCCGGGCGTCATGGAGGCCGCGAACCGGGGTTGCCAGGAGGGCGGCGGGCTGTCCGTGGGCTGCAACATCGAGCTGCCCCACGAGCAGTCAATCAACGCATACGTCGACCTCGGGGTCGAGTTCCGCTACTTCTTCGCGCGCAAGGTGATGTTCGTGAAGTACGCGGATGGCTTCGTGATCCTCCCCGGCGGGTACGGCACGATGGATGAGCTGTTCGAGTCGCTCACTCTGATCCAGACCGGCAAGATCCGGCACTTCCCGGTGGTCTGCGTCGGGTCGGCGTTCTTCGGTGGCCTGATCGACTGGATGCGGCTGAAGCTCGCCGGCGAGGGCATGATCGGGCCCAACGACCTCGACCTGATCCAGGTCACCGACGACCCCCGCGAGGTGATCGAGATCTTCCGCAAGGCCGGGAGGCGGCGCGAGGCGAGAAACGCATCGAACTGAGGCGCCGGGCGTCGGCGCGGTTCGTTGCGGCGCGCGCCGCGGCAGCGCCGGGTCTCAGGCTCGCGGGACCGCGACCTCGATCTGTCCGTCGCGAAGCCGGACGGGGTAGTAGCGGAGTCGCCGGACGCGGGTCAGGCGGCGCGCCTCGGCCTTGAGCCCCGGCGGATCCGGCTTCGGGTCTCGACCCTCGGGCGCCCAGACCGGGTAGTAGGTCCCGTCGGCATCGAGCCCGCCCGTCGTGGGCATCCGCGTCGGGTTGCCGGTCGACAGGTCGAACTGGCCGCTGTGCAGCGGGCAGGCGACGAGGCAGCCATCGAGCTCGCCGATCGACAGTGGCGCCGCCATGTGGGGGCAGCGATCGTCGATGGCCACGATCCCGTTCGACGCGTGCGCCAGCAGGACGTCGAGGTCTCCGACGGTCACGCGGCGCATCGCGCCGGGCGGCAGCTCGTCGAGTGGGAGCATCGGCGCGTAGGGCGCGTCCGCGGCGCCGATGGCGGTAAGGCCGAGCGGGATGGCGGCGACGATCGGTGCCGTGGTCACGCCCCGATCCTAGACCTATGCAGCCACCGGGTCGGGCGCCGCGGTCCCGCCCTGACCGACGCTCGTTCGAAGGGGCAGCTCGCGCATCGCCAGGGCCGCCACGAACGCGCCGATCGTCGTGACGACACCGACGAGGAACGTCGACGTCATCGCGGTCGTGAACGACTGCTGGATCGCCAGCACGATCTGCGGAATGAGTGGCTCCACAAGCGGCCGGGCCGGTGCCGGCAGGGCGGCGAGAATCGTCGCTCCCAGGTCCTGGCCCACGACGATGAGCCGCTCGGCGCCGCCGGCATTGACCGCGAGCTGGCCGCCGAATTGCGCCGGCACGCCTGCCGCCGAGAGTCGTCCCGGCAGGTCCTCGGTCAGTCGCTGGCCCAGGACCGTGCCGAGGAGCGCGAGGCCCACGGAGCCACCGACCTGCCGGAAGAACGTCAGGTTGGAGGTGGCGACCCCGAGCTTCGCGAACGGGATCGCGTTCTGGACGATGATCGTGAAGACGGACAGCGTCGGGCCGATGCCGAGGCCCGCGATGAACATCCAAAGCCACAGCATCGGCAGGTCGGTCTCGACGCGCAGGTTCGACATCAGGAACAGGCCGACGGCCATGGTCGCGAGGCCCGTGAGCACGATCAGCTTGTAGCGGCCCGTTCGGGACACGAGCTGGCCGGCGGTGATCGAGCTGACAATCACGCCGGCAAGAAGGGCCAGCGTCTGGAGGCCGGACTCGGTGGGGCTCACGCCCTTCACGAACTGGAACCACTGCGGCAGGAAGACCACCGCACCGAAGAACCCGAAGCTGATCAGGAACGTCGCGACGATGCTGGATGCGTACGTCCGGTTGCGCCACAGGTCCAGCGGGACGATCGGCTCCTTCGCCCGCCGCTCGACCAGCAGGAAGACGAGGAACATGACCAGCCCCAGCGCCACGAGGCCGCCCACATGCGGCTCCGTCCATTCGCCGAACTGCTTGTTCGTGAGCCCGACGAGCAGCGCCGAGATCGCCAGCGTGAAGACCGCCGCGCCAAGGTAGTCGAGATCGCGCGTCGCACCGGCTCGGCGGACGTTCGGCAACAGGCGCCAGATGGTGAACAGCGCGATCGCCCCGACGGGCAGGTTGATGTAGAAGATCCAGTGCCAGCTGATGTTCTCCGTGATCCAGCCGCCAACAAGGGGCCCGACGATCGCGCTGAGGCCGAAGACGGCGCCGAACAGGCCCTGGTACTTGCCGCGCTCCGCGGGCGAGTACAGGTCACCAATGACGGCAAGCGAGATCGGGAAGAGGGCGCCGGCCCCGATGCCCTGCAGGCCGCGGAAGGCGATCAGCTGATAGATATCCTGGGACAGCCCCGACAGGGCCGACCCCAGCAGGAAGATGCCGATCCCGATCATCAGCAGCGGCCTTCGCCCGTAGAGGTCGGACAGCTTCCCGTAGAACGGGACCGTGATCGTGCTGGTCAGCAGGTAGATCGTGAACGTCCAGACGTAGACCGACTGGCCGCCGAGCTCGGTGACGATCCGCGGCAGGGCCGTGCCGACGATCGTCTGGTCGAGGGCGCCAAGGAACAGGACCAGCAGGACGGCGCCCAGGATCTCCAGCTTGGCTCGGGGGCTGAGGGCGAGCGCCGGGTCTTCTTCGATGGTCGGCGGGCGTACGCCCTCGCCTGGGAACGAATCCATGGTTGCTGCTTCCCTTGGTGATCGCTTGGTCGGGTGGTCGGGTGGAGGTGGTAGGCGGGGGCCGGGGGTCAGTTCGCCTGGTCGGCGAAATGGTGCTCGTGGACCGCGGACTCGTCCTCGGCGGACAGGGCGCGTCGCAGGCTTCGGAGCGCGGCGAGGACGATCGGCCGGTCGGCCTGGGGAAGGTGGCCGAGGACCGCGCGCATCCGCTCCCGTCTGGACGTCTCCGTCTCCGAGAGGGCGCGCAGCCCGCCGGCTGCCGGACGCACCAGCACTACCCGCCGATCGTCGGGTACGCCGCTGCGCTCGATGAGCCCGTGCTCCGCCATGCGGTCGATGAGCCCGGTCGCGTTCGAAAGCGAAATGTCCAGGAGCTCGGCGAGCCGGCTCATCGACATCTCGCCGTGGTGCTGGAGCAGCCACAGGACGTGCATCTGGCTGAGGCTCACTCGGCCCTGGACGAGGCGGCCCATCGACGCGCAGCGCAGCTCGCCGACCCAGCCGTTGACTTCTGTCAGGATGGTTTCGACGTCGGCGCTCTCGGACGAGGAGACGGGGGGCGTGCCCTTGGCGTCGGTGATACTTCGCATCAGGTGAAGTATTCTACCGACATGAATGATTGTGTCAACATCAACTGATTTCGGGCCGGTCGCCGCGGGGCGTCGGCTGGAGGAGGCGCTCAGTGCGGTTCGCGCTGATGATCGAAGCCCAGCAGGGCCTGACCTACGAGGACCAGCTCGTCATCGCGCGGCAGGCAGAGGCCGGCGGCTTCGAGGCCCTGTTCCGCAGCGACCACTACGCGAGCTTCCCGGGCAGCTCCGGGCAGGTGACGACGGATGCGTGGGTGGTCCTTGCCGGCCTCGCGCGCGAGACCTCGACGATCGGCCTGGGCACGTTGGTGAGCCCCGTCACGTTCCGGCATCCGGGCAACTTCGCGAAGCTCGTCACCACCGTGGACCACATGAGCGGCGGGCGGCTCGAGGTCGGCGTCGGCGCCGGCTGGAACGACGACGACCACCTCCCACTCGGCCTCCCGTTCCCCTCGATGGACGCTCGTGCGGACCTCCTCGAGGACCAGCTCGAGCTACTGCACGGCCTGTGGACCGAGCCGGATGGGTGGTCGTACGACGGCAACCAGATCACGGTTCGCAACGGCTCGCTGCAGCCGCGGCCCGTCGAGGTCGCGGGGCGGCCACGGGGGCGTGACGGGCGCACGCCAGACGGGCGCGCGCGGCCCCGGATCATCACCGGCGGCCAGGGCACGCCGCGTGGCTTCCGGATCGCGGTCCGCTGGTCAGACGAGTTCAACCTCACGTCGTCGTCGGCATCGGTCGCCAAGGCCAAGATGGCCGAGCTCGACGACGCCTGTCGCGCCGCAGGTCGCGACCCAGCCACGCTGGCGCGCTCGGCGATGGTCGGCGTGCTCATCGGCCGCGACGAGGGGGAGCTACGGCACCGCGCCGACGAGCAGCGCGCCGCGTTCGGGGTCAGCGGCGGCGACGCCGACTCCTGGCTGGACGAGCACCGCGCTCGCTGGATCGTGGGCACGCCCGACGAGGCCCGCGCCACGATCCGCGGTTACGCCGAAGCCGGGATCGAGCGGATCATGCTCCAGGACATGCTGCCCCTCGACGCCGGAATGATCGACCTGATGGCGCAGGAGATTCTCGGCAGGGTCTGAGCGCGCCCGGGAGTTTCGCCGCGCCCGGCGCGAGGTGGCCCGGCGTCGCGGCCGGGGCTGCCCGGCGTTCGGCGCGAGGTGGCCCGGAGGTGGCCCGGAGGTGGCCCGAGGCCGCATTCGTTCCCCCTCGCCGCGGATCCATGCCAGTCGGTACATGAAATCTATGCAGCAATTGGCATAGGCTTTCGCCGCGGGGAACATCGGCGCGGCGTACGAGCGCCGCCGAGGGCGCTGACGGGTGACGACGGACGCCGACGGTGACGAGGGACGCCGACGGTGACGAGGGACGCCGACCGGTGCGGGCCGACGACGACGGTTGACGGCGAGCGGACCTGGGCCGCCCTGGCCGGGTGCCGCCGGGCCGGGCCGGACGTGCGCACACGGACCGTGTGCGGGGCGGGTCAGTCGGCGGCTTCGGCGGCGCGGAGGTAGGCGGGGTCGTCGCGTCGGATGGGGTCCGGGTTCACGCCTCGGGCGCGGGCGAGGCGTTCCGTCAGCAATTGCAGCGGCACCGCGGAGCCGAGGATCGACGCGGCCGCCGCTGGCAGTGCCGGTGCCGCGGGAACGACGAGCCGGCCGGCGGGCGTGAGTGCCGCCGGGATGCGCCCTGCGTAGGCATCGCCCAGGATCGCGCCGGCACGTATGCCGAGCTCCTCAACGGCGCGAAGGACGCCCTCGGCGCGAGCAGCGCGGGCTTCGGCGTGGGCGAGATCCGTGAGGATGAGCACGAACCCGGTGCGGGCGTCCATGCCCGCCAGGTGGCCGTGCAGGACCGTCTCGAGGTCGCGCATCGCCGCCGGCAGGTGCGCGCCCTCCTCGACCTTCAAGACCAGCTCGCGAGCCGCCGGTCGATCGACGCCGGTACCGGCGACGATCAGCCGATCCGCATCAGCGATCACGGCGGCGAGGCGCTCGGTCGCGCGAAATGCGTCGGGCGTGAGCGCGGCGGCAAGCAGGTCGCGCGCGGCCCCGGGCTCGACCGGGGCACCCACCAGGTGCGCCGCAACCGCCGTGGCAGCGAGGATCGGCGACAGGTAGCCGACGGTGTGGCACCAGCTCTGGTCCAGCTCCTCCGTGGCCACGACGATGTCGGCGAGGGCCGCGCCCGGCGACCGGTCCGAGGCGGTCACGAGCGCGACGGTCGCGCCGGAGGTTCGCGCCCGCTCGAGGGCGCGGTTCGTCGCCCACGTGCCGCCCTCGTGGCTGACTCCGATCACGAGCCCGCCCACCCCGCTCAGCCAGTCCTCGAGCGAGCCCTCGAACGCCTGGACGGCCACCGGAGCGCCCGCCTCGCCGAGCCGCCATGGGAGTCCGGCGGTGCGCATTCCCTCGCGCAGGACCTCGACGGCCGCGAGGGCGCCGTGCTCGCTGGTGCCGCAGCCGGTGACCAGGACGGCGTGGCCGGCCTCCGCGGCAGTGCGCACGGCCCTGGCGAGTCGTTCTGCTTGTCCGTCGGGGGCGCCCAGGCGCCCGAGGAGCCGGGCGGCGAGACCCGGCTCGGACTCGATCATCTGGGTCATGAACCACGGCGGCCCGTCGCGGCGTGCCGGCATCTCGCTCCCGGCCCACGGGTCTGGCGCGCCAGGGAGCGGCGCGTCCGGGGGCGTCGCGTCGGGCTCCGGTCGGGTCGAGGCAGCCTCCGTCATGGCCGGCCCACGCGACGGGCGGGCCCGTATCGGAAGAGGACGCGTCCCACGAGATTCTCGACGGGCACCGGCCCGAACCGGGCCGAGTCGATGGGCGGCCCGAAGCCGGCGGCCGCGGTGGCGCTCGCGTCCGCGTCGGCCGTCAGCCACGCCTCATCGTGATCGAGCGTGAGGAACCCGCCCGCGAACTCGACGCGATCACCGGGGCCGCCCGCCACGCGCTTGATCGCGAGCGTCCCCGATAGCGGCTCCCGGAACACGACGAGCGATCCGACTGGCGGCCACTCGCGACCGAGCGGGTTCACCAGGAGCCAGTCGCCCGGCTGGAGCACCGGGACCATCGACGCCTCGGCGATGGCGACCCGCCACGGCCCACCCATCCGCGCACGAAGCGACCGCGCGCCGCGATCCGTCAGCTCGGGCGGCCGTTGACTCGCGTCTTCTCCAGCCCGCCGGTGGCCTTCCATGCCGCATCAACCTCGTCAATCAGATCGAGAAGCTTCTTCGCGTCGGCCAGATCGGTCGATGCCTTGACCTTCGAGACCTGCTTCGTGGCCTGCCAGAACAGGTCATGGAGGTTCGGGACCTTGTCGAGGTGCTCCGGCTTGAAGTAGTCGTGCCAGAGCACGTCGAGGTGATGCTTCACCAGGTCCGCGCGCTCTTCCTTGATGTGAATGGCTCGGGTGCGGTACGCGGCGTCGTCACTCGCGGCGTACTTCTCGATGACCCGGTAGCACGATTCGGCTTCTATCCGGGCCTGTTCGGGATCGTAGACCCCGCACGGCAGGTCGCAATGCGCGTGGACGATCGTCCGTGGCGCGAGGAGATCGAGGACGAACCTGGTCATGAACATCGGGGCTCCTTCCGGCTGGGGAATGCCGCTCGATTCAAGTGAACGACACCGGCTGTCGTTCCGGAGTGTCGAAGCGCGCCTCCGGCCTGTCAAACGAGCGGCGACTGTGGGGACCGCTGCGTAAGGCGGCACCTGCGAATGCCGCTCCGCGGAGGCAGGACGCGTTGCCGTGGGCGCCATTCGGGCCCTGACGCGCCGATATGATCGTGCCTCCCACTGGAGGGCTCGGCAGGCATGACGGCCCGGCTGTCCGGATTCGTGCCGATGCGGTACCGCGGCGGGCAGGCCGACACCATGCCGGTCGACGGACAGCCCGCGCGCACCGCCCGCGGGTATCATCCGCCCCGATGACCGATCGAGGGCTGCCGATCGTCGACGGCGCACCGGCTTGCCCCTTCGTCGCGTTCGAGGACGACCGCGACGAGCGCGCAGCCAGCCCCGACCACCGGCATCGGTGCTACGCCGAGGCGAATCCGGCACCGCGCGCGCTGGCCCACCAGGAGGCGTACTGCCTCTCGTCGGCGTTCCCGGTCTGCCCGACTTTCCAGGATTGGGCCCGGCGCGAGGCGGCTCGATCGCGGGCGGATGGGCCGCGCCGCGCCGATCCCGACACCGAAGCCGGCCAGTCGCAGCGGAACCCGCCGCGCAACTGGGCTGCTCCGCCGCCGTGGCTGTCGCGCGGCGATCGCCGCGGCGAGGAGGATTCCGACTGGGAGGACGACGGCGGGGCGCTCGACCACGATCAGCGCCCGGAGGTCCCGCGTCGCGGACGCGGCCTCTCCGGGAGCTACGCGGACAGGGTCGCTTCGGACCCGGCGGCGGAGCTGCCCGGTGGCTTCCCCGACGACGAGCTGGGCACCCTGACCTCAGCCGAGGCCAGCGGCATCGCGGCTGCCGGGGCGAGCGCTGCCGGAGCGGGCGCTCCCGGAGCGGGCGCGGAGCGCGCAAGCCGGCCGGAGCCGGCGCACCTGGAGCCGGCCGCCTCGAGTGGGGCGGGGCCCGCGGGCACGCCCGCCTGGGACGAGGGCGCCGAGGCCGCGGCCGCCGAGGCCGCGGCCGCACCGGTGCGACCCCGCCGGCGGGAGCGGGATGCGGCTAGGCCGCTGCCGGGGACGGTCGACGAACGCGTTGCCGGAGCGGAGCGCCGACCCGAGCGTCGCCGCGAGGGGCCTGCGCCGGAATGGGAGCGCTCGAAGCCGCTGGAGGCATACCCGACGCTCCGCTCGCGGCGCCTGCCGGAGCTGTCCGTGCCGCCGATCCTCGTCGCCGTGGTTGCCCTCGCGCTCGCCGCGGCGGTGCTGTTCGCACTGCCGGGCCTGCTCGGCTTCGGCAATCCACCGGCGGACGCCTCGGCGGCGCCGTCCTCGGCGATAGCGACCTCGCTGCCGAGCCTCGCCCCCACGCCCGTTCCGCAGCCGACGCAGCTGACCTACATCGTCGCCGCCGGCGACACGATGTCCAGGATCGCGGGCCGGTTCGACGTGTCGCTCGAGGACCTGATCGCGGCGAACAGCGAGACGGTCCCCGACCCGGACAAACTGGAGATCGGGCAGGAGCTGATCATCCCGGTGCCACTCCCCGCGGAGCTGCCGGCCGCCACCGAGATCCCGCCCGCGCAATAGGCCGGCGCGGCGCGCAAATCCGAGGCGCTACCGAGGCGCGAGGTTGATGCTCGTGATCTTGCCGGCCTCGACGCGAAACGAGGCGTCGAGGTGCTGGCTGGGCGCGCCGGGGCGGACGGTCAGCACATCCGCCTGGTAGGTGATACCGAGGTCGCGCACCTCGCCCGGGATCATCTTCAGGCCCGTCTCGGCGCGAAGGAACCAGCCGCCGACCTGCTCGACCCCGCGGAGCGTCCGGGCGTTGTCGCCGACGTGAATTCGCATCTCGACGCGCTCGTCCATGAGCGAGACCGCACCCGCGCGATCGCCGTCGTTCAGCTTCTCGAAGAAGACTTCCATCGTGTCGACTGCACCCATCGCCCAGAGTCTAGTCGGCAGCGCGCTCGCAGGCCTTCAGGCGGGGCGCGCTGCCGACGCGGCGGTTCAGATGACGATGCGCCGGCCCCGATCGAGCATGCCGAGCAAGATCGACACGACGCTGATCACGATCGAACCCAGGACGGCCCCGATGAACGAGTCGGCCGTGAAGCCCGGCGGGAACCCGCCGATCGTGAACTCGATGTCGAGCAGGTCCGCGATGAACGCCACGAGGAGCAGCAGCAGGGCGTTGAGGATGAAGGCGAAGAGGCCCATCGTGAGCAGCGTGATCGGGAATGACAGCGCCTTGAGGATGGGCTTCAGGTAGCTGTTGATCACAGCGAGGATCAACGCGACCACCACCACGTGCCACCAGTTGCCCTGGAGGCTGAGCAGATTGTCGGCGGCCGGAAACACGATCTGGGGCACGACCAGAACGGCCACGTACACGCCGATCGCGTTGACGAGGATCTTGACCAGCAGATCGATCACGTTCCACTCCCCATTGGGCAGGGCCGGTGGGATCCGGCGGGTCGATGATGGCAGAGCGTCAGCGCAGGAGGAAGCCCGTTCCGAGCGGATCGCGCGGGTCCAGCTCGAAGGTGTGTCGCCCGGTCCGGTAGGCGGAACCCGAGACCTCGGTCACGGCGCTTGGCCAGCCACTGATCACCGGGCCGTCGCCGGAGACCCGGCCGTGGAACACGGAGTCGACGATCGAGCGATGGCGCAGGACGGCGCCGCGCGGCAGCTCCCCGCGGGCGTCAAGGAGGGCGAGGCGCGCGGAGGTCCCGCTCCCGCACGGCGACCGGTCTACCTCGCCGTCGGCGAAGACCGTCACGTTGCGCTGCACGAGGTGGGCGCCCGCCTCATCGGGCTCGGACTGCCAGAAGATGATCCCGTAGATGCCGCGCAGCTCGGGCTCGTCGGGGTGGGTCGGGTCTAGGGTCGCATCGATCGCGGGCCGGAGCTCGCGTTGCAGCGCGATGAGCGCGGGCAGGCTCGCGGGCGAGACGTCGAGGCCGATCGAGCGCGCATCCAGCGAGCCGTAGAAGGCGCCGCCGAAGGCGACGTCGAGCGCGAGCCGGCCGCGCGAGGTGTCGACCCGGACCGCTGTCGCCTGGACGAACGAGGGGACGTTCGTGAACTCGACCTCCTCCACGACCCCGGCACGCACGCGCGCCCGGCACGCCAGCCGCCCGGACGGCACGTCGAGCGTCACGGACGTCTCGGGCTCCACGGCCCGGATGCGCCCCGAATCGATCGCCCACGTGATGAGCGCGATCGTCCCGTGACCGCAGGCGGTGGAGTAGCCCTCGGTGTGGAAGAAGATCACCCCGAGGTCGGCGCCGGGGTCGTTGGGCGGCACGACATAGGCTCCGTACATGTCGGCGTGGCCGCGGGGCTCGTCGACGAGCAGGCGGCGGACCTCGTCCATGTGCTCGCGGGCGAAGCGTCGTCGCTCCAGGACGGTCCGGCCCTCAGGCTCCGGCACGCCGCCCGTCACGATCCGGAACGGCTCGCCGCCGGTGTGGTAGTCGACGGTCTCGACCGGCCCGTTGATCACCGGGGCGCGCTCAGCACCGCGACGAGGCGCGCCTTGACCTCCGGCCATTCGACACTGGTCACGCTGAAGTAGGCGGAGTCCCGAAGCGGCCCCCAGGGCATGATCATGTGGCTCCTGAAGATCCCCTCGAACGTGGCGCCTATACCCAGCATCGCGGTGCGCGAGCGTTCGTTCCGCGAGTCCGTCTTGAACTCGACGCGGTTCGCGCCGAGGGTCTCGAACGCGTGCGCCAGCTGCAACAACTTCGCCTCGCGGTTCGCCCCCGTGCGCTGGAATGCCGTGCCGACCCACGTCCAGCCGATCTCCAGGCGCCGGTGATCCGGGACGATGGACAGGAAGCGGGTGCTCCCGATCGCCCTCCCCGAGGCGAGGTCGATGGTCGCAAAGGGCATCTCCGAGCCGGCCGCCCGATTCCGAAGCGCAGTCTCGAGCCACGCCCGCAGCGACGCCTCGTCGTGGACCTGCGCGATGGTCAGCCGCCACAGCGTGGGATCGAGGGCGACCTCGAGCAGGTCACCGAGGTGTGATTCGGCAAGCGGCTCGAGGCGGACCAGGCGCCCTTCGAGGACTACGGGCTCGACCCATGGCGGCGCGGCCGGGGACGATACGGGCGGCTCGCTCACGCGTCCTTCCGCTTCGGCGTCCGGGGCGTGGCCGGCGCCGAGGGAATGCGGCTCGGCGCGGTCTTCGGGCGCTTGCGGGCTGGTGCGGTCGGCGTGGCCGGCGACTTGCGGCGGCCCGCGCGCCGCGGCGTGGTGGAGCGTTTCGCGGCGTTCCTGGCCGAACCCCTGCTGGTCACGTCGGCCGCAGTCGCTTCCTCCCTCGTCGCGGCCGGTGGCGGCGCGTCGACCTCCACCGAGAGAACTCGTGCCTCGTATGGCCCGAGCGTCACGCGCAGCCCCTCGTTCCGAAGCTCGCCGGCGGTCCGCCGGACCTCCCACCCGGATCGGGGATCGTGGAGGCGGATCACAGTGGCGTCGTCGCCGGTGAGCTCGAGGGCGTCGGCGAGGCGGACGCTGGTGCGTCGCGCGCCGCCACCGGGCGGCGCCGCGGCAATCGAGTGGTGGATGCGCACCGTCGTCTCCGCGTGCCGGTGGTGGACCAGCACGAGGTTGCGATCCTCGCCGGCGCCGTTGGAGAACGCGTAAACGTCCTCGACGACGCCGCCCCCGTCGTTGAGCGCGTCGTACAGGTGGAATCGGTCCGTGCCCGAGAACGCCGCGCGGCGCCGCAGCAACGGCACGATCGTTCGGTCGAAGTGCTCGGCATGCGCCTGATCCACGGGCTCGTCCCAGCGGGCCCGCCGAAACTCGTGGCCGTAGCGCTCACGGAACCCCTCGACCTGGCCGTGCCCGAGCATCGGCAGGCCGGGCATGGTCGCCAGCAGGGTGGTCGCGCTGAACGCCTTGTCGCCGGTCCCGAGCTGGTCGGCGGCGGGCTTCTCGTCCGGGTTGGTCAGGAAGTTGACGAACCGGCCCAGGACCCCCGGGTCGAACTCGAGCGTGTCGCGCATGACTTTCCGGTAGCCGGCGTTGTCCTCGTCGCGGAGCATGTGCATGAACGCGGAGTTGTAGACGCGGTGCATGCCCAGGGTTCGCACGAAGTAGCCCTCGAGCAGCCAGAACGCCTCGGCCAGGAGCAGCGTCCCGGGCGTCTCGGTGGCCACCCGATCGACGACCTCGCGCCAGAACTCCGCGGGCATGCGCCGGTCGAACTCCGCGTTCGAGAGCGCGTGCTCGGCACGCGAGGGGATCGCGCCGCCGCTCCCGGGCTCCGGATTCCAGAGCCGCCGGATGTGCTTGCGCGTGAGGACCATGGCCGCGTCGAACCGGATGATCGGCGAGCGCCGGGCGACGTCCAGGATTGTCCGGATGACCGCCTCGCGAACGTCGGCCCGGAGGTAGTCGAGCTGGGCCGTGTCGTTCCACGGGTACGACGTGCCGTCGTTGCCGTGATAGATGAAGCGCTGCTCTCCGGTGGCCCGATCCCGCCGGCGGAACACCACCGCGGCATCGCTGTTGTCCCAGTAGTGGTCCTCGAGGGTGATCTCGACGCGCGGGTCCTGGGAGAGGTCCGGCCCGCCGAACGCGTACGCGGGAAAAGGTGACTCCGTCGTCGACAGGAACCGCTCGGGGTGCTCCACGACCCAGCGCGAGTCGATGCCCATGTGGTTGGGCACCATGTCCGCGGCGAGGCGGATGCCGCGCGTCCAGGCGCGCCCGCGAAGCTCCTCGAAGGCGGGCTCGCCACCGAGGTCGTCCGCGATCTGGTAGTCGTATATGGCGTAGGCCGACGCGACCGCGTCGCGGTCGCCGCGCCGGCGCTTGATCTCCGCCGACGCGGGGCTGCGCTGCCACAGGCCGATCAGCCACAGTCCGTTTACGCCGAGGCCCGCCAGCCGATCGAGGGCCTCGTCGGGCACGTCGGCGAGGGTCACCACGGGCCGGCCGTGCGCCGAGGTCAGCTGCTCCAGCCAGACGTACACCGACTTGGCCATCAGCACTACCTGGGGCATCCAGTCGGTGTCACTGGAGAACGCCACGGTCTCGGAATCCAGGCCGCGGTAGTCGGGCACCTCAACCGCAATCGGGCCGCCGAAGTGGTCGCCGGCGCCGCGCAGCTCCATGGCGCGTGCCTCCTCGGCAAGGACATCGAGGGCAAGGGCCAGCCGGCGCGCGAGCGCCTCATCGCCGGAGACCAGTTCCGACCAGTTCTCGCGGACCCACCGAAGCTGCGCGGTCAGCGAGCCGGGTGCATTGCGCATCGGCTCCCGAAGCCGCGTTGGCAGCGTCATTTGCGCCGCCGGGGCCCGGCCGCGTGTGTCGCGGCGCTCGTCGCCGCGCTCCGGTGGCGCACTCCCGCCGAGCTCGTCCTCGGTCGCTTTCACTACCGCCTCGTACGGCGATTCGTCGCGCAGCGGCCGGTCGTCGACCAGCTCGCGAACGCCGTCCGCCGCCGGGTCCTCGTTGAGGGCGTTGAGGACGAGCATCTCGGCGAGCAGCTCGGGGCCCGGCCCGCGTCGACTCGCCCCGCGTGGTGTGGCGCGCGCACCGCCGTCACTGAACTGGCCGCGCCACGCCTCCTCGACCTCGGCCAGCGCCGTCTCGCCGAGCGAGGTGCCCACCGCGGTGACGGCCGCGCCGAGGTCGGCCCGGCCCGCGGAGCGCTCAACGTCGATCACGCGATGGAGCACCGCGTCGAGGGCGGCGAGTGCCGCCACCTCGCCGGCGCTGACGGCCGGCTGCCCGGTCTTGTCGCGCGCCGCCGTCAGGCGGGCGGCAATGCGCCGCGCGGCGCCGGCGTCGGCCGCGTCCAGTGTCCCCTCGCTGCCCACGATGGGCTCGAGGCCGTGTCGCCGCCGCGCCGCCCGCGCCAGGGGGATCGCCCGCATTGGGCGAAGGATGTCAGACCTGCGCCACTTCGGGGCGGACCACCGGCTCGGGGCGCGCCGCGACCACGTGTTCGATCGCGCGGCGCAGGATCTCCAGGCCAGCGGGGTCGAACTCGTAGGTCCACGGCCGGATGCGCTCGGGGTTGTGGAGCTGCTTGTCCAGCCCGGCCTCGAGGGCCTCGCGCGACATGAGGATCAGGTCCGCGGTCCGGTCGATGAGGGCCAGCCGCTCCTTGTCGTCGATCGTCGCCGACACCAGCTCCACGCCCTGCGTCCCTGCGATCTGGAGCGTCTCCGCGATGTTCTCGGCGCCGCGATCCGAGGCGCACACGACGCCGACGCGAGTGCCCTCCTTCAGGGCCGCGATCTCGTGGACGAGCTCCACGTAGCTCGGGCCGACGAGCATCGCCACGACCGGCACGCGGCCGCGGGCGAACGCCTGCGCCTCGTCGGCGTGGAAGGTAGTCGTCGCGACGAGGTCGTAGTGGAACTTGTCGAGGCGGTCCGGGATCTCGTCGAGGAGCGTTCCCTCGGCCTCGATCAGGCCGGCGAACTCCCGGTTCAGTCGCTCGGCGTCGTACCCCGCGTCTGACGTCGTGCACTCCGCGAAGAGCACCCGCACCTCGCGGCCGGGGCGCTTGCGCTCCGATGCCGCCGCGTAGGCGGCGGCGGCAACCTCGTCCGGGGTGAACCCGGCCTGCGCCGCACGTCGAAGCATCTCCGACACTATGCCGCCGAGCGCTTCGGGCCGGCGGCGGTGGACGTTGCGATCGGACACGACGGTGCCCGCGCCGTGCCGGCTCGCGACGTACCCGTTGTCTGCCAGGCGTCGGTAGACGGCGCGAATCGTGTTCGGGTTGACGCGCAGTGCCGCACCGAGCTCGCGTACCGGGGCGAGGCGCACGCCGGGTTGCAGCCGGCCGGACTCGATCTGGTAGGCGAGCTGCCAGTAGATCTGCGTCGAGATCGGAACGTCTGAATCACGTTCCACGTCGAGCCCCCGCTCGGCCGCCGAAGGTACGGGGCTTTCGTCCGAATCACTCATTTGACATAGTCCACTAGTCCAAGTATCGTTCGACTTGGCCTAGTAAACTGTACCAAATCGATCAAATGGAAAGGTCGTCCGAACATGAGCGCCCTCATCATCCTCGGAATCGCCGTCGGGCTCCTCATGCTTGACGTCCTTGCCCAGACAAACGGCGTCGACTCCCGACCGGAGTCCGCTGATCCACGATCACCGGTCCGCGGCGTCAGCTAAGGCCCTACCTTCGACTCTTACATCGTCAGCCCGTGGCGCGCAGGCCGCGGGCTGACGGATTCCTGAGCGCAAATCGAAGCAGTCACACGCTGGCAGGGTCGCCCTTGGCGCGATCGGCGGCGACCTTCACCCGGTGCTGGATCGTCGTGGTGAACAGCTCGCCCGGTTCGAGGCGGATCTGCCACGAGAGGAGCAGCGCGCTGCCCTGGTAGACGCGCTCGAAGCCGGCCTCCGAGTTCGAAACGGTCTCGATCGGGGCATGCCAGGCATCGGCGGGCGTTTCGCACAGGGTCTCGATCTCGACGCCCAGCCAGTCGTTTCCCTGCCTGACCCGTTCCACCTGCTCCGCCGCGCCGGCGCCGTCGTGACTCGTCCGTTCCCCGGCGATGTCCCACCAGGCGTCCGGGTTCCCGCCACCGCCGAGCATCGTGATCGCCCACTCGGTCCCGACTCGCGCCACGAGCGCGGCGTCACCGCGGTTCTCGATGGTCATCGACCACTCCAGCCTGGGATCGAGACGGCCCCCAGCCAAACGGATCCTCGTCTCCACCGAGACCGGGATCGCCACCTCATCGACCACCACCTGCCCGTCACGTGCCACCTCGGCGTGGCCGGGCTCCAGGTTGACGATGCGGAATGGGTCGGTCGCGAAGTCGCCGAGGTCGCCGCGGCCACCCGCGCCCCAGGACGCGGGTGAGGGATCTTTTGGCAGGAACCGCACCAGGCCGGATCGGCGCTCGTAGTCGTCATAGACCAGCCGGTCCGCGAGCCCGGCCTCCTTGACCTGGACGCGTTCGTGGATCGACGCCGCACCAGCGTCGTCGCCGTTCCCGTCGGCAGCCGCGCCGCCTTCCGTCGCGGCCGCCTTCGTGGCGCGGTCGTGCTCGCGGAGCGTCTCGTGGTACGCCTCTGGCCGGCGTCGAAGCACGCCGGTGAGCGCGTGCCGCGCCGCACGAAGGTCCCACGCGCCGATTCCGGCACCCTCGTCGAGGTCAATCGAGACCGTCTCGCCTTCGTTCGCCAGCATGAGTTCGTCGCGCCCGTCGAGATCGAGGTCGAGGACCCCGCCGCGCGCGGTCGTGCCGAGCGCTGCGTCCGCGATGTCCTCCGCGGCGATGAGGTGGGCAAGCGTGGCGGCGCGCATGTGGGCGATGTAGATCCCGCCGAACAGGCCGTGCCAGTAGCAGTCGTTCGACTGGCCGCGATACAGGTGGTCCATCGCCGAATCTCGCTCCGGACCCGGCGCCACCCGCTCCACCTTGTCCGACACCCGGAGCATCTGCTTGTGGAGGTCGTTCACCTCGCGGTAGCGAACCTGGAAGTTGCGCCAGAACGCGCCGCGTAGCCAGCGCGCCTCAGGCGCCGACGTTTCCTGGGCATGGTGCAGCGCCGCCGAGAATACGCGCGCCTCCTCCGGCGGAAGCGCCCATTCGCCCATCTCCGAATACGAGCCGGTGGGCAGGTACACGCGCCCGACCGGTGGGTTCGCCGCCAGCCAGTCGCTCGGCCGGACGGTGGTCAGCCACTCGGCGCTCGACTCGATCGCCTCGAAGAACCGCTCGACCCAGCGGCCCTCCCCCCAGCAGTGCTCCCACGTCGTGGGCCACGCGCCGAACTTCTCTCCGTCGTCGCCCATGGTCCCGAGGCGGTCACCCGCGTCGGTGGCGTGGTCCCGCAGGTACTCGATGACCTCGTCGACCTCCTGGAACGGGATCCGGTAGCGGAGGCCCTGCTCCGTGCCGAAGACGCGGATCAAATGACCCTGGTCCTCGGTGGTGTACGGGC
The DNA here is from genome assembly GCA_035513775.1 of Candidatus Limnocylindria bacterium. Taxonomy (GTDB): domain Bacteria; phylum Chloroflexota; class Limnocylindria; order Limnocylindrales; family CSP1-4; genus UBA5189. The sequence continues at coordinate 29,051 of DATKBR010000074.1, forward strand.
CCCACATCTGGTCCTCGGGGATGGCGGCGGCACGGAAGTGAGAATCGTCGAGGATCGTCCACGCGTAGCCCGCGGCGGACAGGGACGTGGGCATGTCCGGCTCCCAGACGCGCTCGGCGAGCCACGCGCCACTCGGCCGGCGCCCGAACGTAGCCTCGACGGCGTCCGCCATGCGGACGAGCTGCCCCACGCGGTCGCGCTCCGGCAGCGAAGCGAGAACCGGCTCATACAACCCGCCGCCGAGAATCTCCACCTGGTCGCGCTCAACGAGCTCGCGCAGCTCCGCGATGAACGCAGGGCGCTCCGCGCGCAGCCACTCGAGCAGGGGACCGGTGTAGTGCAGCCCCACGCGCACCCGCGGGTGGCGGAGCAGCGCCTCGACCATCGGCCGGTAGGCCTGATCAAAGACTTCGGCGAGGACCCAGCCGAAGTTCCCGATGGGTTGGTGGTTGTGGAGGGTCAGCGCGAGGGAGATGCGCCGGGTCATGACGGGCTGGCTTCGACGACCTCACCGGTCTCGATGCCCGCCGCGGGCAGGTACAGCCGCTCCGTGTACTCGTGCAGCATCCGCGTCGTCGAGAACTGCCACAGCGTCGTGGCGATGGAGCGGCGCATGCGCTCCACCCAGCGCGCCGGAATGCCGGAAGCGTCCCGCTCGTAGTACTCCGGCACGGTCTCGGACTCCAGGATCCGGTACAGGTCCATCGCGTCGTTCCAGTCCTGGGCGGCCTCGTCGGCGAGCGTCTCGCGCCCGCCGATCGCCCAGCCGTTGCCGTCCTCGAAGCCCTCGTCCCACCAGCCGTCGAGGACGCTCAGGTTCACTACGCCGTTCGCGGCTGCCTTCATGCCCGACGTCCCCGACGCCTCGAGTGGCCGGCGGGGATTGTTGAGCCAGACATCGACGCCCTGGACCAGGAACCGCCCGATCCGCATGTCGTAGTCCTCGAGGATGAACACCCGGCCGCGGAACTCCGGCGAGCGCGTCCGCCCGAAGATCTCCTGGATCACCTTCTGGCCCGGCCGGTCCGCGGGATGCGCCTTGCCGGCGAAGAGGAGCTGCACGGGTCGATCGGCGTTGGTCAGGAGGCTGGCCAGCCGCTCCGTATCGGTGAAGATCATGCTGGAGCGCTTGTACGTCGCGAACCGGCGGGCAAAGCCGATCGTCAGGATATTCGGGTCCAATGCCTCGCCGAGCTCCTGGAGGGTCCGCGGCGCCTCGCCGTGGCGGGCGAATTGCGCCCGTAGCCGGCCCCGTGCGAAGACCGCCAGCTCGCGCTTCTGGCGGACGTGCGCCTCCCACAGCTCCGCGGCGGGGATCCGATCGATGCGCTCCCACCAGCGGGAGGCGCTGGTCGAGGCATCGAGGTCGTCCAGGTCGGCGTCGAGGTAGCGCTCGAAGAGCTCGCGGATCGGCCCGCCGACCCATGTCGGCTGGTGCACGCCGTTGGTGATGCCCAGGATCCCGTGGGGCGCGATGCCCTGCCACGTCGAGTTGGCCGTTACCGCGTGCAGCTGGCTCACGGCGTTCGCCCCGGCGGTCAGCCGCAGGCTGAACGCGGTCATGTCGAACTGGTTCGGGTCGCCGTCCGTGCCGCGCCCGATCTCGAGAATTCGCTCGACGGACACGCCGCCCGTGTTCGCGCGACCGTCGCCGTCGAGGATCGGGCCGGCGATCTGGCGAACGATCTCGGCATCGAAGCGCTCGTTGCCCGCCGACACCGGCGTGTGGATGGTGAAGACGCTGTTGCGCGAGACGGCGGCGAGTGCTTCATCGAGGGAGGAGCCGTCGGCGACGAGCTCGCGCGCCCGCTCGGCGAGCAGGAACGCAGAATGACCCTCGTTCAAGTGCCAGACCGCGGGCTCGATGCCGAGCGCCCGCAGCGCGCGAACCCCGCCGATCCCGAGGACGAGCTCCTGGTGCAGGCGCATCTCGCGGCCGCGGACGTACAGAATGTTCGTGATCGGGCGGTCGGCGGCGTCGTTGACCGGGTTGTCCGTATCGAGGAGGAGCACGGGCACGCGCCCTACCTGCACGGTCCAGACATCGACGGTAACGTCGCGGCCCGGCAGCTCGACGGTCACCGTCAGCGGGTCCCCCTCGCGCCCGAGGACGCGGGTCAGCGGCAGTCGGGTCAGGTCGTAGTCGGGGTAGCGGTGCTCCTGGTGGCCGTCGGCATCGATCGTCTGCCGGAAGTAGCCGTTGCGGTACAGCAGCCCGACGCCGACCAGCGGCAGGGCCATGTCGCTGGCGGCCTTCATGTGGTCGCCGGCGAGGACGCCCAGGCCGCCCGAGTAGATGCCCAGCGATTCGTGCAGGCCGTACTCGGCACAGAAGTAGGCGATGGGGCCTTCGAGCTCGCGGGCATGCTTGCGGTGGAACCAATGATCGGAGCCGTTGGCCATGTACCGATCGAAGTCGCCGATGACGCGGTACGCCTCGCTCATGAAGTCCGGGTTGTCGAGCAGGCCCGCCCAGTCGACCATGCCCTCAAGGACCGGGATCGGGGTGTGGGTGCCAGCCCACGCGGTGCTGCTGATCCGCGCGTACAGGGCGCGCGCCTTGGGGTGCCAGCTCCAGTACAGGTTGTAGGCAAGACGCCGCAATCCCTCGAGCTCCGGCGGGACGCGGACGTGGCCGGGCTCGGCCGAAGGAATGCGGACGGTCGGCTCCATCCGCCGATCATATCGGGCCAACGCGGCTCGCGTAAACCGGTTTAGCGGCAACAGTGCGCCGCGACCACGGCATACTCGCCCTCGTGCCGATTCGAGTTGCCTTCATCGCCGCGGAGTGCGAGCCGTGGGCCAAGACGGGCGGGCTCGCGGACGTCGTCGACGCCCTCGCGCGGGCGCTCGGCCAGATCGGTAGTGACGAGCTCGATGGCCTCGTCGACGTATACCTGCCGAACTACCGCGGCGTCCCCGTCCCCGAGGACGCGCGAGCGGTGCCGCTTACCGTGCCCGATCCCCTCGCCGCCGGTGGCGCCACGGAGCTGCGACTGCTCGTCGCGGAGACGCACGGGTATCGGCTGCACCTGGTCGACCATCCGCCGGCCTTCGATCGCGAGGGCCTGTACGGGACGACCGTCGGCGATCACCCGGACAACGCGTGGCGCTTCGGGCTGCTGTGCCGCGCCGCGCTGGAGCACCTCCGCGCCGGCGCGCGACCGCCGGACGTCATCCACATCCACGACTGGCACGCAGTGCCGGCGCTGCTGCAGCGCGACGGACCGCTGGCCCAGGACACGGCCCTGGGGCGCGCGGCATTCCACCTGACGATCCACAACCTCGCCTACCACGGCTGGACGCCTGCGGCCCAGGTCCCGGAGCTCGGGCTCCAACTCGGAGGCGGACCCGCCACGCCACCGCCACGCACGTCGCCAGCCACTTCCACCGCCCTGGCCGGCGACGGGATCGATCTCCTTCGAACCGGGATCCAGCGGGCGGAGCTCGTCAACACCGTCAGCCCGGGCTTCGCCGTCGAAGCCTTGAAGCCGGAGATGGGCATGGGCCTCGACGCCGACCTGCGCGCCCGCGGCGATCGCTTCTTCGGGATCCTCAACGGGCTCGACACGGACCTCTGGGACCCCGCCACCGACTCGGCGCTCCCGGCCCCCTATTCGCGCGCCGATCGATCTGGCAAGGCGCGCTGCCGCGCCGCGCTCCTGGAGGAGCTCGGCCTCGACCCGGCCGACTCGCGCCCGGTGCTGTCGATGATCGGGCGGCTCGACCGCCAGAAGGGCTTCGACCTCGTCGCCGAGGCCGCGCCGGCGCTCCTGGCCGCCGGCTTCCGGCTGGCCGTGCTCGGGTCGGGCAACCACGATGTCGTGGAGCCTCTGCGGAAGGTCGCGGAGAGCGTCGCCGGGCGACGTCGCATCGCGCTCGTCGAGCGGTTCGATCGCAACCTGGCGCGGCGGATGTACGCCGGCGCGGACGGCTTCCTTATGCCGTCACGCTTTGAGCCCTGCGGCACCGGCCAGATGGTCGCGCTCCGCTACGGCACGCCCCCGATCGTCCACGCGACCGGCGGCCTGCGCGACACGGTGGTCGACGTCGACGCGGACCCGGTTGCCGGAACGGGTTTCGCGTTCGGCACGCCGTCGGCGGAGGCGCTTGTCGACGCCTGCCGGCGCTTCCAGTCCCGGTTCGACGCGGCCGGCCCGGCCTGGGAAACCCTGCTCGACCGCGGCATGGCCGTCGACTTCGACTGGCGCACTGCCTCGGCGCCGGCCTACCTCGCGGCGTATCAGCGGGCGATCGAGCTCCGAAGTCTCGTGGCATCACGCTGACTGAGCCATGACCCCCGCCCGCGACCGTGCATCCTGCCAAATTCCAGTTCCACCAGCCGTAGGCGTGTTCGCTGGGGCCACGACGGCGGTTGGATGCCGAGATCTATCCCGAACCACGCTCGCGTCGGGATGAAAGTGGGCATCCGCGGCGCTGGCGCTCCTCGGAATCGAGCGACATCGGCGCCTAACGCTGTCCGAGCTGGAATCTGGCGGGAAAGCTCGCGGTGCAAAGCGCCGGGCTTCGCGTGGCATTGCCGAACGCTGACTGAGGCTCGCACCAAAGGAATTTGGCTTGCCGCCCAACCAAAGCGACCTGCCGTCGGGTATGTAGGGTGTGACCGTGGGCGTACGAGAGGTGGTTGGGACGCTGCAACCCGCGCGCCGAGCTCCGCTCGACGTTCAGGCCTTCACCGAGGCCGTCCGGCCGCACATGCCCGCGATGGCCCGGCTGGCGGCTCGCCTCGGCCCGACGGATTGCAAGGACGACGTGGTGCAAGAGGCGCTGGTCCGCGCTTGGCGACACCGGGCGCGCTTTGACGCCGCGCGTGGAGCGTTTGGCGCCTGGCTCCTGTCGATCGTCGCGAACGAGGCGCGCCGGGCCGTCGCACGACGACGGCCACTGACTGCGATCACACCAGCTCGCCCGCCCGCCAGCGTCGAAGACCGGCTGGACATCGCGGCCGCCGTTGAGGGCCTGCCGCCCCGGCAGAAGCTCGCCGTCGATTGCTACTACTTCGTCGGCCTCTCGATCGCGGAGACCGCCGCCGTCATGGCCTGCAGCGAGGGGACGGTGAAGTCGACGCTGTCCGACGCGAGGGCGAGGCTCCGCGGCTCGCTCGGGGATGGCGCGGCATGAACGACGACCGTGACATCGATCGATTGCTGCACGAAGAGGGTGCTCGCTGGCGGAGTGCGGTTGCGGTAGATCGCGATGTGGCCGACGTGCCGTTCCACGCGGGCTCGGTGCACCGTCTCATCCGGCCGACATTCGTCGCAGTTGGCTCGGTTGGTGTCCTAGCCGCGGTCATTGTCGTCATGGTCGGGTTGCGCTTCTCCGCCCTGATCGGTCCGTCGGACGATCCGATCGCAGGCACCCAGGGCGCTGGCACGCAGCCGCCGGGCAGCACGCCGCAGCCCATCGATACGCCATGGCCTGCGGTGGACACGTCGCCGTATGTGAACGTCGTCTATCCCGGCGACAGGGTCGTCGCGACCGGCACGCTCGCGACGCACAAGGGCAAGCTCTACCTGTGCCCCGCGCTGCTCCTCGCCATCACTGGGGGCATCGGATGCATGGGGAATCCGCTCGTGCTGGTATGGCCCACCGCCGACTGGGATGGATCGAGCGCCCGAGTGGAAGGGTACTGGGACGGAGAATCGATCACGGCGACCACGATGACTGGCGTGCCCCCGATCCGGCTGCCGAGGCCTGTAATCCCGTGCGACCCACCGGTCGGCGGCTGGCCCGGACTCGCAACGTCCGAAGCAGGGGAATCAGCGGCTCTCGCGCTCCAGGCGGAGGTCGACCGGCATCCGGAGCGATACCTCGGCCTTTGGGCGGCCTCGACCCCGGATGCGGAAGGCGAGACGTCGAACCGAGCCGCGGTCGTGGGGACCGTCGACGACATCCAGTCGGTCACCACCGAGCTCGTCGCGCTCTATCCGTTCAACCTCTGCGTCGTCTCGTCCGACTTCAGCGCCGCCGATCTCCTGCCGGTCGTCGACGAGCTCGAAGCACTGGACTACCCGTGGCAGGTGAACCTGGAGGCGCAGGTCGGCCGGGTAGAGGTCTGGGCGACCGCGCTCAGTCCGGCGATGGCCGAGGCGCTCGTGCGATTCCCGGACAAGGTCGTCGTGCATACGACCCTGCGCCTCGCGTCATCTCCGCCCATCGACCCGGAGGAGCCGCTGCTGCGGGTCATCGTGGCCGTCAACTCCGACCCGATCAACTTTGGTGGTGTCTACCTGGAGCGGGGCGGCGCGAGGGATGGCGAGCTGGTCATCCAGTACGTCGGGTCGAACGCCGGTCGTGCGGCTGTCGAGGCGAGGATCACGCCAGGACTGGCGGTCCGCTGGGAGAAGGTCGAGTACAGCCGAGGCGAACTTCTGCGGATCGCCAGGGAGATCAGCGACCTCCGCCTGGCGGGGGTCTTCGGAGTCTCCAGCGGTACAAGCCGCAATCGGGTCATCGTCATGGTCGGACCCTCGGGTTCGGTGGCCGAGGTGTCCCAGGTCCTCGCCCCGAAGTACGGCGACGCGGTCGTGGTCGAGTTCTCCGCCGACGTGCCCGTGGTCCTACCGGCCTTCGAGTCTCCGACCCCGTAGCCGGCCCTGAAGCTCAGCCGAGGGCGCGGAGGATCGCCAGGACCGTGGCCTCCGGGTGCGTGCGCTGGGGTGAGTGCGGGCCGCCGGCGATCGTGATGACTCGGTCGGCGCCGAGCTGGGCCTCAATCCGGGCGACCCTGGAATCGGGGATGAAGCCACCCGTGTCCCACTCGCCGCGTAGGAGCCAGGCGGATGTCGACGCCGCCGCCGGGTCCCGCAGGGCGGCCATGCCGCCGTCCCAGTCGCCGTTCTGGAGGAGCACCGCCAGCACGAGCTCCGGGTTGAACTCGGTAAGGGCCCGGGCCTTTGCCTCGACGTCCCGCTCGGACCAGTCCGGGTTCGTCCGTCTCACCGTCGCGACGGCCTCGTCCAGCGTCGCGTAGTCGCGCTCGGTCGGACTCTCGGTGAGCGCGCGCAGGCGTGCGAGGGTCAGCACCGGCGGGTCGAGCAGGACCAGCGTCGAAGGCGCGAGACCCGCCGACGGAAGGTGCGCGCTCACCATGCCGCCCCAGGAATGACCGACGACGGCGAGGTCCGATGTGTTGAGGCCGGCCGCACGAATGAAGCCGGCGAGCTCCGCCGCTGTATCCAGGAATCGGTGGGATCGTGCCGGCCCGCCTGTCCGGCCGTGGCCGGGCATGTCGACCGCGACGACGTGCCTTCCCGCCGCGGCAATGGCCGGCCCGACCCGCCACCAGATCCCCGCGTTCGAGGTCACGCCGTGGACGAGGAGGACGGGCGGGTCGCCGGCGCGGCCCCAGCGCAGCGTCGGCCATTTCGTGCCGGCCGCGTCGACGATGCTTGGCTCCCCAGCGGGCGGGTCCGTGAGCGCCGCGGCAACCGCGGGCGGCAGGTCGGCGGCGGTTGCGGTCAGTCGATCGGTCGCCATGCCCGCACTGTAGCCATCAGGCCCGGTAATCGGGCTACGATCAGCGCTGCCGGCCCGGTCCGGCCGAGGAGGAGATCGATGGCCAACCAGTTCGTCGTGCAGCTGAAGAACCAGCCGGGGTCGATGGCGATTCTCGCCGAGGAGCTCGCTGCGCGCGGCGTGGACCTCCGGGCGATCGGCGGCGGCGGGTTGGGCAACAGTGGCCACGTGATCATGACCACGGCTGATGACGAGACCACGAAGCAGGTCCTCGATGAGGGCGGCTACACGTACGTGGAGGGCGAGTCGATCATCGCCGAGGTCGACGACAAGCCCGGCGGCATGGCCCGCACGGCGCGCGCCCTCGCCGACGCCGGCGTGAACATCCACGGCCACCTGTTCCTGGGTCGCTGGGGCGATCGGGCGATGTTCGCCTTCGTCGTCGATCGGCCGGAGATCGCCAAACCCATCCTCGAACGCAAGGGCTGACGCACACGGCCGGCGGGCGTCAGTCGCCGGCGCATTGCGGTCCGACACATCAGCCCATCGGTGGTGCCTCCGGGAACCTGACGAAGTTACCCCCTGCACGGGACTTCCTTGCGGGCCCATTCGGCGAGCCCATCCGTACAGTCGGGTGGCGGGCAGCGCCTTCTGGTCCGGTCCCATTGCCCGCGCGGCACGGGGTTGAGGAGACCCCGAGGGAGGACTGGTCGCATGCCACCACTCGCGTCCCGACTGGTTGTCGTCACGATGGCGACACTGCTTGCCACCGGCTGGCTGTCCGCCAGCCCGCAGCCGACTCGCGCGGCGGGATTTGTCTCGCTGGCCACGATCGATATCGCGTACACCCAGAGCTTCGACACGCTGAGCACGCTCGGCACGGGGAACGCGATCAGCGCTGCGCCAGGACTGGGCGGCTGGGACCTGACCGAGTCCGGCGGGAGTGCCCGCGACAACGAGCAGTACGCCGCGAGCACCGGGTTCTTCAGCGATGGCGACACCTACAGCTTCGGCGCGTCAACCGCGCTCCTGGACCGCGCGCTCGGCGGGCTCCGCGGGGTCGCGCTTGCCCCGGTCTTCGGCGCCGCGTTCACGAACGACACCGGCTCCACGATCGACAAGCTGGACGTGGCCTACACGGGCGAGATGTTCCGCGCCGGCGTCCTCAATCGGAATGCGGCCGATCGAATCGACTTCCAGCTGAGCCTGGACGCGACCAGCCTGACCACCGGCACGTGGACGGACTACGACGCCCTCGACTTCGCCAGCCCGACCATCAACACCACGGTCGGCGCGAAGGACGGCAACGCGTCCGCGTTCCGAACGGAGCTGGCGCTCCAGATCACGGACCTCGCGATCGAGAATGGCGCCTCGTTCTGGGTCCGCTGGACGGACTTCGACATCACGGGTTTCGACGACGGCCTCGCCGTGGATGACTTCTCGATCACCCCGCGCGCGGACGACGACGCCAATACGCCGCCGTCCTTCGAGTTCGTCGCAGGCGCGTCCTGCACCGCCAGTGGCGGCAGCTTCGCGCTCAGCGTGCGCGACCTGGAGGCGGATCCAGCCGGTCTGACGCTGGCGCTGACCGGAAACACCAACACCACGCTCGTCCCGAACGCCAACGTCGCCGTAAGCGGCGCCGCCGACCGGACGATCGCAATCGCGGTTGCGAACAAGCAGACCGGCACCGGCGTGCTGACGTTCACGCTCAGCGACGGCGTAAACGACGTCACCTTCGACATCAACGTCCAGGTCGGGACCGGCGCCAACGACACCCTCACGGGCACGGCCGGGCCTGACCTGATCCTGGGCAACCAGGGCGACGACACCCTGTCCGGCCTCGGCGAGCAGGACGTCATCTGCGGCGGCAACGGCATGGACGTCATCAGCGGCGGCGACGGGCCAGACGCTCTCGCCGGCGACAAGGGCAGCGACACGCTGACCGGCGGCGCTGGCGCCGACTTGTTCAGCGGCGGCAACGGCTCCGACACGAACACGGACTTCGACGCCGCCGATGGCGATACCTCGGACGGAACCTAAGGCCAGGTCGATCGTTCAGCGGCGTCCGGGGCGCGACCATCGCCGACTTCGATGCTCGGCCCGGGCGTCAGTCCAGGACGAGCTTGATGTCCCCCAGCGACAGCATCGTTCGCACCGTGCCGGCCTCCCGCTCGAGGCCGAGCTCCTCGAAGAGCGCGAGCGAGCGACGGAGCAGCGGTTCGGCCTCGGCAGCGCGGCCGGCAGCGCGGACCGCGATCCCCCAGCCCTGGAGGGCCCGCGCCAGCGCGGGGCGAGCCCCAAGGGCCTCGAGCAGCTTCGTGCTCGCCGCGAAGTCACTGGCCGCGGCATCGATCTCCCCACGCGCGACCGCCGTCTCCGCGCGCTTCGCGAGGATGCCCGCCTGGCCCTGGGTGTTGCCGATCGACCGGGCGTCCGCGAGCGCATCCTCCCAGTCGTCCGCGTCCGCGTCGCCGAGCGCGACCGTGGCCGATCCCAGCCAGGCCTGGAGCGTGGGACGCCAGACCTTGCGGTCGACCACGCCGGAGATGTCGGTGCCGCGTTGGAGTACGTCGCGCGCCTCGGCGTACCGGCCCTGCCGGTGGTAGGCATCGCCCAGGACCCAGGCGCTGGCCACCACGCACCCGGACGCGCCGGTCTCCTCGGCGCGCTCGACGCATTCCCGTGCCAGCGGCACGGCGCCCTCGAGGTCGCCGCGAGCCGAGCGAACGATTGATTCGGCGATGAGGGCGTCCAGCTGCGCGACCAGGTCGCCCTTCGCGGCGAGCTCTGTCGCCCGGCGAGCGGCCTCGTCCGCCTTTGCGAACTCGCCCAGCACGGCGTAGCCGATCGCGAGCGCACCCCGGGCGAACGCCGCGCCGATCGAGTCGTGGCTGCCGTCCAGGAGCGGCACGGCCTCCTCGAGCGCCTCCACGCCGTCGCGTACCGAGCCGCTGAAGACCTGGCCCATGCCCACCAGCGCGAGCGGGAGGGCACGGAGCGACGGGTCGCTCGTCGCCTCGCCGATCTCCGCGATCCGGTCGAGCGACCGCTTCACCGGCGGCTCCGTGGCGCTCTCGCCGGCCTGTAGCCGGCCCAGCGCGATCAGCATGTGGACGCGCGTGGCGAGCTTGCTGTCGCCCAGCGCCTCCACCTCCGGCACTAGGGCGTCGAGCTCGGCGAAAAACTCGTTCGCCGGCCGGAAGGTGTATCCCGTCTGGGAACGCCCGAGGAGCACCTCGACGCGCCGACGCCGGGCCGCCTCGGGATCCGTGGGGTCCGGCGGTGGAAGCAGCTCGGCGGCTCGATCGAACGCCGCGTACGCCTCGGCGATGGCGTTCCGCTGCAGGCCGAAGTTGCCGGCGGCGAGGAGATAGGCGATCGCCTTGTCCGTCTCGCCCGCCTGCTCGAAATGCATCGCGAGCACCGCAGCGAGCTCCGCACGGCGCTCGGGATACAGCGCTTCGAGTGCCTCGCCGACCTGCTGGTGGAGGCCGCGACGCTCCTGCTTGAGGAGCGAGCCATAGGCCGCATCCTGCACGAGGGCGTGTCGGAACAGGTACTCGAGCTCGGGGCTCAGGACCGCCAGCCGGATGAGTCCCTTCGCCTCGAGCGTCTCGAGCTGCGTATCGCCGGTCACGACTCGTCTCCGCCTACCACCCGCTCGAGCACCCGTACCGGGAACTGCCGGCCGATGACCGAAGCGATCCGCAGGCTGCGCTTGGCCGCATCGGGCAGCTGGTCGATCCGGGCGAGGAGCAGGCCATGCAGGGTCTCGGGGATCTCGATGGCCCCGATGTCATCGGTGGCGACCCAGCGCTTGCCATGCGACACGATGACACCGTGCTCGATCAGCATCCGCACCACCTCCTCGACGAAGAAGGGGTTGCCCTCGGCGCGCGCGAGGATGAGATCGCGCACCGCCTCGGGCAGGGATTCGATCTCCAGGAGGTTCGCCACCAGGGTCCGGCTGTCGGACGGGGTCAGCGGGTCGAGGTGGATCTCGGTGAGTGCGTCCCCGAAGAGCTCCCGGGCGTGCCCGATCAGGGCCCACCCGGCCGAGTCGTGATCCGCCCGCAACGCCGCCAGGAACATGACCGGGTGTTGCGTCGCGAGCGGCAGCAGCTGGCGGGTGACGTCGATCGAAGCAGGATCGGCCCAGTGGAGGTCTTCGCAGACGAGCACCACCGGGCCGCGTGCCGCAAGGCTGCGGAGGAGGCGGTGGGTCGCCGCGACGTATCGCGTCTGGATGGTCTCCGGATCGAGGTTCTCGCGGTCCCTCTCCTCGGGCTTGAGCGGAAGACTCAGGAGGTGGGCGAGATACGGCGCCGTGTCGGACCCCTCCTCGGGGTCGCCACCGAGCAGGTTCGCCAGCTCGCGATCCAGCGTGGCGCGAGCCTCGGCCTCGGAAGCCACGAAGGAGATGCCGAGAATCGAGCGAACGATGTCGATGAGGAGGTGGTAGGGAAGGCTCCGGCCGTACGAGACGCAGCGGCCCTCGACCCACGTGGCGGTGACCGGCTGGCCATCCTCGCCCGCGACGTGCCGGCGCAGCTCGGCGAGCAGCCGGCTCTTCCCGAGCCCCGCTTCGCCGACCACGAATGCGACCCGCCCGCGGCCGGCCCGCACGACGTCGAAGAGGCTCGTCAGCTGGCTCAGCGGCGCGTCCCGACCCACCATCGGGCTGTCGAGGCCGACCGCTTCGAGCCCACGGCGGCGGGCGGGCGCGACCTTGCGACCGATGACCCGGAATCCGTGGACCGGCTCCGCCTTGCCCTTGACCTCGATCCCGCCGAGGTCATCGAACTCGAAGGCATCACCGACGAGGCGCCGGGTGTCAGCCGTGACGAGGACGGTGCCGGGGTCCGCGGCCGTCTGCATCCGAGCCGCCACGTTCATCGCGTCGCCGAGCGCGGTGTACTCGTAGCGCAGGTCGGAGCCGACATTCCCGACGACGACCGGGCCGCTGTTGATGCCGGCACGGATCCGGAAGTCGATGCCCTGGGTCGCCTTGAGCTGGCGCGCGTACTCCTCGATCGCAGCGACCATGTCGAGGGCGGCGAGGATCGCCCGGTCCGGATCGTCCTCGTGGGCCACCGGGGCGCCGAAGAACGCGAGCATCGCGTCGCCCTGGAGCTGGGCAATGGTGCCCTCATACCGGAACACGGCCTTCGACATCAGGTCGAAGGCCTCATTGATGACTGCCGTCCAGTCCTCGGGGTCCATCTGCTCGGCCAGCGACGTCGACCCGACGACGTCCGCGAAGAGCGCCGTCACCGGCTTGCGCTCGCCGGTGAGCTTCGCCGCGCGCATCTTGTCGACGAGCGGTGCCGGCGCCGCGGCGGTCAGGCGGCTGTGGGTGGCCGCGTCGCCCGTCGTCGGCGCCGCGAGCGCGAGGCCGCAGCTGGCGCAGAACTTCGCATCGGGGGTCACGCCCGCGTCGCAGCGCGGGCAGGTCCTTGCCGGTGATTCGACGGTCATCGAATCAGGATCGTACTCCCGCCCGGCGATGACGTCCCTCGACGGCTCAAGCCGGGACTCGCGGGTCGACTAGGGCCGGGCGCTCTTCGAGATCACGGTCACGCCGGTCTTCGTGATCCGGATCCTGGCCCAGCCACGGTTGTTCGACTCGTTGCTCTCCAGGAATCGGCCGCCCGTCCGCCAGGGTGGGTCCGCGATGATCTTGATCAGGTAGTCGCCGCTGGGCATGCCCGTTATATCGATCCACTGGAACGCGAGCGTGGACCGGTAGATGTCACCCCACCGGACCGAGATCCCCATCGGCACGGTCTTGCTCGGCGCGATGTTGCAGACGGAGTTCGCGCTGTTGTAGCGAGATGGCTTGGTGGAGCCGTAGACGTAGCTGTCGAGGAAGCAGAAACCCGTCTTCGCCGAGTTACGAAGCGTCTTGTGATTCAGGTTCTGGATCTTGATCCGCTGCAGGTCGACGGCGTGGAAGTGGTTGTGGCCGTCGGCCGCGTACTTCATCGTCGCCGTCGTGTTGCGCACGCGCCAGGTGCCGTCAGATCGGCGGATCTGCTGCCGAACCTTGAGGGTGTCCCCGATCGAGGCCACGCCGTCGTTCTCGTCGTAGCCGTACATCCGGAGAGGCCCGCTGCCGATGTTCACGATTACGGTGGAGAACCGGAGCAGGCGCCGGCCCGTGGGGGATATCTCGATCCGGAAGCTGAACGGTGCGAGGACCGCCAGATCGGGCAGCTTCGAGGTCACCGCCGCTGCCGCGGGCCCCGCGATCGGCACGGAGCCGAGCGTCACGAGGG
>DATKBR010000075.1:0-11234 GCA_035513775.1 Candidatus Limnocylindria bacterium
GGACGCGCTGGCGCCGGGCATCGAGATCGGCGAGCCGCGCGCCGGGATCGTCGCCGGGCAGGTCGACCACCTCGGGCGGGCGGTATTCCTCCGCCTTCGCCATGACCCACGGCATGAGGTCCGCTTCACGCACGACGTAGCGCGGGTGCGTCGCCCGGTCCCTCGCGCCGTTGGAGCAGTAGAGCTGCCCGCGGTGCGCGTTCGGGGTGAGCATCTTTTCGCAGAATGGGCACCGCACGAGCTGCGCGAGGATTGCCCGCGTCGGGGTGCGTCGGCCGGCGGCCGTCTTACGGGGCAGGAGCTCGGGCGCCTCTCGTTCGATGATCCGGGTCACGAGCGAGGTTGCCCATCGCTTACCACCCTTCGGGGCGGGGATGCCGGCGGCCTCGAGTCGACCGCACGCGCCGAGGATGCTCCCAGCCTCCCTGTACGCGTCCAGGACGGCCTGTAGCGGCTGCGAGGGGTCAGGGATGCGGACGATGCGGCCGGCTTCGTCGCGCTCGTGGCGGTAGCCGAAGGGTGGATGCCCGAACCGATCGCCGCGGGCGACACGGGCCTCCCGCGCGGCGCGGGCGCGCTTCTTGGCCTTGCCGAGCTCCATGCGCCCGAATACTGCGCCGATGAAGGCGAAAGCCTCCGCGGCGGGATCGTCCCCGTCCCCTACCGCGAGCGTGCCGGCTGTCGTGGTGATCCTGACGTTGTGCCGCTGCGCGGCGTCTTGGAGCCGGATCAGGTCGCGCGGGTCGCGGTACAGCCGGTCGACATCGAAGGCGTACACGGCGGATACCTTGCCGGCCTCCATGTCGGCCAGGAGCCGGGTGTAGGCGATCCGCTTGCCGGCCTTCGCCACGTCGGCCGACACTCCCCAATCGTCGTATTCCACGACGTTGCCGTTGTGCCCGTCCCCCTCGGCCAGGCGGCGTACCGCGGCGCGCTGCACCTCCCTCGAGATATCGCCGGGGGAGTCGGGATCGACATAGGATCGGCGAAGGTAGGCGGCGGGGTGTGCGTTCATAGTGGGGATCATGCGCGCAATAATCTACCCTGTCAAGGTTCCGAACGGCTACTGCCCCAACCATTCGACCGGCGTCTAGCTGCCCGACGGGTTCGTCGCGACGCCGCTCCAGTACGTCGAGTAAGGATCGCGCGCGAGGGGCTGGCTCTCTAGACTTCGGTGAGTGCCCGTACGACGACGCCGGAGGTGACCCGATGAGCGACCCGATCGCGGATCACATCGGCGACTACCGCGCGTTCACGGCGCTGCAGCGCGACCGCCTCGCCGCGCGCGGCATCGACATCGCGCCGTACGAGCTGAGCCACCTGGCGGTCCGCGTCCCCGAGTGGGACCAGTACGTCCACCTCCGGACCATCCTCGAGCGGCACGCGACCGCCAATCGCGAGGGCGTCTGGAACGGACGACCGATCTCCCTGATCCTGCTCGCCGAGCCGCTCCGCGTCCTGGACGGCCAGGTCGTCCCGATGATCGAGCTCATACCGCCCGTCCACCAGCGGGCCTACAAGATGGGCATGGAGCATTTCGGCGTAGTCGTCGGCGAGGAGGTCGACGCATTCTCCCGCCAGCACCGGGCGGCGCTGACCGGCCAGCAGTTCCAGAGCGCGGCGAACGAGCCGTACTACGTCCTGTTCGAGGACTTCACCCACGTGAAGTTCCACCGCCGCTCGCTGCGCGCCGCGGTCGAGCTGGAGGGCGGCACGTTCGACGGCATGCATCACGTCGACGACTGGGTTCCACAGCGGCTGGTCACGGCGACCGGCCCGAATCCCCTGCCCCGCTGAACTAGCCTCCCGGCGCCGCCAGCCCGAGGTGGCGCTCGCACGCCTACCCTTCGCAGTCATGACGGACCCGGCGCGACTGTGGCTGGTGCGGCACGGCGAGACAGAGTGGGCCCGCCTCGGTCGCCACACGGGCCACACGGACATTCCGCTGACCGAGCTCGGGCGCGAGCAGGCCCGGGCGCTCGAGGTACGGCTGGCCGGCCACGATTTCACCCTGGTGCTCGCCAGTCCCCTGTCCCGCGCGTTCGAGACGGCCCGCCTCGCTGGCTTCGACGACCGGGTCGAGACGACCGATGACCTGCTCGAGTGGGACTACGGCGAGGACGAGGGCCGGACCACGGCCGAGATCCGGCAGGAGCGGCCCGACTGGAGGATCTGGCGCGACGGTCCGAAGGGCGGCGAGACGGTCCACGAGGTGGCTGACCGCGTGGACCGCGTCATCGCCCGGGTGCGCGCCGACGCCGCGGGCGGCAATGCGCTGGTGTTCGCGCACGGCCATATCCTTCGCGCGCTGGCCGCGCGCTGGCTTGGCGCGCCGGTGAGCACGGGCCGGCTCTACGCCCTGTCCACCGCGACGCTGTCAATCCTCGGGTGGGAACGGGAGCAGCCCGTCATCGAGCGCTGGAACGACACCACCGAGTACTGACCGGATCGCGGGGTCAGTTCCTGCGGCCCGGCTTCGGGCCTGCCTTGCGCGCATCGCCCACGGCGCCCAGCGCGTCACGCAACTTCTCGATCCACGCTCCCTCGTTGTCGCCGACGAGTCGCACGCACCACGCGAGCGCCTCGCTCCGGCTGCGGGCGACGCCCGCGTCGACGAGGGTGTCGAGGACCGCGCGCTCGCGCATCCGGAGCCGGGTCATCACGGGCACGGCGGCGGTGGTGAAGTGCTCAACCTCGCCCCCTAGCCGCACGCCCCACGACACGTGGCGCCGGAAGCGACGCTGCGCCTCCTCGGCGATGTGCATACGCGCCGGGCGGGTGTCCTCGCGGAACGCATCCACCCGCGACTCGCGCGCCGCGGCCTTCTCGGCATCCCCTGCCCCCTTCGCGGCCTTCACGGCTGCCAGGTCGCCGATGACGAGGATCTCCTCGCGATCGGCCGTTACCTCCACCGGCCCGGTGAACCAGTCATCCGGTATGCGGCCGGCAAACCAGCCGCGCAGCTCATCCAATGCGATCTCGCCCATCGTCTTGCTCCTCGTCGTCCAGTTGGTCGGATGATTACAAGATTACACGATTACATACTGGCGGCAACCGGCCGGCAGCGCACGCAGCGGCGCCCAGATCGATCGCGTATCGTCCGGCGGTGCCCCTGACCGTCCGACCGATCACGCCCGAGGAGCTGCCCGCCTGGTTCGAGGCCTTCGGCACGGCGCTCTACATATGGCCGAACGACCCGCATGCCATGGCAGCCCATCGGCGCGACTCGATGGAGCTCGATCGAGCGCTCGGGGCGTTCGAGGACGGCCAGATGGTCGGGACCTACCGCTCGTTCGCGAGCCGGCTCACGGTTCCTGGTGGCGAGCGAATCCCCGTCGGCGCCGTGTCCGCGGTGGGCGTCCGCCCCACCCATCGCCGGCGCGGCACCCTGCGCCGGATGATCACCGAGGACCTGACGCAGTCTGCGGCGAGGGGCGAGGTGGCCTCCATCCTCATCGCCGCGGAGTGGCCCATCTACGGTCGCTTCGGCTACGGCCCGGCGACGTGGCAGGCGCGCTGGACGCTCCATACCCGGGCCTCGACGTTCCGCGTTCCTACAACCGGCAGCGTCGAGGTGGTCTCACCGCTGGTTGCGCGCCAGCTCCTGCCCGCGATCTACGACGCGTACGCAGCGGCCCAGCCCGGTGCGATCGACCGGATCGATCAGCGGTGGGACGTGGACCTCGGCCTGGTCGAGGCGCCCGGGCGGCCCAAGTGGAAGGGGCAGGTCGCGATCCATCGCAACGATGCGGGCGAGCCGGACGGCTACGCCCGCTTCCACGGCGAGGAGAACTGGGTGGACATGCGGCCCGAGCACCGCATTCTGCTCGACGAGCTCCATGCAGCGACGACCGAGTCGGAGGTCGACTTGTGGCGCCACCTCGCGCAGATGGACCTGACGGCGACCATCCAGGGCGAGGTGCGGCGCGAGCACGAGCCGGTGCAGTGGTTCCTCGCCGACCCGCGAGCGGTTCAGGTGACCGGGCGCGCGGACTTCCTGTGGTTGCGCCTGCTCGACATCGAACGCGGACTGGGGGCGCGCCGGTACGAGCGGGACGGCACGCTGGTGCTCGAGATCGTCGATGACCTCGGCGGCACGCCCGGTCCCGCGGGCGGCCGCTACCTGCTCGAGGTTCGCGACGGCTCGGCGTCGTGCGCGAGGACCGAGGCGAGCCCGGACCTGATGCTCGACGTCCGTGCCGTCAGCGCGGCCTACCTCGGCGGGACGCGCCTCGTCGACGCGACCCGGGCCGGTGACGCGACCGAGCACCGGCCCGGAGCGCTGCGCGAAGCCGACGCGCTCTTCCACACGGCGGACGAACCGTGGTGCTCCACCTGGTTCTAGCCCGACCCGGCGCCGGTCGCCCGAACCTGGCGCGGTCGCCCGAACGCGGCGGCCCCGGATCAGCCCTCGGCCGGTTCCGCGTCGGGCCTCGTCGGCTCGAACTCCAGCGACGCCGAGTTCATGCAGTAGCGCAGGCCTGTCGGGCGGGGCCCGTCGGGAAATACGTGGCCGAGGTGCGCGCCACAGCTCGCGCAGGTCGCCTCGATGCGGCGCATCCCGAAGGTCCGATCTTCGTGGGTAGCCACGCGGCCGGGTTCGAGCTCGTCGAAGAAGCTCGGCCAGCCCGTGCCGGACTCGAATTTCGTGCCGGAATCGAATAGCGGCGCCTGGCACACGACGCAGCGGTAGGTGCCCTCGCCGTGGTGGTCCCAGTACGCGCCGGTGAAGGCGCGCTCTGTCTGGCCCTCCTGCGTCACGGCGTATTGGAGCGGGCTCAGCTGCTGGAGGCGGGTCTCGAGAGCGGTCTTGTCGAGGGCGGTCTTGTCCATGACCGAATCCTGCCATGGCGACATGTCACGGCCGTGACGCCGGACTTCAGCCACGGATGATCCGCGCCAGCCATGCGTCGGGCTGGAGTCCCGACCACTGGCTCGAGACCGCGAAGGCCTCCGCCTCGATGCGGTCCACGAACCAGTCACGCGAGAACGTGGCCCGGATCTCCGCCTGGGTGACCCGGCGCGGCCCCTCCGAGCCCGGCGTGTGCTCGGAGAAGCACAACAGGTGCAGCAGGCCGCCCGGCTCGACGACGGCGGCGAGACTCGACGCGTAGACCGGGCGGTCGGCGTTCGCGAAAGTGTGGAAACAGCCGGTGTCAATCACGCTCCGAAACGGCGGATTCAGGCGCTCGACCTCGTTCAGGGCGAGGACGTCGCCGACCAGGAACTCGGCCGACAGGCCGCGCGCCCGTGCCTTTGCCCGTGCGCGCTCGACCACGAGCTGGGAGATGTCGACGCCCGTCACCTCGAGTCCGATCGTCGCCGCGAGCAGCGCATGCTCGCCGGAGCCGCAGCCGCTGTCGAGGACGGGTTCGACCAGCTCGCCGGCACCGGCGAGCCGCAGGATCGCTGGCTGCGGGCGCCCGATGTCCCACGGCGCGCGATCGTGCTGGTAGACGTCGTCCCAGGACCCCCCGGTCATCGGCGAAGGATACGGGCATCAAGGGGCTCTGCGCGAGCCTTGCCGAGATTTCGGTGCGTCGGCGCCTGACGGGCTCCGTCGTCGAGCGTCGCCAGGCGATCGCGGACGAGGTCCTCGACGAAGCCCTCGGGCAGCGGCTGAGCCGAGCCGAAGTGGAGGCTGCCGTTGGTCCGACCGTAGCCCCCGAGCGTGTCCTCGTACTTCCGCGCAGCGGCCATTCGCGACCCTCGGGCGCCTGCGTGGTTAACGGTTCGCACCGCCTCGCGACCGCCCCGGCGAATCTCCCTGATCGGCGCTGCTCGCCCGGCCGGTGATACCAGGTGCCGGAGCGCGGGGCACCTCCGCTCCGGCCCGGGTCCGCCCGAGCATCGATCCCACAACGGCGATCCAGAAGAACGCGGGGAGCACGAACAGGAAGTTGGTGGGCGACACGAGCCCGACGCTCAACACGGCGCCCGCCCGGACGAGCCACCGTGGGAGCATCGATCCGTTGCGAGCGGCTGTCGTCGTTGCCCCGATCATGAGCGCGAGGCCGACCGGCGCCATCTTGCCTATCAGCAAGTTGCCGGCGTCGACGGCCAGGGTCAGCGTCTCCCGGCTGCTCCCCTATCGCCGGCCCGCTCGGCTGCCGCAGCCACCACGGCCGCCCGTGTCAGCATCAACCCTGCCGCAGCTGCAGCCGGCCTGCGCGGCCAGCAGCAGTTCGGCCGGCCGCGGCCCGTTATTGCCGGCCTCGTCGTCGACCGCCAGCTCGTGGCCACTGCCGGTCCGGATGGTGAAGCGCAGCCCGGCCCCGGTGTGCCGAGCCCGCGCGGTCTTGATCATGTGCTCAGTCCACCTCCGCGGCGGGGTCAGGGGGCCGCCGATAACCGGTCGCCGCCACGCGGCATGGGTCTACCGGACGCTGACGGTCACCACCATCCCGGCGTCGTAGTGCCCTGGCTCATGGCAGCCGATGTAGAACGTGCCGGGGGTGTCGAACGTGTAGTCGAGGATCCCCGTCTCGCCCGCCTCCAGCTCGAGCTCGCCGACCTCGCCCATCTGCATGCCGCCGGCGCCGGACGCCATCGGCTCGTCGTCATGCCCGCTGGATTCCATCTCCTCGGCATGCTTCTCCTGCACGCCGGCGTCGCCGATCACTGCCTCATGCTTGATGACGCCCTCGTTGACGAACACGAAGTGGATGGTCTCGCCCTGCGCGACCTCGATCTCGGATGGCTCGAAGGCGATGTCCAGCATCGTGATCTCGATCTCTCGAGGGGCGGAGGGATCGGTGGTTGCAGCTGGCGCACTGCACGCCGCCACCAGCAGGAGCAGCCCAGCGGCAACAGCCGGAGCGCTCCTGCGCAAGAGATGGCGGGGCCGATGGGGCAGAAGGTATCGGTCGTTCATGGTGCAACCTTCAGCGCGGGGACATGTCGAGTGATAGGGCCAGATGACCCGCGACGACCGGTCCGTTCAGCCTGCCTGCCGGCGTGATGAGCGCGCTGGCCCACGACCCTCAAGAAAGGCTGGTGAATCCGGTCCGTGGAGGTGGCTACCTCCCTATGCCGCCTCCTCCCGTGGCACACCTCCGCGTGCTACGTTGTTGCCCAGTTGATGCCGCCGCCGAATCTGTCCATCCGGCCGACACGATGCTGCGCGCTGGGCGCCGCAGCATGGGAGCGGAAGTCCTGACTTTGCCGCCTAAGAAGTTCCCGGCAACGGCCTCGTGTTCGTCACCGAGAGGGGCTACGCGGTCAATGGGTCGTGGCCGACGAAGCATTTCCAGGCGCTCCTACGGCGCGCCGGGCTGCCCAGGATGGGGCTCCACGACCTCCGGCATGGAGCGGCGAGCCTGCTCGTCGGAGCTGGCGTCCATCCGCGGATCGCCCAGGAGCTGCTGCGTCACGCGTCGAGCAAGACGACGATGGAGATCTATAGTCACGTCAGCGCCGCGCAGCAGCGTGAGGCGGTAGAGGTTCTCCAGCGAGCCCTGGCTGAGAGTCATTCTGAGAGTCATCTTGCGCCCGATTTGGGCGGCCAAGACGGGGCCAGAGCGGCCGAAACCGGCCAGATTGAGCGTGAGAGTGGCTCCGGCGGTAGGATTCGAACCTACGACATTGCGGTTAACAGCCGCCTGCTCTACCACTGAGCTACGCCGGAACGCAGGTCGCCTACCGCGCCGGACGGGAGGATAGCAGAGGGTCGCGCGCGACCCGGCGGGCGTCAGGACGCGCGAAGCTGCAGCCCGTTGGCGCCCGCCTGAAGGGTGAGCGCGCTCGCATCGATCGAGGCGCCGACGGTGCCTGCCCCAAGGACCGCGAGGACCGCCGCCTCGAGCTGGCCGCCGGGACCTTGGCACGCCATCTTCGTGAGGCCGATGTTCTCGATCTCCAGCCCACCGCCGACCGCGGTCCACATCGCGCCGCCGCGGTTGCAGCCCGCATTGATGTCGACGGTCCCGTCGGCCTTGAACACGAGCGTCGCGATCGCGCCGCCCGGGAGGCTCGAGACCGCGTCGCCGGTGATGATCGACTCGACAGACCAGGCCGGTCCGACGAGTGCGAGATCTGGCTCGACGACCTCGCGATCCAGCAGGCGAACGACGACCGCGCCGCTCTCCAGAGTCAGCTCGTTGCCGTTGAGAAGGATCGTGGGCCGGGAGCCGAGCAGCTCCACCAGCCAGTCGTCCTGCGCGTGCCGGGCGGGATCGCAGCCCATCTCGGTCATGCCCGCACCGTCGAAGACGAGCTTGCCGCCCTCAACGCTCCAGGTGCCGGCGATCGAGTTGCAGCCGGCGGATGCGCCGAGGTCGGTGCCGCGGAAGTCGAGGCGGATGCGCGTCCCGGCGACCAGGGGCCGGGCCGCTCCGTTGTCAGTGACGGCCACGGACAGGAAAGCCCGGTCGGTGAGCCGTGGCGATGAGGCAGCGGAGCAGCCCGCCCCGATTGCCATGAGCAGGAGCAGGGCCAGCCCGGCCGTGATGCTTCGATGGGTGATCATGCGCGGCAGACGCGGCCACGCCGACCGGGGTTCCGCCGCAACGAGAGTGCGCGCCTGCGCCCGGCACGATAGCCTCGCCCCTGATGGATGCCGATCGATCGCCGCTGATCTCCGTCGAGCGCCTGGCGGGCTGGCTCGATGACCCGCTCCCACCGGTGGTGGTCGACCTGCGCTGGTACCTCGGGCGCGCCGGCGACGGCGAGAAGGCGTACCGCGAGGGCCACCTGCCGGGTGCCATCTTCCTGGACCTCGACGACGACCTCGCCAACATGAACGGCTATGGGGCGCCGGGCCGGCATCCCCTCCCCGATCCGGACTCGTTCAGGGCCAGGATGGCCGCCGCCGGAATCGGCGACGGCACCCGCGTCGTGAGTTACGACGACGTCGGCGGCTGGGTGGCCGCGCGCCTTTGGTGGATGCTCGACGACCTCGGTTTCGGGCGGCGAGGGATCACCGGCGAGTGGGTCGGCGTCCTCGACGGCGGGATCACGGCTTGGGTTGATTCCGGGCGGCCGCTTTCGACCGATGTGCCGGTGGCCCCTGCTGCGCCGGCACGCCTGACACTCGAGGGCCCGTGGCACGGCGTGATCGAGCGGGAGGAGCTCAAGCGCCGCCTCGGCTCGGTGACGCTGCTCGACGCGCGCGCTCCGGAGCGGTATCGCGGCGAGGTCGAGCCGATCGACCCGGTCGCCGGCCATATCCCCACGGCCGTCAGCGCGCCATTCGGCGCCAATCTCGACACGGACGGCCGCTTCAAGGACCCGGCAGCGCTGCGGGCGCGGTTTCTCGAGCTGGACATCACCCCGGCGCAGGCGGGGGACGTTGTCGTGTCCTGCGGGAGCGGCACGTCGGCCGCGCACCACTCCCTGGCGATGCGCGTTGCCGGCCTGCCCGACCCGATCCTGTACGTGGGCTCGTATTCCGACTGGAGCCGCTCCGGCGAGCCGGTCGCGACGGGCCCGGAGCCGGGACAACCACCATCGGGCGCGGAGGCAGATCGATGACCGTGACACAGGCGATGTCCACGTCGGCCGAGGTGCGCGACACCGTGCTCGAGCTCTATCGCCGGATGCTCGCGGGCGAGTCCGATGCCGCGAACGACCTGATCTCGCGCGACCCGGCGCTCATCTTCATCGGCTCGGCGGGCGAGTGGATCGACGACCAGGCCACGTTGCGCAGCGGCACACAGGTGCCCGGCGAGGGGCTCCAGGCCGGGCCTGACCCCGTCGGCTACGCGAACGGCGACGTCGGCTGGTTCGCCGACCAGCCCACCTGGTTGTTCGCCGATGGGACGAGCGTCGAGATGCGGTTGACCGCGGTGCTCCAGCGGGAGCCCGAGGGCTGGCGGATCGTCAACGTCCACATGTCTGTCGCGGTTCCCGACGACCAGTGCGTCGTCCTCCAGCGCCGTTGGAAGCACGGGATCCCGGCGACGGGCTGACCAGGCGATACGACAGCGTGCGTATCGAGCCGCTCACCGGCGCCCGGCATCGGCGGGCGGCCGCGCCGGCTGGCGGGGATGCAGACCAGCACTGCTGCCGATCGAGTGCCGATCGCGAACGAGCGCCCTGGTAAGCGATGGTGAAGTGCTGACGTGCACAGTGGTCGAGATGGGCGTGCAGGAGCGATCGATCGATCGCGGCCGTCGACTCGGCCGAGAGGTCCTTCAGCAGGTCGGTGCCGAGCTGCGGGCGGCGCGCCTCGACCGGGGCCTCTCAATCGAAGCGGTAGCTGCGGTGCTGGGTGTCTCGGGCGCCCAGGTCAGCCGGATCGAACGCAGTCTCGCGCCGAACGTGCCGCTCTCCGTGATCGTTTCGTTCGCATCGGTCGTGGGCCTCGATCTGGTGATCCGGTCCTACCCGGGCCCGGGCGCAATCCGCGATATTGCTCAGATCGGGCTACTCGGGGACTTCCGCGGTCAACTGCACGCCTCGGTGCGCTGGGCCGTCGAGGTCCCGCTGCCGATCGCGGGTGATCAGCGCGCCTGGGACGCCCTCATCGCCGGTACCGGCTGGCGGTACGGGGTGGAGGTCGAGTCGCTGCCGCGCGACGCGCAGGCACTGGTTCGCCGCCTGCACCTTAAGCAGCGGGATGGCGAGGTCGACGGAGTCCTCCTCGTCCTGCCCGACACGCGCCGGGTCAGGACGTTCCGGCGCCTGGCGGCCGAGGAGCTCGACGCAGCCTTCCCCGTACCTGGTCGGACCGCTCTCGGCCGGCTTGCCTCAGGTCTCGATCCGGGCGGCAGTGCCGTCATCCTGATCCCACGGCCCCGTCGTGCCCCGCAGCCCTGACGCGCCTTCGCCCTACGGACGCGCCTTCGCCCCACGGTCGCGCCTTCGCCCTACGTAAGAGTTCGACCACCCACCCCGCGGGACTCGGCCGTTCTCGTCGGTTCCTTACACACGGGTATTGGAAGCGACGGGGGAAGCCTCCGAACAGCTCCGCCGGTCGATGCCGGGCTCACCAGGTAAGAGAACGACCAAGTCGAGCTGTCGCCTGGTCGGACTCTTACATCCTGGGTATGAGGTGGCGTTTTCGTACACGGCGTGAAAGAAGTCGACGTGTTGGGACGGCCGCGGTTATGGGCGCAGCCCGACCCAGTGCCCCACGCGACCCGCGGACGCGGCGCGAATCGAAAGGCCCCGCCGACGCGGCGCGAATCGAAAGGCCCGCGGCGGCGCCGCGGGCCCTGATGCAGGTGAGGCCGGGGCTACTCCAGGTAGTCCTTGAGCTTGCGGCTGCGGGACGGGTGGCGGAGCTTGCGGAG
>DATKBR010000076.1:0-7574 GCA_035513775.1 Candidatus Limnocylindria bacterium
CTCGACGTGGCGCTGCAGGGCGTCGGCGCGCGCCTCTCGCTCCTCGCCCGGCGCGGTGGCCGCCCGTCGGCGGAGGGCGTTCGCCAGGCTCAGCAGCGGGTCGGCCGCAGCCCCTCTGCTCGTGTCGTGTTGCACTGCGTGCTCACTTTGCACGACCCGCGCCATGCGCGGGTCGGCCTTTCGCACGGTCGGGCGCGGTCGGTGGCAGGTGCCGGGCTGGAGTCGTGCTTCAAAGTGGGGCGCTGGACCAGTCGCGGATCTCCGACGCGACTGTGTCCGGGGGAGGGGCGGCCCACCCCCACCGAACCCAGCTGGTCAGCGTCCATCAACCCTGGTTCGGTGTCGCGTCCGCGGCCCGCGCGGCGGGTGTTGAAGCCGCGGGTGCCGTCGCGGCCGGTGATGGCGGCGCCGGTTCCAGGGGGTCGACCGGTACCCACGAGCCCGATGCCAGGCCCAGGGCATCCCGCAGGAACGTCGTTACCGAGCCCGACCGCACGTCGTCGCCGAAGCTGAAATACCGTGCGTGGGCCCAGGCGGGCACCCGCGATGTCCACCCGTTGCCGGGCAGCGCGATGTCGGCGATCCCCTTACCGTAGAGTGGCGCGAGGGGGCCGCCGAACCAGTCGCCGAAGAAGCGGAGGCGGGCGGGAAACCACAGGTTCGTCCAGCGAACCACCGCAAAGGGCGCGCCGTGGTACAGGACCCGGCGGCCGCCCGACGAGAACGAGTACACCGGTGGCTTCGAGTCGTCGCGCTTCGGCCGCTCGTCCGTGAGAGGCGGGCACTTCGGCAGCTCGCGTCGCTGGACGCGCTCGTCGAAGTCGGCACGATTCTTCGTGTAGAGGCGATCCGCGAAGTACATCGGGCTCCCGAGCGTGATCAGGTCGGTGATCTTCCACGGGTTCCCATTGGCCCGCAGCCCGAGCCACAGCCGACGCTGGGCATCACGGAAGGTGGAGCGCGACGCGTCGTCATCGGTGAGGGCGAACGCGGCCGCCTCCAGCTCGGGCAGGCCGTCGGGGACGCGCCCGCCGGGGATGCCGGGACGTGGCCGACCGGCGTGCCGGTCGTTCATCTGGCCCCACAGGTAGCTGATCGCGTCGTACGCGATGTAGGACCCGAGGCTGTGGGCGACGATGATGATGCGCTGGTAGTTCGACGCGGAGTCGTGCAGCCCCTGGAGCAGACCGATGATGCCCTCGCGGATGTCGCGCCGCACCTGGTAGGACCGCGGCGAGGTATCGAGGTAGCGGACGACGTCCACGAAGCTCGTGGTCACCCAGCTGCCGAAGAGGGTCACCACGACGTACATGACGAGCACGCCCCACAGTCCGACGCCGACGATCGGCTGGAGAACGTCCTCGACGGGGTGCCCAGTGACCTTCAGCTCGCGGCCCGGGCCGAACAGGAAGAAGATCGCGCCGAGGATGATCAGGGCCCAGACGACGGCCCACACCACTCGCAGGCCCTCCGGCACGGCCCACGGCCAGCGCAGGAGCATGCGGCTGAAGGTCGGCCAGATGTCGGTGAACTTGTTCCCCTGCATGAGATGCGCCCAGTGGTACTCGTAGAACTCGGTCTGGGCATACGTCTCGGGCTCCGTGGGGTCGGGCGGCTGGCGGGGGGCGAGGTACCGACGTGACTCGTACGATTTCGTGACCTCGTCGGGGCGGGAGTAGAACAGGCGCTTGCCGTCAACCGCCACCAGGCCAGCCTGGATGAACCCGTTGAGGGTCTCGAGCGGCCGGTGCTCACCCATGCCGTGGATGACCACGACCGCCTGCCGGAGCTTCTTCTGCTTCGTCATCTGAATCGGCCCTCCCTGGCGGAACGCACGCCGCGCTCCCTCACACCTCGATCGCGACGGTCCCGTCGTCGGCCTGAGCGGGATACGTCGTGGTGTACCGATGCCGGCGCTTCAGTGTCGGGTCGTCCCAGGCGAGCGTCTCGTCGGATCGGTAGTTGAAGACGAGCTCGGGGTCCCCCCGCCCGAACTTCAGGACTCGCGCCACGGCCTCCGCGTGCGGGTGATGGAACTGCGAGCCGTTCGTCGAGAACAGCCACCGGCGGCAGTCGACGAGCTCGATGAGCTCGCGCGACACGTTGTGCCGGCTGCCGTGGTGGGGCAGCTTGAAGGCGTCGAGCCGCAGGCGACCGCCCTCCCGCCGGGCCATCGGCCGAATCGAGGAGACCAGGCGGTCGGCGTGCCCGTCCCCCGCCAGGAGCGCGCGGCGGCCCTCGAACTCGGCCAGGACCACGATGCTCGTGCCGTTCGGCTCGCTCGGGTCCGGGCTGAACGGCTCGGCGGCGAGGTCGTCGACGTCCAGCGACCCGAACCGCTCCAGCCCCTCTTCGGGGGGCTCTGGCCGTGGGTCTACTCCCGGGATCAGCCCGGCCTTGCCGGCCTCGTGAATCCAGCGCGGAATGAGCAGCTCCAGCTTCGCGCGGTCCGGCGAGAGGAGCTTCAGCCGCAGACCGCCGGCGAGGGTCCGCTGTCGCATGCGACCGATCTCGATCGAGCGGCGCCGATTCGCCTGGTTCCAGCGACCGCGTCGCACGAGCGCATCCGTCAGGCGCTCGCCCTGGGCGGCGCCGAACGGCTCGAGGTCCGGGTCCTGGAGGTGGTCGAACCCGTTGAACCAGACGTCGCGGAACGTGACCGGGAACGCGTCGTCCTCCACGATCTTCAGCGCCCCCTCGATGTGGTCGCGGTCCACGTGGGTGACGATGAGCAGCTCGAACCGTCGCTCGTTCGCCGGGAGATCCCGGAGGCGCGCCTTCAGCTCCCGGTACGTGGCGGCCCGTCCCCCGTCGACCAGGAGGTGCCGGAAGGGACGCGCGGCGCCGTACGTGACGAGCAGGCAGTCGCCCTCGCGCCCCGGAAGCATCTCCAGGCGGAACACCGCGCTACCCCTTCAGCCGCAGCGTCGTGAACGGCTGCTGGAGGTTCGCGTGCCAGGCCACGGATTGGACCTGCGCGAGCAGCCGATCCGTCTCCGGGTCGCCCTCGAACATCGTGAGGCCCTCGACGAGACGCTGGATCCCCATCGAGTAGAAGGGCAGGCCGCGCTGCACCGCCTCGTGGAACGCCGCGCGCGCGTCGTCCACGTCGGCCTGGTCGCGACGGCGCTTCAGCTTCAGCCAGCCGGCCTGGATCGAACCGTCCGGAAGCCACGGGAACCAGGTCCGCAGGTTCTCGATCCAGTCCGGCCAGTCCGCCGCCTCGCCGGCCGGATCGGTACCGAGCAGGACGTACCCGCCGCCTGCGGCCGCCAGCGGGTTCACGACCTTGCCGAAGAGCATGTCCCGGGCCTGCTCGTAGATCTGGCGCGCCTCGGAGAGCGCGCCGATCGTCATGTAGCTGAGTGCCGCGCCAAAGTCCGAGTCGCGGAGCGCGGTCGCTGATGCCGCCTCGCCGTGCGCGGGCGCGGCACGGACGAGCACCTCCACCACCGACTGCTCGCTCGTCGCCTGGTTGTACCAGGGCACCGGCGCGCAGACGAGCTCGATCCAGTCACGGCTCTCCACCAGCAGGTAGCGGCGGGGAAGCGGGCTTCCCTGGTCCCGGATCGGCTGAGACGACGGGGCCGCACCGTCGCCGCACAGCCGATACAGCTGGTGATCGCGGTCCCCGTCGCTCGCCTCCATGCGCTTCGCCCCGCGCGGCGCCAGGTGGCCGAGGACCGTCCGACTCGTGACATCGATCGCCTTGGCGAGCAGCTCCCAGGCATCGGCCGAGTTTCGGTCGCCGCGAAGCGGATCGGCCGGGTCGGCGATCCAGCGCGCCACCGGGAGACCGGCCATCGGAGGCGCGGCGTCACCGGCACGGGCCTCCTCCGGTCCTCCGGCCGTCGGCGCCTCCACCCCTGACACCGCGGCCGCGCCGCGCCCGACGTTGCCCACAAGGCGCTGCCAGGACAGCCACTCGTGATCCGACCCCTTCCCCTGGAGGTCCACCGGTTCGTGGCCGCCCTCCCCAACCTCCACCTCCTTCGCGACCGTTTCTCCGGACGGCAGCCGCGCCTCGACGAGGTACCGCCCGGCGGGCACCTCCACCAGCCGGGCCTCGCCCGAGCCGGCGGAGATGACGAAGGTCTGTCGAGACGCCTCGGAGCCGGACTCGAGCGGATAGACGGTCGCCACGGCCCCCTGCGCGGCCGATGGGCCGAGCAGGTACTGCGACAGCCGGACCTCGAGCTTGCCGCTCACGGGCCGGCCTCGAGGCTGACGCGGCGCTCGACGGGACGAACGGACATCGTTCGCGACCGCAGCGGCTGCCCGGCCAGCTCAGCCCGAAACTCGTAGTCACCCAGCGGGAGCTCCAGCTCCCAGCGACGCGGCTCGGGCGGGCGTTCGGTCCGGCGAGGCTGCCCGGCGAGGCCCCAGCTGAGGCGAGCCAGCTCGGTCTCCTCCGACGGCTGGCACTGGACGACGGTCGGCACGACGGGCGGCCGCGAGAGGAAGTGCAGGTCGAAGGTCGACAGCTCCACGGTGGCCGGCACCTGGGCCCGTGACTGCCCGCTCTCGATGGCCCGCTGCATGTACACGTCGATCGCCCGGTTCAGCTGCGTCGTCTCCACGCGCCAGTCGCCATTCGTGTCGTCCGCCCCGGCGCCCGAGAACGACCGCAGGAGGGCGTCGGTGAAGATGCTCGGCTGCTTCGCCCGGCCGTAGGCATCCTGGCCGGCCAGCGTCGAGTAGTAGATCGGCTGCTGGGAGGGCTGAGGCGGGCGCGGGGCGTTCGGGTTCGGGGCGATGACGGGGAGCCCGGCGCGCCCCAGCTGGGCAAGGAGCGTGTCGGAGCTGGCTCGGCAGGCGTCCACGAAGTACACCTGCTGGCGCGCCGTGCAGGCGTCCATTCCGCTGCGGAATCGGACGAAGTCGAGAGCGCCCAGGAGGGCGTCGTTCGGGTCGGAGCCGAAGTCGGCCATGAGCAGGGCGACGTCCGCGCCCTGGGCAATGCCGTGCCCGCAGAAGTAGAAGATGAGCCGGTGCTCCGGGTTGCGGTCGCCCTGGGCCTTCCAGTCCGCGATCGCCGCGGCGACGTTCGGCAGCGTCGCCTTCTCGACCAGGAGCTCCTTCTTCGTCCTCGGGTTGCGGAACCGCTTGCGACGCCGCTCCGAGAGCAGGAGCGCCACGCTGGCCAGGGGCTTGTTCGGGTCCTCGAGCTCCTCGATGAGCCAGCTCGCAAACGCCCTGGCCGAGACGGTCGGCGACGAGAGCTGGCCCATCCCCTCACGCGCCGTCGACAGCCTCCCGCCGCCACCGTTCAGGTGGGGGTAATGGCTGACACCGATCACGATGGCGTGGGTCGCCGGCCCGGCCACGCGGCGGCGATGGACGGTGAAGCCGGCCATGCGCTCAGATGCTCGCCGCGTTCGCGGTCACGAAGTCGAACGCCTCGGCCTCGAGCGGGTTGGCCGCGTAGTTGAACCCGCCCTGCGCGAAGCCGATGCCGTAGGCGCAGGCGAACCCTGACTCGTTGATGAAGCGTCGGTACTGCGTGGTGTGGACGAGCTCGTGCGCCATGAGCTCGCGGTCGTCGTTGACGGTCGAGTCCCACGGGTCGTCCAGGAAGATGAGTCCGCCGATCGTCACGCCCATGACCGACGTCGTACCGAAGCACATCGCATCGGTACCGCTGCTGAACCAGTTGGCCGAGAGCAGGGCGTCGTCGACGGCGAGCACGAGGGCGAAGTCGGCGGCGTTGATCGCCGACGTGACCGTGCTGCCGCCGAAGACGGAGACCATGTCGGACCGGAAATCACTCGGGAGCAGCCTCGGTGGCCGATGGATGTTCGCGATGATGTTCCCCGCCTTCGCGACGCGGTACACGATCTGGCCTGCCAGGCAGGAGCCGAGCTGGAGGAAGAGCTGCCCGAGCTCGACGAAGGCGCCGCCGAGCCACTCGATTGCGGCCGCGGCAGCCTCCACCGCCCATTCGTACGCCTTCGACATCTCGTCGATCCCGGCCTCGACGATCTCCCCGGCCCGATCCCAGGCCGCCTCGGCGGCGCCGACCACCCAGTCCCACGCGTCCTCCGCGGCCCCGGACACTGCCTCCCAGGCATCCTCGGCAGCTGCCGTGACGGCCCCCCAGGCATCCTCGGCCGCCGAGGTGATGGTCTCCCAGGCGTCCTCGATGCCGCTCGACACGGCCTCCCAGGCGTCCTCCGCCGCATCGGTGACGTGGTCCCAGGCATCCTCCGCCGCGGCCCAGATATCGTCGGCGGCATCCTCGATCGCGTCGAGGGCATCCTCGACGGCGTCCTCGATCGCGTCGAGGGCATCGTCGGTGGCATCCGCCACCGCATCGGCGGCATCCTCGATCGCGTCGCCGACAGCGCCGGCCGCGTCACCGATGGCATCGGCGACGGCGCCGGCCGCGTCGCCCACCGCGTCGGCAGCATCCTCGGCGGCACCGGCGATCCAGTCCGCACCGTCCTCCACGGCATCGCCGACCGCGTCGACCGCGTCGCTGATGAATCCCCAGACCATGGCGTTCCGACCTCTGCGAGGAGCCCGCCGCGTCAGTGGGCGCGGGCGGCGATATCAGCGAGGAGGATCTGCATCGACTCCTCGTTCGAGAAGCCCACCGCGAGCAGGGACGTCCGCTTCTTGGCGAGGAGCTCCGAGCGGCGCTTCAGCACCTCCTCGACCTCGTCGGACTTGCTGATGTGCGCAAGGCTGTCCGCAGCGACCTTGATCTTCTCGTCGAAGCGGGTCGTGATGTTCCGCCGACCGACGTCGCGTGCCGCCTCCTCCGCTGCCCGGGCCACGGCCAGCTCGACGCTCGTCGTCGCGGCCGACTGCGCGGCGGCCTGGACGATCTCCTTGACGTCGGCCGGTAGCGTGCCGGTCAGCTTCAGCTGCTTCTTGACGCTGGTCTCGACGTCCCGCCGGATGGCGTTCTCGACCGATGCGACATTCACCGGACGTGACGTGATCGGCTGCAGGGTGATCGGCGAGCGTGAGAGCTCTCGGCGCGTCGGCATGGTTACCCCTCCTGTGGACCGCGACCCCGGGTTGGCGCCGATGGGCGCTCGGCGAGCGATACCAGGATCACCGTACGCCGACTGTCAAGTCATCGTTGACCCGCTGGCAGACCACTCAGATGGCGGCAACGACGTGCCGGTCACCCCCTCGGGGACCGGCGCACGGAGGGAAGCCACACCCAACACGAAGAGCGTCGCCATGGAGTTCGGCCCGCTGGTGGCGGGACGGTTCATCGCCCGGGTGCACGACGGCGCCCTGTTCGGCGTCACTCGCGTCATCTGGCTCGAGGGACCGGGTCCGTAGCGTCTGAGCAGGACGCTCAGAGCGCGGCGAAGACGTGCCAGTCGCCGGGAACGCCCTTCAGCTCGTGGGATCCGCGGTCGTCGAACCCGAGGCCGGAGCCGGCGACCAGGTCCTTGACGGTGCTCGAGACGAGCACCTCGCTCGGCTCGGCCAGCGCGGCGATCCGCGCGCCGATCGATACGGCGACGCCCGCCACCTTCCCGTCGTGGAGCTCGCACTCGCCGGTGTGGACGCCGGCGCGCACCTCGATCCCCAGCTCTCCGACGGCCTCCCGG
>DATKBR010000077.1:0-14816 GCA_035513775.1 Candidatus Limnocylindria bacterium
GTCTGGCCGGCCTGGCCCGAGACCGAGGATATGTTGATGATCCGGCCGCCCTTGGCCTTGAGCATCGGGCGCGTGACGGCCTTGATGGCGTAGAACGCGCCGAACAGGTTCGTCTCGAGGACCGTCCGCCAGTCGTCGAGCGACATGCGCATGATCAGGTCGTCGCGGGTCACGCCGGCGTTGTTGACCAGGATGTCGACCTTGCCGAACGCCTCGAGGGCGGCCTTGATCAGGGCGTCCGCCGATTCGGGGTCGCTGACGTCCGCCTGCACCGGGAGCGGCCGCCGACCGAGGCCCTCGATCGCCGCCGCCGTCTCCTTTGCCGCCGCCTCGTTGCCGCGGTAGCTGAACGCGACGTCCGCGCCCTGCGTCGCCAGCCGGAGGGCGATCGCGCGTCCGATGCCGCGCGAGCCGCCGGTGACGACGGCCGACTTGCCGGTGAGGTCGATCATGCGGGCCTCCTGCGCCTCATCGTGATGGTCAGCGGGCGACGGGCATCGAGGCCCGTTCCGGTTCCCCCGGGACGACGTCGTCGAGCGGCACGTCGACCGCGCCGGGGCGCGCCATCAGCTCGGCAAGCGCCGCCGGAATCGGATCGACCGAATCCCAGTCGACCGGCAGTCGAACGTGGACGTCCTCCGGCCGAACGGCGTCGTCGGCGGTCATCCCCTGGGCCGGATCGGCCGTCCACTCGATCGTGACCGCGCCCGAGGTGAACCCGGCACCGAAGGCGACGACGGTGATTCGATCGCCGACCTTGATCCGGCCCTCGTTGACCGCCTCGGCCATCGCGATCGGCACGGAGGCCGCCGAGGTATTCCCGTAGCGATTCACGTTCGTGTAGATCTGGTCCATCGACAGTCCGAGGCCCTTGGCAACCGCCTCGATGATCCGGATGTTGGCCTGGTGCGGGATGTACAGGCTGATGTCCGACGGCTTGAGCCCGGACTTGCGAACCGATTCGAGCGCGGTGGAGGCCAGCGTCCGGGTCGCGAACCGGTACGTCTCCTTGCCCTCCATCCGGATGAAGTGCTCCCCGCGCGCGATCGTCTCGGAGGACGGCGGGGCCTTGGCGCCACCCGCGGGCAGCCAGATCATGTACGCGCCCTGCGGCTCCGTGGTGAGTTCGACGCCCAGGGCACCGCCCGGCTCGGTCGAGGCCGACAGGACCGCCGCGCCCGCGCCATCGCCGAACAGGATGCAGGTGGAGCGATCCGTGTAGTCGAGGAAGCGGGTCAGGAGCTCCGATCCGATCACGAGGACATGCTTCGCGAGTCCCGCGTTGATCCACGCCTGGGCGGTCGCGAAGCCGTAGACGAAGCCCGAGCACGCTGCCGACACGTCCATGGCGGCGGCGCGGGTGTTGCCGATCGCTTCCTTGACGAGGGCGGCGGTCGAGGGCATCCAGTAGTCCGGTGTCAGGGTCGCGAGCAGGATGAGGTCGATCTCGTCCGGGTCGATGCCCGCGGCGTGGATAGCCCGCAGGCCCGCGACTGCGCCCATCGAAGCCGTGGTCTCGTGGGCCGCCGCGACACGTCGCTCCCGGATGCCGGTGCGCGACACGATCCATTCGTCGTTCGTGTCGACCATCTTTTCCAGGTCCGCATTGGTCAGGACCTGGCTCGGGACATACCGGCCCCAGCCGGTGACGTGCGCCCGGATCTGGGCGGTGGAGCCGGCGCCCACCGAGGTGGTGCCGGGCGAAACGCGATCGTTCGTCTCGGTCATAGCGGATCGACCTCGATGAGGGGCTGCTTCGCCCGCACCAGCTTGCCGTCCTCGGCGTTGATCTTCACGACGCGGCCGGCCTTGTCGCTCTTGATCTCGTTAAACAGCTTCATCGCCTCGATCAGCCCGATCACCTGGCCCACCGCGACCTCGCCGCCGAGGCTCACGTAGGGCGCGGAGCCGGGCGACGGAGACCCATACCAGATGCCGCTCAGCGGCGCCATGACCGCGGGGCGCGCAAAGGAGACGGGGTCGGCAGCGGCTGTGGCGGCCTGCGCGGCGTCCGCGCCGGGCGAGGTGTCGGACGGCACCTGGACCGCTGCCGGCGCCGGGGGCGCGATCGCGGAGGGCTTGCGGAGCACGAGCCCGGTCGAGCCCACCTGCACCTCGAGCTCGGTCAGCTCCGTGCGGTCGAGCAGCGCCGACAATCGGTCGATCAGGTTCAGCAGGGACGCGTCGGCCGCATCGGGCGGCTCCGCTTCCTGGGTGGCCGCGACGGAAGCTTTGCCTGCAGGCACGGTCGCGCCGTCGAGGCGTGCCGCGGCAGCCGCGCCGGCGGTGGAGCCGTCGGTGGCGCCGTCGACGTCGGCCAGGTCCGGCTCGAGCGGGAGCGGCGTGGCCGCCGGCTCGTCCGGCCGTTCGATCGGCGGCTCGGTCATCCGTCCCACCGCTTGAAGACGATCGCGGCGTTCTGGCCGCCGAAGCCGAACGAGTTGTTGAGCGCCGCGCGAATCGGGCGCCGGGTGGCCGTGTTCGGTGTCAGGTCGAGGCCGTTGGTGTTCGGGTCCGTGTCGACGAGGTTGATCGTCGGCGGCACGGCGCCCTCCCGGATCGCCTGGATTGTCGCGATCGATTCGATCGCGCCGGCCGCGCCGAGCGTGTGTCCGAGCATCGACTTCTGCGCCGAGATCGAGACGGCGGGACCGTGCTCGCCGAGCACAGTGCTGAGTGCCTGGAGCTCGGTACCGTCGCCCTCGGGCGTGGACGTGGCGTGGGCATTCACGTGGTCGAGCTCGTCTGCGGACATGCCCGCCTTGTCGAGCGCTCGCCGGGCAGCACGGACGGCGCCGGCCCCACCCGTCGCCGGGAGCGTGATGTGGGATGCGTCCGCCGTCGCGCCGTACCCCACGAGCTCGACGAGGGGCGTCGCGCCGCGCCGTTCCGCGTGCGACAGCTCCTCGAGCACGAGCATCGCCGCACCCTCGCCCATGACGAACCCGTCGCGGCCGCGGTCGAACGGCCGCGAGGCCGCCTCCGGGTCGTCGTTGCGCGTCGACAGGGCCCGCATCGCTGCGAACCCGCCGACGACCGCCTCGTGGATCGCCGCCTCGGAGCCTCCGGCGAGCATCACGTCGGCGTCATCGCGCCGGATGGTCTCCCACGCCTCGCCGATGGCATGGGCTCCAGTGGCACACGCGGACACGATGGCGAAGTTCGGCCCGAGCATCCCGAACGCGATCGCGACCTGACCCGAGCCAACGTTGACTATGCTCATCGGGACGAAGAACGGCGAGAGCCGGTCCGGGCCGCGCTCGGCGAGGATCTGGGCATTGCCGAAGAGCGTGGTGACGCCGCCCATTCCCGATCCGAGCAACACCCCGGTCCGCTCCGCGAGCGCGCCGTCCATCCGGCCCGGCAGTCCCGCCTGATCGAGGGCCTCGCGTGCCACCACGAGCCCGAACTGGATGTAGCGGTCCATCCGCCGCGTCTCCTTGCGGTCGATGACGCCACTGGCGTCGAAGTCGCGGACCTCCGCGGCGATCTTCGAATCGACCCGCGACGGGTCGAACGATTCGATCGTCCGGACTCCCGATCGACCCGCAAGCAAGCCTTCCCAGGTCGAGGCCACGTCGTTGCCCAGCGCCGACACGGCGCCCATGCCCGTGACCACGACCCGGCGCGTCATCGGAACCGCCGGGCCGCAAGGCCGGATGCAGCGCAAGGCGGAGCCGAGCACCTGGGCGAGCGCACGCCATGGTGCGTGAGCGAAGGCGCGGAGGCGACAACGCGGCGATGCGCCGGCATGGCGGCCCGGCTCATCGGACCAGTTTTCCGGTGCGGACGGTGGCGGCACGATAGATGTCGCCGGGCAGGCCGCGGGCGGTGATCGCGTTTGCAGTCGCGAGGTTGTCGTATTCGGTGCGGCGGATCTCGGCGGTGACCGTAGAGCCATCGCCGTCGGAGCCGGCGTCGAGCGTGACCAGCGCCCACGAGGCGGTCGGGTCGCCGTCGAAGACGTAGCCGGCGCTGCCACCGTTGACAATGACCTTCCAGCCGAACTCGCGGACTTCGGGGAAGTGCGTGTGGCCGCAGCAGATCACGCGTGCATCGGTCCGCGACATCCGCTCGGTGGTCGTCGAGGGGTCGAGGTCCCTGTCGAAGCCCTGCGTCTGCGAGCCCGGCGAGGCGTGCGTGACGAGGATGAGGTCGTCGTCGATGCGGACGCGTCGCTCGGCGGGGAGGCGGCGCAGCCAGGCGAGGTGCTCGTCGTCGAGCGTGTCGTGGGCCCACTCGGTGGCCGCCAGGATCGCGTCCGGGATGCCCGATTCCTGGAACCACGGGAACGCCGCGCCGTAGTCGCCGTCGGCGACGGCGATGTCGGTGTTGCCCTGGACGACGATCGCGCCCTTGCTCTCCATCGCCCGGATCGCGTCGACCGTCGCGCCCGGCTCGGGGCCGTTCAGGACCAGGTCGCCGGCGATGAGCACGACGTCCGGCTTCTCCTTGTTTATCGCCTTCCGCACGGCCTCGAGCGCGACCAGGTTCCCGTGGACGTCTGACAGGACGGCAATTTTCGTGCTCATGGGGCCGCCATGCGATGGCGGCGTTTCGCCGCGTTGTAGCCTGCGCGCGCTCGCTTACGCACGTCGGGGTGCGCGCGCTCTCGTGCTCGGCTCCGCCTTGCGCTCCACCGCCCTCGCAAGTCGGCCCGGGTCACCTCAGGACTCCTTCGGGCGGGATGATGAAACTCAGGGTTGCTTCGCAGGCGACCTCGCCGTCGACTGTCGCAACGCCCCGGGCGCGCCCGAAGCGCTTGCCGAGCTTCTCCATCGTTACCTCGAGGCGGAGCACGTCTCCGGGCACGACGATGCGCTTGAACCGTGTCTCGTCGATCGCCGCGAACAACCCGATGCGGTCACCGAAGCCGGGCTGCTTCGCGACGTACACGGCCATCGTTTGGGCGAGCGCCTCGATTTGGAGGACGCCGGGCAGGATCGGCAGGCCGGGGAAGTGGCCCTGCGCCCAGAACTCCGTCGCCGAGATGCCCTTGATGCCGACGATGCGCTTCGCGTCGGCGTCGTACTCGATGATCCGGTCGACCATCAGCATCGGGAAGCGATGCGGGATGAGCGCCTCGATCTCGCGAGTCGTGTGGACGGTGCCCGCGGACGCCAGAGGGTCGGTGCCCGTGGCGGCCGCGGTGGCAGCGGCGTCGGCTCCGTTGGCCTCGGGGGCGATCGTGTCGGTCATCGAGCCGCCGCGGCGGCCAGGAATGCCGCCCCGCCCACCCGGTCGAGCAGGTTCGTGGTCATGCGACCCTCCAGGAACGTCTCGTTGTCGAGCAGGGCTCGATGGATCTCGATGTTCGTCGTCACGCCGTCGACGAGCAGCTCCTCGAGGGCAGCCCGACTGCGCGCGATCGCGGTCGCCCGGTCGGGACCCCAGACGATTAGCTTGCCGAGGAGCGAATCGTAGTAGGGCGGGACCTCGTAGCCCGGGTAGATGTGCGAGTCCATCCGCACGCCCGGCCCGCCCGGCGCGTGGTAGCGCTCGATGACGCCGGCGCCGGGGCGGAAGTCGTGGGCCGGGTCCTCGGCGTTGATGCGGAACTCGATGGCGTGGCCGCGGGTCGTGATGTCCGACTGGCGCAGGCCGAGCGGCTCGCCCGCCGCGATCCGGATCTGGAGGGCCACGAGGTCGATGCCGGTGAGCACCTCGGTGACCGGATGCTCCACCTGGATCCGGCAGTTGATCTCGATGAAGTACGCGTTGCCCGCGCCGTCGACCAGGAACTCCAGGGTCCCCACGTTCTCGTAGCCCGCGGCCACGACGGCGCGAATCGCGATATCGGCGAGATTCGCGCGGGCCTCGGCGGACATCGACGGGGTCGGCGCCTCCTCGAGGATCTTCTGGTGCCGGCGCTGGACGGAGCAGTCACGCTCGCCTAGGTGGACGCCGGCGCCGTACCGGTCCACCGCGACCTGGACCTCGACGTGGCGGTTGTCGTCGAGCCACTTCTCGAGGTATAGCGAGTCGTCGCCGAACGCGGACTTCGCCTCGGAGCGGCAGATCTTGATCGCCGACTCCAGCTCCCGCGAGGTACGCACCATGCGCATGCCCTTGCCGCCGCCGCCGGCGGACGGCTTGATCAGGACCGGGTAGCCGATCCGATCCGCCTCGCTCAGCGCGTGCTGGTCGTCGCGCAGCATCGTGTCCGAGCCCGGGATCGTCGGCAGGCCGAAGCCGCCGAGGAGCCGGCGCGTGCCCTCCTTCGAAGCGAACCGGTCGAGCACGTCGGGCGGCGGCCCGATGAACGTCAGGTCGTGGGCGCGCACCACCTCGGCGAATGTCTCGTCCTCGGACAGGAAGCCGTAGCCCGGGTGGATCGCGTCGCAGCCCGTGACGAGGGCCGCGGAGATGACCGCGGGCGCCGAAAGGTACGAGCGGCGCGCATCGGCCGGCCCGATGCAGATGGCCTCGTCCGCGAGCTGTGCGGGCAGGCTGTCTCGATCCGCCTCGCTGTACGCGACGACAGCCTCGACGCCGAGCGTCCGGCAGGCGCGCAGGATCCGCAGCGCGATCTCGCCGCGGTTGGCGATCAGGATTCGGCGGAACATCAGCGGGACTCCGGGGTCGACACGGTCATCGGACGCCCGCCGGGCCGGCGTTGGTGGGCGCCGTGAGCTCGAGCCGGATCAGCTCCTGGCCGTACTCGACGGCCATCCCCGCCTCGACGAGAGTGGAGCCGACGATCCCGTCGGCTGGCGCCTCGATCTCCTGCGGGACGCCGAGCACGTCGACGGCGCCGAGGCTGTCACCGGCTCGCACCCGCGTGCCGGACGCGGCGCGAGGCCCCGGCTGGAAGATGCCGACCGCGGGCGAGGTCGCGATGGAGCGCGACCGATCCGAGCCGCCATCGCCGCCACCCGATCGCCCTCCGCTGCCCGTCCCGTTCGACGATGCGCTCGCGGCGCCGCTGCCCGCGGTGATGCCGGTCGCGCCGCCCGATCCACCAGATGTGGCGCCCGCCGATCCGGAAGCACCGCCCGACGACCGCGAGCCACGGTGACCCTCGACGGCGGCGCGCCCGTGGCCGTGGCCCTCGTGGCCGGGCTGCGAGCGCGATGGCTTGTCGGTGGCGCGGCGGCCCTCGCCGGGTCCCACTCCGTACGGCCGCCGAAGCCGGATGTGCCACTCCCCCTCGCGCACCTCAAGCTCGCCGAGCTGCGTCGTCGAGAGCTTGGCGATGAGAGCCGGCAGCAGGTCCTCAGTCAGGCGCGCGATGGCCGAGTGATCGGCGAGGCGGCTCGCGTCAGAGGCGCCGTCGGAGGCGCCGTCGGAGGCGCCGTCGGACGCGCGCGAGGGCGCGGCATCCGTGGGGCGTTCGCGCTGGCGGCCTGCGTCGGGCACCGATCAGACCTCCTCGTGAGCCGGCGGTTCATCGCGCCGCGACGAGCCCGGCAGGGGCGTGCCCATCGACCAGCGGGTCGGGTCGAGCAGGTCGCGGAGGCGATCAGCCAGCCCTCGGCTGGGCGGTGGCGCCATCGCGGGCGCAGTGACCTCAGTGTACGGGCCGAACGCGCGATAGCGCCGGTAGCGCGCCTCGACGAGCTCGTCCGGGGTCAGCTCTGCCAGGCGGTCGAGCTCGCCGATGATCACGGCCCGCAGGCGACGCGCCGTCTCGCGCGGTTCGGCGTGGGCGCCCTCGCCGGGCTCGGGCACGATGCGATCGAGGACACCGAGCTCCAGCTGGTCCTGGGCGGACATCTTCATCGCCAGCGCGGCGGTCGGGGCCTCGTCGGTGGTCCGCCACAGGATCGCAGCGCAGCCCTCCGGGCTGATCACCGAGTACACGGCGTTCTCGAGGCCAATGACGACGTCGCCGACCGCGATGGCGAGCGCGCCGCCCGATCCGCCCTCGCCGGTGATGATCGCGATGATCGGCGTGCGCAGGCGGCTCATCAAGCCGATGCTCCGAGCGATCGAATCCGCGATGCCGCGCTCCTCCGATTCCGGGCCGGGGTGGGCGCCGGGCACGTCGACGAAGGTCACGATCGGCAGCCCGAACCGCTCCGCGAGCTCCATGACCCGCATCGCCTTCCGGTAGCCCTCCGGGTGCGGCATCCCGAAGTTGCGCCGGATGTTCTCGTCCGTGTCGGCGCCCTTCTGCTGTCCCACGAACACGATCCGGCGGCCGTCGATGCGCGCGAAGCCGGCGGCCATCGCAGCGTCGTCGCCGAAGCCTCGATCGCCGTGGAGCTCGATGACCTCGTCGGCCATGTCTCCGAGGAGGTCGAGGGTCCGCGGCCGGCCGATGTTGCGGGCGAGCTGGACGCGACGCCAGACGGCATCCTTCGGATCTGCGGGTGCTCCCTTGGCGTCGCCCTTCGCGCCGCCCTTGCCGTCCCCCTTCGAGTCGTGGCGCCCGAGCAGGCGATCAACCATCGCGCTCACCGTCCGTGGCGGGCTTCGACGCCGGGCTCGTCGCGGCGGCGCCGCCATTCGAGCCCGAACCACCATTGGAGCCCGAGCCACCATTGGAGCCCGCTCCGCTGCCTGTCACCACCCCCGTGGCCGCCCCGGCGGCGCCGACCGCCACTCCCGCAGCCCCGCTCGCGACGCCCACCACCGAGGACAGGAACGTGCCGATGGGCCCGGAGGCCGGGCGATCGTCGGCCAACAGCTCCGGGGCGCGCATGAACCGGAGGAGGGCGGCGATCTCGCCACGCAGCGCGCGCCGGTTGACGACCCGATCGATGAAACCGTGCTCGAAGAGGAACTCGCTGCGCTGGAACCCGGGCGGGAGCTCCTGGGCGATCGTGCCGGCGGAGACGCGCGCGCCGGCGAACCCGATCAGCGCGTTCGGCTCGGCGAGGTTCACGTCACCGAGGACCGCGTACGAGGCGAACACGCCGCCGGTCGTCGGGTCGCTCATCACGCTGATGAACGGCACGCGCGCCGCGCGCAGGCGCTCCAGGATCGCGCAGGTCTTGGCGAGCTGCATGAGCGCGAGCGTGCCTTCCTGCATCCGTGCGCCGCCCGACGCCGAGACGACGATGAGCGGGAGCCGCTCCACCAGCGCGGCCTCGGCGGCGCGGGTGACCTTCTCGCCCACGACGGCGCCCATGGAGCCGCCCATGAATCCGAAGTCCATGACGCAGATGGAGACGGATTGGCCCTCGATCGCCCCGAAGCCGCGAACCGCGGCGTCGCGAAGGCCGGTCTGGCTCTGCGCCGTTGCCACGCGGTCCGGGTACGCCTTCTGGTCCACGAATCCGAGCGGGTCCAGCGACTGCAGCCCGGGGTCGCGCTCAACGAACGAGCCGGGATCGAGGAGCTGCTCCAGACGCGCCGCAGCCGACAGGCGGAAGTGGTGGCCGCAGGTCGGGCAGATGCGGTCGGCCTTCTCGAGCTGCTTGTTGAACAGCATCTCGCCGCACGACGGGCACTTCGTCCACAGGTCCGGCGGGTAGACGTCGCGCCGGGGGCGGAACGAGGGCAGCTTGATGGGCATCGATCAGGCCCCCGTATGCCGCATCGAGTGGACGGCACGGATGGCGCGGGCCATCGGCGAGGTGCGACGGCGCCATGCGAACCACGCGCCGGCGAGGCTCAGCGCGGAGGCGGCGACGGCGCCGCCAATGAGGAACGGCCGTCCATCGAGGCGATCGTCGAGATCACCGTCACCGGCGACGCCGAGCGGATCCGGCGCGGCGGGCTGGATGCGCCGGATCGCGATCGACTGACCCTCGGCGCCGGCTGCGATCGGCAGACGGATCGAGGCCGCCACCTCGGCGAGGCGGAGAGCGAGGCGCTCCTCGAACCGGAACGAGGGGTGGAATCGGGGCAGGTCCGTGGACAGGCGGCGCGAGATCGCGCGCACAGCCGCGCCGACGCTGGAGCCGGCGTCGCCGAGGGGCCCATCGAGGGGGGCGGGCTGGACGGCGAGGATCGAGTCGAGGTACCGGTCGGTAATCAGCGCCTCGACCTCGCCGACGTCCCGGCGATGGAAGCTCACGACGTTCGACCGCGCTCGCCGCTGTCCCGCTTGCCCGGCTTCTCGCCCTTGCCGAGGTCCTTTGCGACGCTGCGCAGCGCGCGGTGGATCAGCACGCGAACCGCACCCTCCGAGCGGCCGAGGACGCCCGCGATCTCCGCGGTGCTGAGTTCGTCCACGAAGCGAAGGACCATCGCCTGCCGGCGCTCGCCGGGCAGCCGCCCGACCGCGCGCCACGCCTCGCGGGCCTGGTCGCGCCGGACCGCATCGTCCTCGACGCTGAGCGGGTCGGCCACGATCGTCTCGCCGATGGGCTCTACAGGCCGGCGGCGTGCACGTCGCCGCTCCCCGGCGATCTCGTTCCGGGCGATCTGGAAGAGCCAGACGCGGAAGGTGGAGGCGCCCTCGCCGTCCGCCGGTCGGGCGCGCTCCTGGAAACGCGACAGGTTCGTCAGGGCGGCGACGAAGGTCGACTCGGTGGCGTCCTCCGCGGCGTGATGGTCGCCGAGCTCGTAGTAGGCGTAGGAATACACGCGGGCCAGGTACCTTCGATACAGGGCATCGAACCGGGTCGGATCCCGTTGCGCGGCCTCCACCAGCGGACGGTCTCGGTCGAGATGGGCGATCCGGGGGACGGCGTCCTTCGCCGCACCCACTCTCCACAATGCCCGTCGCGCCACTTCGTTACACCCGCTCGCGCATCAAACGTGCCAGAACGCAAGTGGGGCGCGCCCGCCGCGCCCGCAGAGCGGCTGCGGGTCTCCCAGGCCACAGAAGGGACACCTCTGCCTCGGTTGCGGGACCGTCAGTCCCGTTCTGGAGTGTTTCTCGCCACGATCGCCGTCGAATCCGTCCGCCGGAGGACCCAGAGTCCCGCAACTGACCCACACACCTCGAGAATGTGGCCTGTGAGACACGTGGGACATGTGAGACACGTGGGACATGTGAGACACGCGGGACATGTGAGACACGTGAGTCCTGCTGATGGCCGGTGGCGGAGCGGGGGTTCATCGCGCTACACCGTCCCGCCGACGCGCAAGTGGC
Source organism: Candidatus Limnocylindria bacterium (assembly GCA_035513775.1). Taxonomy (GTDB): domain Bacteria; phylum Chloroflexota; class Limnocylindria; order Limnocylindrales; family CSP1-4; genus UBA5189. The sequence goes on from DATKBR010000077.1 coordinate 10,991, forward strand.
GAATCTCACCAACGACCACCGACCGCCGCCTCTCGTGGCCGCTCGCGCCCACGCCGACCCGTTCGTCCGGCTCGCGCACCAGGAGCGCGCCGGATTCGGTGTCCACGTCCTCGGCGACGACCGTCGCGGTCGTCCCGTCCAGCTGGTCGAGCATGACGATGAGGCCGTTTGTGAGCTGGCGGCGCCGCCAGTCCTCGGACGGGAATTCGCCGAGGCGCAGGGCTTCGATCCCGACGTGCATGCGCTCCAGGAAGCCCTCGAGCACCGCCTCGCGATCGACCGACCCGGCAGGGGCGAGCGCCGACAGCGACGTCATCGAACTCGCCATTTCCGGCGGGAACAGGTCGCGCGCCCAGTCGACGTTGACTCCGATCCCGATCACTGCCTTCGGGTCGGCCGTCCCGACGCCGTCAGTTTCGCCGAGCGTGCCGCCGAGCTTTCGCACGTCGCCGGTCGATCGGTCGATGGACACGAGGTCGTTCGGCCATTTGAGGCTGATCGTGCCAGCCGGGAGTCCGGCGGCGACCTCGCCCGCCTCGGCCATCGCCAGGGACATGATCGCCCCGAGCCGCCAGAGATGGCCGATCTCCAGCCACGAAGGCCGGAAGCCGGCGGAAAGCAGCAGTCCGGCGCCCGATGGCTGTGCCCATGACCGGCCGTTCCGGCCTCGCCCGGCGGCCTGGACGTCGGCGAGCGCGACACAGACCTCTTGCGCTCCCTCGCGCAGCCAGCCGCCGACGACGTCGTTAGTCGAGCCGACGACGTCGAACGATTCGAACCGCGACAGCCACGTGGCCGCGGCCGGGCCCGGGGGCCTCAACCGGCGCGCGGCAGGGCCGCCTCCGTGTCGACCGGCTCGGGCCGTTCCAGCTCGAAGGCGCCGTGCAGCGCATCGAGCGCTGCGGAGAGCCGCGCCTCGCCGATGACGCAGGTGATGCGCACCTCGGAGGTGGAGATCATCTCGATGTTCACGTCCGCGTCGGCGAGCGTCCCGAACATGCGCGCGGCGTAACCCGGCGCGTTGTGCAGGCCCGCGCCCACGATCGAAACCTTCGCAACCGTTGGGTCCGTGGTGATGCCGCGCGCGCCCATCTCGGCCACGACGGGAGTGAGGACCTTTTCGGCGCGGGAGAGCTCGGCACGCGGAACCGTGAATGAGATGTCGGTGGCGCCGTCGTGGCCCACGTTCTGGACGATCATGTCCACGTTGATTCCTGCATCGGCGAGCGGGCCGAATACGGACCGCGCGATGCCCGGCCGGTCGGGCACGGCCAGCAGCGTCACCTTGGCGACATTGCGGTCGTGGGCGAGCCCCCTGACCTTGTTGCGCTGCTCCACGAGCGGATCCTCCCTGATCAGGGTACCGGGCGCGTCCTCGAACGAACTCAGGACCTCGATCTCGACGCCGTTGATCCAGCCGAGCTCGACGGCGCGAACCTGCATGACCTGGGCGCCCTGCTGCGCGAGCTCCAGCATCTCCTCGTAGCCGATGACGGCGAGCTGTCGCGCGTCGGGGACCAGGCGCGGGTCGGCGGTGTAGATGCCGCGCACGTCGGTGAAGATCTGGCACCGATCGGCGCGCAACGCCGCGGCGAGCGCGACCGCGGTCGTGTCCGAGCCGCCCCGCCCAAGGGTGGTCGTCTCGCCCGGCTCGTGCGGCTCGCTCCCCCGCGCGCCGTCCCTCGAGGGTCCCGCCCCATCCTCCGGACCGGCCCCGCGCTGGCCCTGGAACCCGGCGACGATGACGACGTTGCCGCGATCCAGCTCCGCGCGTACTCGGCGCGGCTCGACGTTTGCGATCAACGCCCGCCCGTGGCTGGCGTCCGTGGTGATTCCCGCCTGCGCGCCGGTGAGGGAGATCGCCGGGACGCCAAGCGCGTGCAGCGCCATGGAGACCAGGGTCGCGCTCTGGTGCTCGCCCGTCGCGAGGAGCATGTCCAGCTCGCGCGGGTCGGGTTCGCTCGTGATCGCCGCCGCGAGCGAGAGGAGCTCGTCGGTCGTGTCGCCCATCGCCGAGACGACGACCACGAGGTCCGCGCCCGTCGCGCGCGCACGTGCGATCCGCGCTGCGACGTGGCGGATGCGCGCCGCCTCCGCCAGCGACGATCCCCCGAACTTCTGCACGACGAGCTGCCCGTTCATCGAGCGGCGAAGTCTACCAGCGGGCCCCTGGCGCTCCGGGGCTGCCGAACGGGCTGCAAATTTGGCACCAATCTGGGCCGCACCGGTCTCCCTGCAACGTGAATCAGTACATGATCAGGTTCGGCCCGCCCAAGGAGTCCAACCCAGATGTGCACCTCCCACGACAGTCATCCACCGATCGAGCCGATCAGCGGCGCCGCCATCGATGCCTCGCGAATCACGCTCACGGGCGAGGATGGCGCCCGGTTCCGGGCGTACGAGGCCCGCCCGGCGAGCAGCACGGGCGCGGGGATCCTGATCCTGCCGGACGTCCGCGGGCTCGCCCCGTTCTTCGAGGAACTCGCGCTGCGCTTCGCGGAGCGGGGCATCTACGCCCTCGCCATCGACTACTTCGGGCGGACGGCCGGTCTCGGCGATCAGCCGGAGGGCTTCGACTACATGGCCCACGTGGGGAAGACCCGCTGGGAGACCCTCGCCGGCGACATCCGGACCGGGGTCGCGCACCTCCGCGGCCTCGAGCCGGCGCCGCGCTCGGTCTTCACGACCGGGTTCTGCATGGGCGGTCGCCTGTCGTCGATGTCGGCGACGCTGGGGCTGGGTCTCGCCGGCGCGATTCCGTTCTACGGCTGGCCGGTCGGGCCGAACCAGAACGGGACGCCGGCGCCGGCCGAAAACGCGGACAAGATCGAGTGCGACCTCCTGGTGGTGTACGGCGACGCCGACGAGGGCATCCCCGAGGACGCTCGCAACGAGTTCGAGCGCGCGCTGGACAAGGCGGGGGTCCGCCACGAGACGGTGACCTACCCGGGCGCTACCCACGGCTTCTTCGACAAGAGGGCGGACCAGTTCGATCGTGAGTCGGACGACGCCTGGGACCGGGTCCTGGCGTTCATCCGCCTCCACACCATGGGCCAGCCGATCGTGTCTACTTCCCCCGAGCGGTCGATGGAGGACGCCGCCGACGGGACTGCGAAGTGGGCGCCGGACGATCCGATCGACCCACGGGTCGAGGCTTTCCGTCGGGAGGACTAACCGGCGGGAACCGCCGCGCAGGCGGCGTTAGAACAGCCGCTTGTACAGCAACGCGAGGACGACGATCGCCCCGACGATCGCGATCGGGAGCAGTGGCCCAGGCAGCGCGGTCTGCAGCGCGCCGACGATCGTGCTGAATGCGATCCCGAGCGCGTCGATGGAGCCGCCGACGAGCCCGCTGACCCCCTCCCCGATTGCCCGGACGAAGTCCCCCATCGATGCAGTGTCATGGGTCGATCGGTGGTTGACCATCCCCCGAATCGGCTGTCAGGTCCGTGAACCGACGTCAGGAGTGGCTCCACCACGTTCTGCCGGCTGGCTGTGCGGCTTGCCCCGGGCCGCGGTCGGGCTCAGCAACCACCTCGGCGCCTGTCATGTGCCGTGTTGTACTGGGACCTCCGCAAGAAACGGCTGCAAAGCCCCTCAGTCAGCGCGACGACACGCGGGTGCCGTCGGCGCGGGGGTTGAACGCCTGGAGACGGCCCGGTTGGCCGAGGGTCGCGGCGGTGGTGCGGAAGGCGGCGCCGACGCGGTCGGCGGCGGATTCGTCCGAGGCGTCGACGAAGGCGACGACCGTTGAGCCGGCGCCGGCGAGACATGCGCCGAGAGCGCCGGCCTCGCGCGCGGCGGCGACGAGGCGCGGCAGCTCCGG
>DATKBR010000078.1:0-76847 GCA_035513775.1 Candidatus Limnocylindria bacterium
GCGGGAGTAGCTCAGTCGGCAGAGCGTCTGCTTCCCAAGCAGAAGGTCGAGGGTTCGAGACCCTTCTCCCGCTCCACTCCCTCAGCCTGATCTCAGCGCAACGCTCAGCGACCCAAAAGGCAACCGCTCTGCGCCATGCAAGACGCCCAGTCGCTTGCGGGACGAGGCCCGTGCTCCCAACGCGATCCACCGCGAATGGTGCACTCCGAAGATCGGCACGGCTCTGGACTTCGTGTCATGTCAACTATCAGTGAAGCCAGGTCAGCATCTCGGCCCAGTGCGGGATCGTCAGCAGATGCCCCGAATCCTCGTACGTCACGAGCGTCGCCCGCGGGATCGTGGCGATGAAATATTCGGCCGCGTTGTGAACCCTGGGGTCATCGGCTCCGCCGACCCACACGCGGACGCCCTGGGAGACATCCCCGATGGAGAAGCCCCACGGCTCGAACTTGGCGATCTGGTCGGCAACTAGCCCGATCAAGCCCTGACGGGCCCCTTCCACTTCCGATTCGATCATGGTCTGACGCACATTCGACTGTGACAGGAGCGCGTCGTCGGGGCCGCCCCATCCATCAGCGAACATCGACGCGGGATCGTCCGCGTACCATTGGCAGCTGTTCGTGATCGCCTCGAGGGCGGCGGCGGGATCACGGCGCAAAAGCTCAGCGAGGGAACGATCCTTCGCGCTCCACCCATCCGGGAGATCATCGAGCGGCCCCCGGCTGGCCGCCAGGCCGATGGAGGTGACGAGCGCCGGTGTGCGGACGGCGCAGGCGAGGGCGTACGGGCCGCCCCCCGACCAGCCGACGACGGGGCACGGAGGCAGGCCGAGCAAAGCCTGGAACTCCGCGTAGTCGTCGGCCCACGTTTGGAGCGAGTGGTCCGGATCGGGATCCGAGCGGCCGTACCCAGGTCGATCGACGGTGATCAGCCGGACTCCGAGCGCCGCGGTCGCGTCACCGTCCGGGCACAGGAGCCGCGAGCCGGGCGAGCCGTGGAAAAGGACGACCGGCCTTCCGCCAAGGTCGCCCCACTCGGCATAGGCGACGGCCCTGCCATCGCGGAGCGTGGCCACGCTATCGGACTGAGGGACGGCAGTGACTCGAGCCATCGCACACCTGCTGGCGGACCGGCGTGGGCGACGGTCGGTCACGTCGAATACCGGCGTAGGATCAGGGTACAGCTGCCCGCCCTGGGCCCTTGCATTTAACCTTCCAGTTGCAGGTCGGGCAACACATGAGGCTTGCCTGAGGGCTCCCATCACGACCCGATCACCACACGATAATTACGCGAGTTTCGCTAGCCCCTGCACGCTCACGCTACAACGCTTACGAGGTCAGGGCTTCCCAAGCAGAAGGTCGAGGGTTCGAGACCCTTCTCCCGCTCCACCCTCCCCCTGGCCGGGCGGTCGCACGCTCATCTGCCGACCACGGCATGGAGGACTCCGCAGAAGATGAACATGGCCACGCCGTGTGGCCGCCCTTCAAGAACGCGTAAGGCGCGGGCCCCAGCCAGCCCGATCGTGTGGCCGATTGTCATGCCGCGGCAGCGTTTGGACACCACAGTGGCATCGTTTGGACACCATACTGGCATTCGCGATCACCAGCCGCTGCGCCACAGGGCACGGCGGGTCGTGATGAACCAGGGAGACCGGTATGAACTACAGAAGCGGTGGCATTGGAATCGTCGGCGTGATCGTCATCATTGTGGTGGTCCTCTGGCTGGTCGGCAGGCTGTAGCCCGAAGCTGCCTGACCCCAGACGGGATGGATCGACCGCCGCGAGCGACAAGGCCCGCCAGAGGACATTGATTCGGCCGAATCTCGACCACCCGACAGAAGGCCCGCGCCGTCTCCCGCTCCAGTTGACGTAGCGAATTCCGGCTACGGTCGCGTCCAGCTCCGCCGCGTCGGCATCCTCGGGAGCCATGGTCAGGACGATTGCGATCGCGCCGGCTCTCGCCGCAGCCACATGCCCAGGGCAAACGCCCCGACCGCCGGTACGAAGGACCATGCCGCAAACATGAGGAGCGTGACGGCGATGACCTGCTGGACGTCGCCGAACGAGCCCTGACCGACGCTCGGGCCGAGGCGGGCAGCCAGGGCATCGATGCTGTCGGCCAGCTCGATGAGCGTGGCGGCGTTGCCCGCCAACGCGTCGCGGTTGCCCGTCAAGCTGTCAGCGACGAGAGCCAGCTGGGCATCGAGGCCGTCCAAGCTCGTCGCGATCCGCCCGACCGCGTCCGCCGATGACGAAAACGGCGTCGTCCCCAGGAAGCTGACCGACCGAAGCTGCGACTCGAGCGCGGACATGCCCGACCGCACCTCGCCGGCCGTGCCGGACGCGGACGACACGGCCTGCGCCGTCTGATCGGCGGTCCCACCGAACGACTGGGCGGTCGTCGACGCGCCGCGAAGCACCGTCGCCGCGAGTTCCATCGTGGTCGTCAGTCGGGCGGCCGTCGCCTCGGCGTCGGTCCGGATGCTGGTGATGCGGCCGTTCACCCAGCCCGTGGCGCCGAGCCCGATGACCGACACGAAGATGCCGACGATGCCGTAGGCGATGAGCCCCCGGCTCAGCCGTCGCACGTCCCAAGTCTCGATCATCGCGGGCCCTCCAACGAACACTACCCGCGGCCTGCTCGACCGGGTGATGGGCGGTCATGACACGGCGGCGGTTGACCCCATCGTGGCATCCGATCACGGTGACCTTGGCGGTGGATTAGCCCGCCCGTCCCGCGACCCACGATCAGACGAAGATCTTGCCCCAAGCGTCCGCCGAAGGAGCGTCGGCTCCGGGGGCGTCAATTCGATGACGCCATACGATCGACGGCGACCACTCGCGTTGATGTCGCGGACGTCTGTCGTCACACCCTAACAACCGCCGATTCGCTCGGAGGTCCATGGTCACGCCACAACGCTCACGAGGCACGGCTTCCCAAGCAGAAGGTCGAGGGTTCGAGACCCTTCTCCCGCTCCAGGTTCCCTCTCGTGAACTCGAACGCAATCACTCGCTGCGCGATTAGTCGCTGCAGCGGCGCTCTTGATGCGCTGCGCGCATCCGTCCGCGTCTCAATCCTCGGTCACCCAGCTGCCTTGCCGATAGACGTACCACGTCGCGCCGCTCTCCCCGCTCAGCACGCGCTCATGAACGACGGCATCGGGGTAGCGTGTCCGCAACTCCCGCTCCATGGCGTCAACAGAGGCGACGCCGTCTCCGATGAGCTCATGCGCGTTGTGGACGAACGCGTCGTCTGTTCGCGGGTTGATGACGAGGGCTGGGCGCATGACATCGCCAACGGTGCGCCCCTCCACGTCACAGCCGCATTAACATCCGGATGGCGTCGTGAGTAGAGGGAGGTCCGTTTGCATGTCAAAGGATCCGGAGGCGGACAGGTCGACGGCGGAGTTGCTGGCCGAGTGGCGCGCGGCAGGGCGCGACACGGTTGCTGCGCGCGCTGCGGCGAGGGTCGCGGCCATGGCGCTGGCGGCAGCAACGGCTGCGGAGGAAGCGGCGAACGAAGTCGACGCGGCCGCCAAAGCGACGCTGGAGGCCGTTGAAAAGGCGCGTAACGCCGCGAACAAGGCGAAGGCGTTGGCGACGCAGGCTGCAGACGCAGCGACCCTGCTGATCGGGGAGGCCGGGATCGACAAGGCGAAGGCCAACCACGACGTTGACATCGCCGAGGATGCAGAGTCTGACGCCCGAGACGCTTTCCATAAGGCTGAGGACAAGGCTTTCGACCACGCCAAGGGGAACGCCGACTAGCGACACGTTCCCTCGCCCGCGATCTGCGCCGAGGAACGCGCGTCACCGATCCCCTGGCCGACTGACCGGCGGGTGCCCCGGGCTACTCGAGCAGGTAGCGCGGCACCTCGTTGAGCAGGGGCTCGCCCGCCGCGAAGCGGCGGATCTGGTCACCGGCCATCTCGAAGCAGCGGATCGTCGTCGACGGTGAATCGCCGGCCATGTGCGAGGTGATCAGCACGTTCGGCAGCGCCCACAGCGGGTGGTCCATCGGCAGCGGCTCCGGATCGACGACGTCGAGCGCGGCGCGCAGGCGGCCCGACGCCAGCTCGCGAACCAGGGCCTCCGTGACCACCGTTCGGCCGCGGCCGGCGTTGATCACGAGGGCGCCGTCGGGCAGGAGCGCAAGGCGCCGGGCGTCGATGAGCCCGGCCGTCTCGGTGGTCAGCGGCAACATGCACACGAGGATGTCCGCGGTGGGCAGGATCTCGTCGAGCTCGGCAAGGGCCCGCACCCCATCGCGGGCCGTCCGGCCTACGCCGATGACCTCGACCTCGAACGGGCGCAGGCGCGCGGCGATCGCGCTCCCGATCGCGCCCATGCCGAGGATGGCGACGCGGCGGCCCTCGAGCTCGTCCGGCTCGAAGAAGTCCCACTCGGCCTTCGCCTGCTGGTCGCGGGACCGAATGTGACCGCGCTGCATGGCGAGGATCGCGCCCATGACCCACTCGGCAAGCGGCCGGTCGTAGATCCCGCGGGCGTTGCAGACCATGACGTGCTCCGGCACCAACCCCGTGAGCCAGTCGACGCCCGCGCTCAGGGTCTGGATCACCCGGAGCCGGCCCGGCGGGCCGGCGAGCAGCTCGTACACCGGCTGGCGTGCGGGACCGAGTGGCACGATCAGGTCCACGTTGGCGAGATCCGGCATCGGGCCGGCGTCGGCCTTCGTCGGGTAGAGGACGACCTCGACGTTCGACGGGAACTCGCCCATGTGCGTCCGCTCGGGCATGTCCGGGAGCGCGACGACGACCCGGCCGTCGGGCGCCGCGGATCGATCGGTCATGCGCTCTCCTTCGCGATCTCGCGCTTCCGCCGTTCGACGAACGCGTCGAGCGCCTCAGCGGTCGCCGGAGAGAGCGGCGGGGGCTCGTACTCCGCCAGTAGCTGCTTCCAGATCCGGGTCGCTCGCTGGGTGGCGGTCTGCTCGCCGTCCTCCTGCCATGTCTCGAAGTTCCGCCAGTCGGCGAGCATGGGCTGGTAGAACGCGGTCTCGAACCGCTCGATGGTGTGGGCGGTCCCGAAGAAGTGCCCGCCGGGCCCGACCTCGGCGATTGCATCGAGCCCGAGCTCGGCGTCGTTCACCGGGAAGGGCACCAGGACCTCGGCCATCTGCTGGAGCAGCTCCGCGTCGAGGATCAGCTTCTCGAACGACGCGGTCAGCCCGCCTTCGAGCCAGCCGGCGCCCTGGTACAGCAGGCTCGCGCCGCCCATGACGGAGCCCCAGATTGACATCTCGCTCTCCCAGGCGGCCTGCGCGTCGACGACCACTGACCCCGTGACGTTCGAGGAGCGGTGCGGCAGGCCGTAGCGGCGGGCGAGCTGTCCGGTCGCGAGACAGGCCTTCACGTACTCCGGCGTCCCGAACGCGGGCGATCCGGTGCGCATGTCCACGTTCGAGGTGAAGCCGCCGTAGACCATCGGCGTGCCGGGCCGGACGATCTGGGCGAGGGCGACCATGAACAGGGCCTCGGCGTTCTGCTGGGCGAGCGCGCCGGCAAGGGTCGCCGGGGTCATCGCGCCGGCGAGGGTGAACGGCGTCGCGACGACCGGCTGGCCCCAGGTCGCCATCTCGATCAACCCGTCGGACATCGGCCCGTCCAGGCGCAACGGCGAGTTCGAGTTGACGATCGTCATGAGGCTCGGCTCGCGGACGAGCTGGTCGCGGTCCACGCCGCGGGTGATGCAGGCGACCTCGATGGCATCATCGACGACGACCCGGCCGAAGGCGAGGCACTGCCACGTCTTGTCGAGCAGCGTCGAGAGCGTCCGGTACATGTCGAGGTGCCGCGTCTCGACCGGCAGGTCCGTCGGCTCGAGGGGGCCGCCACCCTCCTGGTGGATGATGTCGAGGCTGCCGATCACGCGGACGAACGCGTCGAAGTCGGCGGCGTTGCCGGCCCGCCGGCCGCGATCGAGGTCGGTGACGAAGGCCGGCCCGCCGACCGCGCCGAAGACCAGGTGCCGGTCCCCGAACACGAGCCCGCGCTCGGGGTTCCGCGCGTGCAGCTCGAAGCGCGACGGCGCTAGCGCGACCAGCTCCTCGACCTGGGCGGGGTCCAGGCGCACGCGCCCCGCCTGTCCGCGGGCGCCGTTTTCGCGCGCGACCCGCGCCCCGGCGCCTTCGAAGCGGTCCAGCGCGCCGGCTCCGAGTACCTCCATGCCGATGTCGCGCAGGATCGTCAGGGATGCGCGATGGATCGCCTCGACCTGGTCGGCGGAAATGATCTCGACCGGCGCGTACGGGTTGACGATGCGGCGCCACGGAAGCCGGGGCACTCCGCCGCCGACGCGACGCGGATTCCGGCCGCGGGCACGGACAACGCGCGTGGGCTCGTTCTCGAGGCGTTCGGGCACGCTTCCACGATACGGCGTGGCTCGGGGGCGTTCCCGACGGTTCGGGGAGTGTCCGGCGCTCCGGGGCTCCGCTGCGTGACATACAACCCGGCACGGATGCCCTCTAGGCTTGCAACGTGCAACTGATCGACGGCCAGCCCGTTTACGCGGCGACGGACCTCGTAGGCTTCCTCGCCTGCTCCCACCGGCTGGCGCTGGAACGCGCCGCACTCGGCGGGCTGGTGAAGAAGCCGATCCGGGCCGATCCCGCCATGGACCTCATTGCCAAGCGGGGCACCGCGCACGAGCAGCGCTATCGGGATGAGCTGATTGCGAGCGGGCGAACGGTCGTGGAGATCACGCCTGACGGCTCGATCGCGGACCGCGGCGACGTCTTGCGCGCGGCCGCGGCCGCCACGATCGATGCGCTCAAGCGCGGCGTCGACATCGTCTACCAGGCGACGTTCTTCGACGGCCGCTGGGTCGGCTACGCGGACTTCCTGCTCAAGATGGACACGCCCAGCGACCTCGGCCCGTGGTCGTACGAGGTTGCGGACACGAAGCTGGCGCGGAGCATCAAGGGCAGCGCTGTGCTCCAGATCTGCTCGTACGTGGAGCAGCTGACCGCGATCCAGGGCGTCCAGCCCGAGCTGTTGCACGTGGTCCTCGGCGGCAGCAAGCGCGAGACCGCGTCCCTGCGGGTCGCGGATTACATGGCCTACTACCGGCGGGTCAAGGCCGAGTTCGAGGCTGCCGTCAGTGCCGGCGAGCCGGTGTACCCCGTGACAGCGACCTACCCCGATCCCGTCGAGCACTGCGACATCTGCAAGTGGGTGGTCGACTGCAAGGCGCAGCGGCGGCGCGACGACGACCTGTCGCTGGTCGCCGGGATCACCGCGCGGCAACGGCGCGCGCTCAAGGATCGGGCGATCCGGCATCGGCGCGAGCTCGCCGTCCTCGAGTTGCCGATGGATCCGCGCCTCGAGGGGGTGAGCGGCCAGGCTCTGGAACGGGTTCGGGAGCAGGCGCGCATCCAGGTCCAGGGCGAGGATGCCAGGGAGCCCAGGTGGGAGCTGCTGGCGCCGGAGCTCGACGACGACGGCGCGCTCGTCGCCGACCGCGGGTTCACGGTGCTCCCCGAGCCGACGCCGCACGACCTGTTCTTCGACATCGAAGGTGACCCGTTCGCGCTGGAGGACGGGGTCGAGTACCTGTTCGGCGTGCTGGAGCCTGGCGTTGGCGACCCGGCACGGCCCGGCGAGCCCATGTTCCACGAGATCTGGAGTCGCGCGTCGGACGGCACCGTCACGCGGGCCGCGGAGAAGGCCGCCTTCGAGCAACTGGTTGACCTGCTGACCGCGAGCCTGGACGCCGACCCGGCTATGCACGTCTACCACTACGCCGCGTACGAGAAATCGGCCCTCACGCGCCTCGCCCAGCGGCACGGAACCCGCGAGGAGGCAGTGGACCGCCTGCTCCGCGGTCGTGTGCTCGTGGACCTGTTCCGCGTCGTCCGCCAGGGCATCCGGGCAAGCGTCGAGAGCTACTCGATCAAGCGGCTGGAACCGCTCTACGGGCTGGTCCGCGAGGTCGAGCTGCAGAGCGCCGGCTCCAGCATCGTGGCCTTCGAGGCCTGGCTGGAGGGCGGCAGATCCGAGACCGGCGAGATGGGCGAGGACATCCTGCGCGCCATCGCCGGCTACAACCGCGACGACGTCGTGAGCAACCTGAAGCTCCGGGACTTCCTCGAGGACCGCCGGCGAGATCTCGAAACGAAGCTCGGGATGCCGGTCCCCCGGCCGCCGCTCCAGCCCGAGGCCGAAGCGCCGAAGCAGCTCACCGAGAAGGAGCTGCGCACGGCGGACCTCGTCGCGAGGCTCACGAGCGGGGCCGCGGCGGAGCGCTCCGAGCAGACCGACGACGAGCACGCGCGCTGGCTGCTGGGCCAGCTCCTCGACTGGCACAGGCGCGAGGACAAGGCCTTCTGGTGGCGCTTCTTCGACCTTGCCGGGAAGACGGACGAGGAGCTCGTGGACGAGCGCGAGCCCCTCGGGCGCCTCGAGTTCATCGACGACCTGGGCGCCATGAACAGGGCCGGCAGCGTCCTGCAGCGGTTCCGGTTCCCGCTCCAGGACCACGGCCTCAAGGAGGGCACGCAGGTCGTCAACCCGGAGAGCGTCGCGGATCACGGCCCGGACGGCTGCGGCAGCGTGCACGCGATCGACGAGCTCGAGCTCGTGGTCACGCTCAAGCGCTCGAAGAAGGACCTCCAGATGGGCGACCGCCCGAAGGCGCTGATCCCCTTCGACTACTTCCAGACCGGTGTGATGCGGGACTCGCTGGCCAGGACGGCCGAGTGGGTGCTCCAGCACGGCCTGGAGGCGCCCGGCATCAGGCGCGCGGCGCTGGACCTCCTCGCGCGCCGGCCGCCGCGGACACGGGAGCGAGAGTCGTCGCTCCAGCGGACCGGTGAGACGCCGCTCCAGGCGGCGGTCCGACTGGGACTGGCACTCGATGGCGGGACGCTCGCCATCCAGGGGCCGCCCGGAAGCGGCAAGACGTATACCGCGGCCCGGATGATCGTCGCCCTCGTCCGCGAGGGCCGGCGCGTCGGTATCACCGCGAATAGCCACAAGGTCATCGGGCATGCCCTCGACAAGGTCCGCGAGGCCGCCGTCGAAGCAGGCGTCGTGGTCGGCATCGGCCAGAAGCCGGCCGCCGACGAGCCTCCGACATGCGCGGACGCGAGGCCACTCGGGACGACCGCGGCGGTCAAGGCCGCCCTCCTGACGAAGGAGGTCGACGTCGTGGGCGGGACGGCGTGGCTCTGGTCGTCGGCCGAGATGGAGGGCTCGGTCGACGTGCTGTTCGTCGACGAGGCCGGGCAGTTCTCGCTGGCGAACGCGATTGCCGTCGCGCCCGCCGGCGGGTCGCTCGTCCTGCTCGGTGACCCACAGCAGCTGGACCAGCCCCTGCAGGGCAGCCACCCGCCGGGTGCAGAGCGGAGCGCGCTCGGCCATGTGCTCGACGGCGAGGCGGTCATTCGCGCCGACCTCGGCCTCTTCCTCGCCGATACGTGGCGCCTCCACCCCGACGTCTGCGACTTCACCTCGGAGGTGTTCTACGAGGATCGGCTCGAATCCGAACCGTCCCTCTCGGAGCAGGCGCTCGTGGGCGTGGCGCCGGCCGATGGCACTGGCGTGCGCTGGCTGCCGGTACAGCACGACGGCAACGCAACCGAATCGATCGACGAGGCCGCGGTGATCGCGGGGCTCGTGCGCGAGCTGCTCGACGCCGGGGCGACGTGGACGGATCGGAAGGGCGTCACGAAGCCAGTCGAGCTCCGCGACATCCTGATCGTCGCCCCGTACAACGCCCACGTGGAGCGAATCCGCCGAACGCTCGCCGCCGTGGGCCTCCTGACGGACCGCGTCGGTACGGTGGACAAGTTCCAGGGCCAGGAGGCGCCCATTTCGATCTACTCGATGGCCACCTCGACCCCGGAGGAGGCGCCTCGCGGGATGGAGTTCCTGTATTCGCTGCACCGGCTCAACGTGGCGACGTCGCGGGCCCGTTGCGCAGCGATCGTGGTCGCGTCACCGGCCCTCATCCGGGTGGCCTGCCACACGCCGCGCCAGATGCAGCTCGCCAACGCACTGTGCCGGCTGGTGGAGGTGGCGCAGGGCGACACCGACGGCGGGATTGGGCATGTCCCGCCCAATCGACCGCCCGGCCCAATCCCCAGCCCAGGCCCTGTGTCGAATCCGCTCGCAGGCGGCGGATCAGCCGCTGAGCAGCTCAGCTGGCTCGAGGGCGACCGCTGACCTACGCGTAGTGTCGGGCGCCGACGGAAACCGATACACGAGGTGGAAAAAGGCGGCGCCGGACCATGCGTGCCGCGGTGGGTCGCTCACCTGGGTACGACACGGCCGGCGCCATGGGAAAGAGCGCGGCGCGAGCCGGGGGGCTCGCGCCGCTGAATATCATTCCGAACGGAAACAGATGCCTAGACCGGCTCCCGCTTGATCAGGTTCACGGCCCACAGGACGATGACCTCGAGGATCGTCCAGCCAACGAGTGCGGCGATCGCGGCGATGTCGAGGATCGAGCCGCTCTCGCGGAGCGCGTCGGTGTCGAAGATCCCGATGAATGGGGCGACGAAGATCTGGCTGGTGTTCAGGATCAGCGCGACCAGATCGTTTCCTTCGCGTGCGTTGAGCAGCAGAAGGGCGATGCGCATGACGATGAGCAGCTGGATGATCCCGAAGATCAGGACCACGATACGGCGAAGCATCTCGCCGCCGCTCGGCTTCATCTCGGTGGTGTCGACGACCGCCGAGCGGCGGGTCGTGGCCACGGGAGCCGCCGGTTCGGTGTCGTCGACGACCAGGGGGTCGCCATCCACTTGCGTGGTGACTCGACGTTCGGACGTCATTTCGTTAAATCCCTCCTAATGGATGGCACCAGCGTCGCTCTGCATGGATGCACGGCGGGCTTCACCGACCGGGGCAGCCCTTGCAGCAGCGGTGCAGGTGTCGCCGGCTCACATGTGGTGGGCGGGTGGCTCCACGTCGGGCAGGAGATCGGGTTGACCCGTCGCGATCCCACGATCGGGATCGGAATCGATCCGCTCCCCTGGTCGCTGGGGCAGGTCGTCGTTGCGGTCGGCAGGGAGCTCGGTGTCCTCGCCCGGGAACTCCATTTTCGGTTCGCCCTCGGTACGGTCGTTCCCCGGCGACGTCGGCTGGTCGCGATCGCCGGGGTCGATGTTGCCTGATCCCATGTGGTCTCCAGTCGTGTTCAGTTCATCGGGCGGCGCCCAGCGGCGCGCGCCCCGTCACCATGCGCCGGGCGGGCTTCCACGCATGCCGGCCAAGGGGCCGCCGCACTTGCAACTGGCTTGCGGAGCCTCCCGGCCGGGGCGTCGACTCGACGTTCAGCGGGCCCAGGGCGTCACGACACTGCAACGGCTGGTTCGGGTCGCGTTGTCGCCCCGTGCCCTGCGCGGGCGAACATGGAGGGGAACCCACGCATAAGGAGCACCACGTATGACCGCTTTCACCTTGCCAGAGATCGATCGCTCGACGCTCGACGAGCTCAAGAAGCGATTCCCGAGCCTGTCGGAGATCGAGCTGCCGAAGATGGAGAACGTCGGCAAGTCCGCTGACGAGGCCGTCGATCGCCTGCTCGGTCGATCCAAGGCGCCAGTGTGGCCCTGGATCGCAACCGGCATCGGCCTGGTCGCCGTCATCGGCGCAATCGCGGCGTACTTCGCGTGGTTCCGACGCCCGACGTGGGAGTCCCCCACCGACTGGTCCGCCGACAACGCGGCCACCGAACCCGAGGGCTCACTCGAGTCCGATGCGATGGCCGACAGCACGATCGGCAACCGGGGCCTCGGCTCCGAGTCGCAGTTCGACGCGACCCGCTCTCCGGTCGAGGAAGCCTGATTCCTCGTGGAGACGCTGGTCACGCTCCTCGCGACCACGCTCCTCCTGACCGGCCTGGCGCTCTGGCGCCTGCCCATCGGGGGAATGCGCGCAGTGCCAACACTGCGCGGCCCTGAAGCTCGCAACCGAGCGCGAGACCGAAGTCAAGACGAGCCCGGCCTACGGGATCCCGCTCTGCCCGGCCTGCGGCTCGCACCACGGACAGGAGGAGCCGCACAAGCGGTGACTCGACGGGGACTGACTCGGTAGCAGAGCAGATACGGGATTGTCACTGGGCGGCCCGGGACGGCAGCGACGCCGGCCTGGGCCGCTCGATTCATGGTCGGGCCGACAGAGTCACGCCACCGGTGTCGGCGCTCCTCGGCGTTGGGCGCCTCCGTCTCACCCCCTCCGGGCTTCGCCCAACCACCAGACTCGCCTGCGAGTCCCCGCGCGCGTCGCGCGCTGAACCGAGTCGCCCGCTGATACCGAGATGCGATGGGCTGATCGATCCCGCTAGTGCGCCCGATGCCGGGGATCCCCGAACGTGTGCAGTACGCCCCGCCATCGAGTCGGGACATCTGCTAGATCAAGGGAGACAGAGCTGTGGACCAGCGCACGTTCCATCCCGGCGGCGCTGCGCTTGGCCGCCGCCGAATCCGGCCCGGAGCGGCGGTGATGCGGGCGACGTCGCCGGCCCGGTCCACCAACGCCGCGGTGCGACTGACGGGTTCGTCGATGCGGGTGATGGAGGCCAGCCTGGCCGTCGTCGCGATCGCCACCGCCATCCTGATCGGGCTCGGCCGCTAGCGAATCGGGCTCGGCCGCCTGGAATCCGGATCGGCCTCGTCGGCCGCAGCGAATGTGCTCGGCCACCGACCAAGCGACTGGCGACCGTCAGGACCCGCAATGCACCCACCGGGCGCGACCGCAGCCCGGACACGACCCCGCAGCCCGGACACGACCGCAGCGGATCCACCCAACCGTCGAGTTCGGGCGTCGTGGCTTTAGGCCCTGGAGATGCCGGCGCACTTGCGCGCGGTGCTGCGGAGCTAGGGCTTGTTGCGCAAACCTGCGTGGAGAGCGCGCCTGCGGCGCGCGGCTGTCGTCGTGGGGGCCGTCGTGGCCGCGGTTGCCAGCTCGGTCGCGTCATCGTCGGGCGGAGGCGGCGGCGGGTCCGTCTCGTCCGGCTTCGGTGGCTTCGGCTTGTCCGGGCCCTTGTCATCGTCATCGGGCTCGTCCAGCTTGTCCGGCTTCGGGCAAGGCCCGGCCAGGGGGCCGCCCCACGATGAGCTGCCGGGCCAGTAAGCGGTGACCGACCCGTACTCCCCACGGACGCCGGCACCGCGTCGCGCCCGCCGCGTCCAGTCCGCGACGTCATCGTCCCAGCGCCGAGGCCCGAGCTCGGCGGCGACCGGGTTGACCTGCCAGACGCCGCATCCGCGCGTGTACAGGAGGCCTGCCTGGTCGACGGCCTTCTTGGCGCCGGGCTGGGTGCCGTCGATGAACCACTCGCGCACCGTGGCGCTGGTCCAAGGTCCGGGCTTTCCGCCCGACCAGCGGTCGGCATTCGCCTGCACGACGTCCTTCGGGGCCTTGAAGTCCGCGACGGGCCAATCCTTCGAGTAGTCGCGCGTGAAGGCGTGCCAGACCTCGCCCGCTGCGGTGAGCGACGTGGCGTGGACTCGGGAGTTGGGGGCCGAGTGATCGCTGTTGCCCATCCACACGCCGACCGCGAGTGCGGGCGCGTCCGGGTCCTCGGGGGGCGCGAGGTAGCCGTAGGTCGAGAAGTCGCGCCGGTTGTCGGCCGTGCCGGTCTTCGCCGCCGCGGGTCGGCGCTCGCCATCGGGACCGCGCAGGCCCAGCGTCAATGACCACCAGCGGTTTTCCCGTGGGTCGGTGTTGCCGGCGAGGATGTCGGTGATGAGGAACGCGGCCTCCTTCGAGACCGCCTGTGTCCCGTCCGGCTCCGGGGCGCGATAGACGTTCGACCCGTCCGGCCCCTTGATCGACAGGATCATCCGGGTCGGAACGTGCAGGCCGCCGTTGCCGAAGCTTCCGAAAGCAGAGGTGAGCTCGATCGGCCGGGTCTCAACCGTGCCGATCGCGCCGGCGAGCCCCGCCTGGAGGAAGGTCGTCCGGCCACCCGGGAAGGTCAGGCCAAGATCCGCCGCGACATCGGCCACGGGCTCGACACCGACGCGCTCCAGGGCGCGGATCGCGGGCAGGTTCAGCGACTGCTGGATCGCATTCCGGACCAGGACAGGCCCGCGCTCGAGCTCGTCGGCGTTGTGCGGCGCCCACCCGCCACCGAAGTCGGTCGAGATGTCGAGCAGCAAGCTCGCCGGGGTGAGAACGCGCTTCTCGAACGCCGTCGCGTAGACGATCGGCTTGAAGGCGGAGCCCGGCTGGCGGTACGAAGCCGCCGCGTCGTGCTCCGGCTGGAATTCGGGGCTTGCGAGATCGTCGCGGTAGTAGCCCGCGCTGCCCGCGTACGCGAGGACGTCGCCCTTGCGGTAGTCCAGCGCGACCAGCGAGCCGTTATGGATGTCCTTCCCCTTGAGCGCACGAATCCAGGACCGGTCGGCCTTCGAGAAGCGCATGTCCTCCATGAGCTTCGCCAGCTGCTTGGCCGGCATGTTGGGCAGGATCGCGCCGGCCGTGAGATACCGTTCCGCGATCTTCTGCGCGTCCCAGTCCAGCGTCGTGATGACCCGGTAGCCACCGGTCTCGACGGCATCGCGACCCCCGAGCAGCTGCTCGAGCTGCTTGTGCACCGCCCACGAGAAATGCGGCGCGCGGATGCTCCTGGGCTTGTCGCCGGCCAGGATCACGGGCTCCTCGAGCGCCGCCTCGAGCTGGGCCGGCGTGAGCCGCGTCCAGCGCGATTCGGCGAGACCCAGCAGGACGTAGTTACGGCGGGCGATCGGGGGTGCGTCGTCGGCAACGACCAGTTGGCCCTCGGCATCCTCGACTGCGTATCGGTATGGGTCGTACACCGACGGCGCCTTGGCGAGGCCGGCGAGCAGCGCCGCCTGAGCCGGCGTCAGATCGGTGATGTCCACGCCGAAGTAGATCTCGGCGGCCGCCGCGATGCCGTAAGCCCGGTGACCGTAGTAGATCTCGTTCAGGTACGCGGTGATGATCTGCTGCTTGCCCGCCTCGCCTGGGAAGGCGGCCGTCAGGCGAGCGGCTTGGAGGATCTCGAGCACCTTGCGGAGGTAGCGGTCCTCGTCGTCGATCACTTCGGCAGGAAGGAGTCGCGCGCGGACGAGCTGCTGCGTGATCGTCGAGGCGCCACGCTCAACGTCGCTCTCGCTCGAGGCGTTCTGGACGGCCGCAGCCAGGATCGCCGCCGGGTCGTAGCCGTCGTTGTCCCAGAACGTCCGGTCCTCGGCGGCGATGGTCGCGTCGAGCACGAGCCGGGGGACGTCCGTGAAGGCCACCACGTCGCGCTTCTCGCGCTCGAACCGCGCGAGCTCCACCGTGCCAGTCCGGTCGTAGACGATCGTCGGCTGGCTGAACGTCAGGCTGGCGAGATTCGCGGGGTCCGGCAGGCCGTTTGCGAGCGAGCCAATGACACCCACACCAATGACGGCGCCGATGCCGGCGATAGAGCCGGTGGCCACGATTGCAGCCAGGGCGACGGTCAGCGCGATGCGGCCGATCGGCACCCGCCCGGGCGCGGGGCGGGTGCGCTTGGCGTGGAGCAGCGCTCGCGCCGTGGCAGACAGCCGAATCGGGGTCCGCCGAGGCGGCAACCGTCGAGCGGAGCCCGTCATGCCCTGCCGGCGATCCGACCGGTTCGCACCATCGAGTGGAGGAAGCGGAGATGCTCGATCTCCCGCACGGTCCACCCGCTGCGCACTGGCCGCAGGCCGTGGGCGAGCGCGACAAGATTGCCCGCCTCGCGCTGCGTCCAGCCGCCGGACTCGAGGCGCCAGACCAGGTCTTGCGCGGCCGCCGTAGCGGCAGTGGTGATAGCCATTATCGGGGTGGGTGCTCCAAGATGCGTGCCACCCCGTTGCAGGGAGGCCTCCCCGACCATGCGGGCGTCGGCGCTTCGGGCGATCCTCATGGCCGGACGGGACCGCGTTGCAGTCCGCTCGCACCATGCGTGTCTCAGCCCTTCGGGAAACGTCATGGCGCCGCCCGTTGTCGCAGCGCTGCGATGCCCGATCACGGGCGAGCCATGACAGGCTCGGCGCGCCGGGCCATCATGGATACGTGGCGCACAACCTCGTCGATCGCGCCGGCTCGTCCCGGCCCGAGACGACTCTCCTGCCGCCGCCACGCCCGGCAATCGTGCCCGCCACCGACCTTGGTGGGGTGGGGGTGCTGAAGCACGGGAACCTGTTCCTGCTCTCCGACCCGTTCGGCGACGTCCACCCCGACACCCGCGGCCTCGGGCTCTACGACCTCGACACGCGCGTTCTCTCGTGCGCGATCCTCCGAATCAATGGCGTGCGCCCGACGCTGCTGCGCGCCCAGTCCGCGTCCAGCCACATCAGCACCATCCAGCTGACCAACCCGGAGCTCCGGCGCGATCCGGCGATCAAGCAGGGCGCCGCCGAGGCGCTCTCGATGCGGGCGCTCTCGTTGACCCGGCGGCGCTGGATCGCCGGCGGCCTGGCCGAGCGCATCGAGGTGACCAACTACAGTGGAGCCATCCAGCAGATCCGCCTGGACCTGGAGCTCGACGCGGACGCGGCCGACATCTTCGAGGTGCGGGGCCGGATACGGCAGCGGCGCGGCGCCTATCGGCCCACCGAGGCGACCAGCGAGTCGCTGGTGTTCGCGTACGAGGGGCTCGATGGCCTGGTCCGCCGGACGCTCGTCGCGTTCACGCCCGCGGAGGTGGCTGCCAGCCCGGCCGATGGCGCCGTCGGAGGCGAGGGCTCGGTCCGACTGACGTGGCTGCTGGAGGTCGAGCCGGGCGGGCGGGCCGGCGTGCGTTGGGAGGTCTCCACGGACCTCACGCCCGCGGAGGGGCGGTCGCAGCCGGCCGAGACCACGCCGACTCGGCTCGCGCAGGCCGTTGCGAGTCGCGAACCGGGCGCCGTACTCAACGATGCCGTTCGCAACGATGGAGCCGGGCCCGTCCGCGGCAGCGGGATCGACGAGCCCTCGGTGGCCGAGGCCGAGTACGGAACCTGGAACGATCGCTGTGCCCGCATCCGCTCCGACGGCGAACTCCTGGACCTGGCGATCCGGCGGAGCATCGCCGACCTGCGCCTCCTCCGGAACGACGGCCCGATGCGCGGCGAGCACTACCTGGCCGCGGGTGTGCCCTGGTTCACGACCCTGTTCGGGCGCGACAGCATCATTACCTCGCTCCAGGTGCTGCCGTTCATGCCGGACGTCGCGCGCGAGACGCTCCGCATCCTCGCGGACTGGCAGGCGACGGAGGATGATCCGGAACGCGACATGGAGCCCGGCAAGATCCTGCACGAGCTGCGCGTCGGCGAGCTGGCCCGGACCGGGGAGCTCCCCCATCGCCCGTACTACGGCAGCGTCGATTCCACGCCACTGTGGCTGATCCTGCTCGACGAGACGTACCGCTGGACCGGCGACCTGGACCTCGTGCGCTCGCTGTGGCCCAACGCGCTGGCGGCCCTCGACTGGATCGACAACCACGGGGACCGCGACGGCGACGGCTTCGTCGAGTACGAGCGCCGCACCACCGCGGGCTTGCTCAACCAGGGCTGGAAGGACTCGGGCGACGCGATCCGGCACAGGGACGGCAGCCTGGCTGTGGCGCCGATCGCGCTCGTCGAGGTCCAGGGCTACGTGTACGACGCCAAGCGCCGCCTCTCCGGGCTCGCGGAGCGACTCGGAGAGCACGAGCTGGCGGAGCGCCTGGGCCGCGAGGCCGACGAACTCCGCGCGCGCTTCGACGAGGCGTTCTGGATGCCCGATGCGAAGTACTACGCCATCGCGCTCGATCGGGACAAGCGCCAGGTCGGCACGATCACCTCGAATCCGGGCCATTGCCTGTGGAGCGGGATCGTGCCCCCGGAGCGCGTCGATTCCGTGGTGGATCGCCTGCTGGATCCCACCATGGATTGCGGCTGGGGCATTCGGACGTACGCGTCTGGCCAGCCCGGCTACAACCCGGTGGGCTATCACACGGGCACTGTCTGGCCGCACGACAACGCGCTCATCGCCGCGGGCATGAAACGCGTCGGGCGGCACGATGCCGCCGATCGCGTCGCTTCCCGCATCTTCGAGGCGGCCCAGCGCTCACCGGACTTCCGGCTCCCGGAGCTGTTCTGCGGATTCGATCGCGGCCTCGCGGACGTGCCCGTGCCGTACCCGGTCGCGTGCTCGCCCCAGGCATGGTCCGCGGCGACCTCGCTCTCGCTCCTCCAGACGATGCTGGGCATGCACGCCGATGCGGCTGGGGACGTGCTCGAGCTCGATCGGCCGCACCTGCCGGCGTGGCTCGGCAAGGTGACCGTGCATGAGCTGCGCGTCGGCGAGCGCACGGTCGACCTGCTGTTCCATCGCTGGCGCGGGAACACCACGAGTGCGGAGGTCCTGCGACGGGACGGTCCGCTGGAGCTCGTGATCCGCGTCTAGCCGAACCTGCCGCCGTCAGGCGATTGCAACGAGACGCGCAGGCGGCGTTGTCGTCGATGGTCCCCACCCTGAGCGACAGTGGCTGCGAGTCCTTCGGGACCTGTCAACTGTTCGCAGGGATGGAGGTCCTAATGAGCATAATTGCATGGATCGTGCTTGGCGCGATCGCCGGCTACCTGGCCGGATTCCTCGTCAAGGGTGACGAGGGCATGGGCGTGATCGGGCACATCGTGCTCGGCATCGTCGGCGCCCTCGTCGGCGGGTTCCTCGCCGGCGTCCTGTTCAACACGAACCCGATCGACGGCCCGCTCGACATCAGCTCGATCGTGACTGCGGTGATCGGCGCCGTGATCGCCGTCGTTGTCTGGAACGCCCTCACCGGGCGCACGAGGGCCGGCCGCGGCATGGCCTAAGTCGGTTGTCGGCCCGGGTGGCTCCACGGCGCCCAGGTCGATCCATCGGATCCAAGAACGCCCACCGGCAACGGTGGGCGTTCTCCTGATTCCAGCTCCCCGACAACGCCGGGCCCCATTTCCACGCCACGCTCGAGTCACCACCTGGCGAGTGGCGGTTGCGGGGCAAGCTCGACCACTGCTCCCGAGGTGGCCTACTGCGATGCGAATGCAAGGGTCGCACGGGATCGGCGGAATCGCCGCCGTGATCGGCGGAATCGCACGATCGCGGCGACGCGACGATCCCCTCATCGTCTCGTCCCCTCCCTGGGAACCCGGTCTGCCCGGCCGGAGCTCCCGACCTTCTCCGACCGTCCGGTCCGCCGGACGGTCGCGGGTTTTCTGGGCCTTCTCAGGATGGCGACGCGGCAAACGAAGGTCAGATCGCGAGACTCGGTTTCGCGCCTGGCGTCTCCCGCGCAAGCTGGTTCGGGCGCCAGCGGCCGCCGCGCGCGGCTTGCGCCCCAGGTGGACGGCTGCTAGGTCAGGTCGTGGCCTTGGCACCGCCGCGAGCGCGGCGATCCGCGAGCACGAGACCCATCGCGGCGAGCGGCGCCAGGGCGAGTGCCACGAGGAGTCGCGGCGCGCCCCCGATGAGCATCCCGATGGCGAGGCCGAGTGACAGCGCGACCCCGGTCGAGACGCGCTCGTCGGAGCCCTTCTCGATCACCTGGAACACGTCGTTGACGGCCGAGCGCGAAGCGCGGGCCATGTCGGGCACGGACCGCCCAACTTCGGCCAGGGCGCCCCTGACCTCGTGCATTGCGGTCTGGACCGTATCTCGGCCTCCGGCGATGTCGCCGCCGTTTGCCCCGCGCGATCGAGTGGTCGTCTCGCGAGTCGTGGTCGTTTCACTGGCCATTGGTGCGTACCTCCTGCTGATGCGGCGGAATTGCCGCTGTGATCGGGTTGCAACTCCTCGGCGTGGTCGCACGAGGCGTCGAGAGGGGATGAGTGGGTACGGTCAACCCGAGCGCGGCGCCTGCCGCCTCGAAGGAGGACCGAAAATGAGCGACCTGAAGCGAACCGTCCGTGACACCGAGGCCGACATGAAGGAGACCTGGCGCAAGGCGGACGGCGACGAATCCCTCGGCGACAAGGCGGCGAACGTTGGCGAACGCCTCGAGAACGCCGTCGAGAACGCCGGCGACAAGCTTCACGAGGAGACGGACGCGGCGTCGCGGGACGCGGCGTACGAGCGGGGCCGCGCGGACGAGGCAACCGGAACTCGCTGAGCTCGCTTCGGTACGGCCGCCGCTGGCGACACGCCCGCGGCGGCCGTTCCATGTCCGGCCCGATGCCTGGCGGCGCGGGCCCGCACGAACGAGCCGGCGGGCGCGCCGGCGCCAGATGGGAGGCCGGGGCGAACCGCGATGCCGGGGCCGACTGCTATGCCGGCGCCAACCGGCAGCGCCGGTGCGGTGTCCGGTTCGACGACGGGCGCGGCGTGCTCCTCAGCCCCGCAGTACGGGCAGGCCTCCAGATTGCTAGCCGACCACGTGCCGCAGCTGCTGCACGGTTCCGCGAGCCAGACGGCACACGCCGGGCAGCGCAGCCAGCTGGATTCGATGGACAGCTGACAGCTGGGGCAGGCCGGGCCGTCGACGACGGCGCCCAACTCACGGGCCAGGTATCGGGCGCGGTGGTCGGCAGCGGTGATCTGCGGACGCGCGAACCCGTAGATCGCGAGCGCCACCGGGAGCATGAGCGGCGTCGAGACGATGATCCAGGCCGACGCGAGGAACGCGACGAGGGTCGATTCGCTGCGACGCGCCGCGTCCTGGTATGCCCACCATGCGGCGGCCAGCCACAGCGCGAGCAACGCGATGCCCAGCAGGGTGACCCCGGTAGAGACCAGGGGATTGGACAGGACTTCGGTGAAGATGTCGGCGATAGAGTCGGTCATCGTCTCACCAGTCTCAGGACCGGCCGTGTCCGCGGTGACGGCGGCAGTCCCCCGGTGCTTGCAGATCCGTGACGCTCGTGGCTGCGCCCGCGTGGCGGCAGCGTCAGTTGCCGCGTCCGGCTGTTCCCGGCCCGAGCGACCTTTCGGTCAGGACTCGGTGGCGGGCGTTCCGCGCGCGTCACCGTCCGTGGCGGCCCCGGCCGGCCCCGCCGGCTGGCCCAGACCGCGATCGCCTGTCCGCCCTTCGTCGAGGAGCGCAACCGCCTCGATGATGTGCTGGGCGGATTCGCGCAGCGTCTGGTCGTTGGCCTCACCCGCTCGCTTCAGGTCCGCGGCCGTGATGTTGGCCTCGACGCCGTGATCCTCGTGGGGCTGCCCGCAGCCGCAATTCATGCACATCGCGGTGCCTCGCTTTCATCGGACTTGAGTTCCCTGCACGCCCTTGCGTGCCGGGCCGCCGCAAACCTATGCCGCGCGGCGACTCGTCCGGGCCGCCACGCGCCGTCCGCGCGCTTGCGACCTCCTTGCAGCGGCGGCCGACCGTGCCGCACGCCGGAGCACCGCCAGGACGGCCAGCTCCTCGCGTCTCTGGATCGGTTCGTGGAGGGCCTTGCCGCGCCGACCGGTCGAAGTCGATGCCGGCTCGGGCCGCGGCGGACCGGCGATCACAGGCTCGAACGCCGCCAGCACCGCCGGGTGGACGTAGCTGTTGCGCGTCACCGCGAGGGTGTCGTTGAGTACCTCCGCCGTGCGCCGGATAGCCTCGACGTCCGGACGGCTGCGCCGACCCGCGTCGTCCGGCGGCGCGGGCGTGCGCAGCGCTCGGTGGGCCAGGACGGTCGCGGTCCAGGTCCGGAAGTCCTTGGCACTGACGTCCTCGTCGCCGGCGGCCTCGCGCAGGTACGCATTCACGTCCTCGGACGAGATCCCGCGCTCCTCGCCGTCCTCGTCGACGTACTGGAACAGGCGCTGGCCCGGCAGGTCTCGACAGCGTCGGACGACGGCCGCGAGTCGCCGGTCGACCAGCGTCGCCTCCTCGGTGCGACCGCCCTTGCCGCGGAATCGAAACCGGATCGTCTCGCCCGAGACGCTCGCGTGGCGGTCGCGCAGGGTGCTGATCCCGAAGGACTTGTTGACGCGCGCGTATTCCTCGTTGCCGACCCGCAGCGGCGTGGCGTCGAGCAGCCCGACTACGGCCGCGAGAACCTTCTCCTGGGGCAGGCCGCGGCGCGAAAGATCGAGGCGTACCTGGCGCCGGATGCGCGGCAATGCCGCCCCGAACGCGGTGAGGCGGGCGAACTTGGTCGCGTCCCGGCGCGCGCGATAGCGGGTGTGGTACAGGTACTGGCGCCGACCGCGCGAGTCGCGACCTGTCGCCTGCAGGTGCCCGGTCGGGCTGAGGCAGATCCAGACATCGGTCCAGGCCGGCGGGATCGCGAGGGCCCGGATCCGCGTTAGCGTCTCGAGGTCCGTGATGGGCCGCCCTTTCGCGTCCAGGTATTTGAAGCCCTTGCCCGCACGCTGCCGCCGGAATCCGGGATCCTCTGGCGAGGCATACCGGAGCCCGATCGAGGTCGCGTCGCTAGGTACCGGCGCCGACACGGTCGCCACGAATTGGGATAGGGATCGCGACCCTGGGCCGAACCATCCGCTCGTACAACGCCTCGTAGCTGTCCGTCATCCGGACCGCGGAGAACCGCCCTACGACGCGCTCACGGATCCCGGCCCTGTCCAGCCCCTCGATCCGATCCGCGTAGAAGGCGAGGGCCGCGACATCGTCGCCGAAGAACCCGTCGACACCCTCCCGGATGATCTCCGGCAGCGCGCCCACGCGACGTGCCAGCACGGGCGTCCCGCAGGCAAGCGACTCGATGCTCACGAGCCCGAACGGCTCGGGCCATGCGCCGGGCATCACGGTCGCGGCGCTCTCCGCGAAGAGCTGGTCGCGCTCGGCAGGCTCGATCTCGCCGAGGAACTCGACAGACGACCCCGCCTTCGCAAGGGCCGGCTTGAATACGTCCTGGTAGTACGCCATCTGGCTCGGGACGTTGCCTATCTTCGCCGCGATCCGGAGGCGCCGCCCGGCGCG
Organism: Candidatus Limnocylindria bacterium; assembly: GCA_035513775.1. GTDB lineage: Bacteria > Chloroflexota > Limnocylindria > Limnocylindrales > CSP1-4 > UBA5189. The sequence goes on from DATKBR010000078.1 coordinate 22,818, forward strand.
CCGGGCGACCTCCATCGCCTCGATCACCCCCTTCTCGGGGTCGATCCGGCCGACGAAGCACAGGTCGTCGCCGGGGTGGTCGACGAACGGCGCGTTTTCGAGGCTCAGGCCGTTGTGGATGATCGTCCAGGGCACGGCGGGGTGAGTGCTCGCCTGGTGCCGGCTGATCGCGACCATGCCCTCCGGGGGATCGCCGAGGAGTCGATCGGCCTCCGGCAGGTCCAGCCGGCCGTGGAACGTCGAGACGACGGGAGCGGATGAGGCCCGGGCGAGGGGCAACGACCACCACTCGAGGTGCGAGTGGATGACGTCGAACTCGGTGGCCAGCTCGGTCACAGCCCGCACCGTCGACGCGAACAACGGCCTGGCGTCGGCCTCGATGCCGGCAGGACGCAGCGCCGTGTCGACCGTCGGGATGAGGCGACACGGGACGTCGGAGTCGCCGCTCGCGAAGACGGTAACGTCATGGCCGCGACGGACAAGCTCCGAGGTCAGCTCGTGGATGACTCGCTCCGTCCCGCCATATGCCAGCGGCGGGACGCGTTCAAGCGGTGGCGCCACCTGCGCGATTCGCAGCGGGCGCGCGGTCCTCGCGGCTGCCGTGCCGGTTCGCGGCATGGCCCCGCGGGGATCGCTCTCGTCAGCCGTCACTAGGCCCTCCTGTGGTTCGGGCCCGTTGCTGGAATCCGCCCGTCCGTGGAGAGCCTATGCCCGGGCGCGTGCCGCGCCCGGTAGCCGTTGCGGCGCGCGCGTGGCAGGTTCATATCGGGGCTTCATTTCGAGGCGACCAGCGTCTCGCCCCGTTCCAGCCCCGATGCGGTGTAATGCATATGCAACGTCGTTGCAATGTCTGAGCGCCATCGGCGGCACGCCCGGATCGAGAGAATCGCGCTGACAACTCAGCTCAGGCAAGCCCAGGGAGGGCCCCTACAGTGTCGACCCAACCGCTCGTTCTCGTCGCTGACGATGAACCGAGAATCACCAAGCTCGTATCGATTGCCCTCTCGGAGGAGGGCTTTCGGGTCGTCACCGCCAACGGCGGCGAGCAGGCGCTCCAGAAGGCGGAGGAGGTCCGGCCGGACATCGTCCTGCTCGACATCGTCATGCCCGACCTCGATGGCATCGAAGTCATGCGCCAGCTTCGCGAGCGCCGGCCCGTGCCGGTGATCCTGCTGACCGCCAAGGGCTCGACGGCCGACAAGGCCAAGGGCCTGGACCTCGGCGCCGACGACTACATCGCCAAGCCGTTCCACCCGGACGAGCTGGCCGCGCGCGTCCGCGCGGTCATCCGTCGATCCGGCGGCGCCGAGCCCGGTGCCGGCGTCATCAAGTTCGACGACGTCGAGATCGATCTCGAGCGGCGCATGGTCACCCGTGACGGCGAGCTGGTGCAGCTGTCCCGCACGGAGTGGCTGCTGCTACAGCACCTCGCGGCGAACGCCGGCAAGGTCGTCCTCCACACGGAGCTCCTGACCAAGGTCTGGGGACCGGAGTACCGGGACGACCTCCAGTACCTCCGCGTGTGGGTCAGCCGCGTGCGCCGCAAGCTCGGCGCCGCGCCCGGCGAGCCGGGTCGGATTCGCACCTTCCAGGGCATCGGCTACCTGCTCGATGTCGAGGGTGCGACCGCCAAGCGCGAGCCCGCAGCGGACGTGCCCGAGCGCGAGTCGCCTGCGCTCATCGGCTAACTGGTGCCGGACCGCCGGGGCGGTCCGAGTTGCCTGAACCAATCGGGGGCGGGGTGGCTGCCCGCGGCGATGCGACGGCCACCCCGATCTGATTCCCTCCGGGGCCCGATGGCGCCCTACTGCGCGAGTGCACCCCAAGCGCTCCCGCGCTCAAGTGCTCGAGTGCTCGAGTGCTCGAGTGCCGCGATCGGGCCAAAGTGCGCCACGTTGCCGTCTGAGAGGTTGACGAGGCGGCTCAGCCGGAGGCCGGTCCTTCCCTCGCCGGCTCGCCTATCCAGACATGGCCGTCTTCGAAGCGTTCCGCTTTCCAGATGGGGGCCCGCGCCTTCGTCTCGTCGATGGCATACCGGGCAGCGGCGAACGCGGCGTCACGATGCGGCGCGCAGGCCGCGATTGCCACCGACGCTTCACCCAGCGGCACTTCGCCGGTCCGGTGGACGATCGCCAGCCGCGTCACCCCGAACCGCGCCGCGATCTCGTCGGCGATCTCCGCCATGACGCGGAGCGCCATCTCGGGCAGCGCCTCGTACTCGAGCGCCTTGACCACCCGACCGGCGTGGCGCGCCGCGTCGGCCTCCTGGCCGGGTGCCGGCGTGCCGGGTGAGCGCCGGGTCACCCCGAGGAACCCAACGACAGCCCCGTCGTCGAGGGTCGCGAGCCGCTCGACGAGCTCTGTGAGCACCTCCGGCCCGATGGCGTCCTCGCGCAGCTCCAGGATCCGGAGGGCATCGCCGGGGGTGCCGGCGGCGCCGCCCCTGCTCACCGACGGCCTCCACTGACCGGCGGGATCATCGCGACCTCGTCGCCGTCCGCCAGGCGCGTCTCCGCCGGGGCGTAGTCGGCGTTCCGCGCGAAGCGGACGGTGGGCCGCCCGGGGGCAAGCGCGGGAAAGCGCGCCACGAGCGCCTGCCAGGCGTCGTCGATTGTCGACCCGCCCGGCAGCTCCAGCTCCACCTGGCGCGTGCCGGCGAGCTCGCGCTGCATCGCGAACAGGCGGATGCGCACTCGAACGACCGGCGGGGTCACGGTCGGAGCGTCGCCACGAGCAGGCCGTCGCCGATGGGCAGGATCGTCGTCTCGAAGGCAGGGTCGGCGCCGACGCGGGCGCAGAACTCGCGCAGGGCCTCCGTGCCGTCTCCCGCGCGCGACGACCTGGACCCGGACGTCCGGCCGCTCCACAGGACGTTGTCCGCGACGACGAGCGCACCCGGTTCCAGGCGATCCATGAGCGCGCCCAGGTAGGCGAGGTACTCGTCCTTCAAAGCGTCGATGAAGACCATGTCGAACGGGCCGGCCAGCTCCGCTCGCTCGCCCGCGAAGGACTCCAGCGCCGGTGCGTTGACCACCGAGATCCGGGAGTCGGGCAGGCCGGCGCTCCGCCAGAAGGCACGCGCCCGGTCCGTGCGTTCCTGGTCGGGGTCGATCGTCACGATCGTGCCGCCCGGGGGCAGCGCGAGGCCCATCCACAGGGTGGAGTAGCCGATCGCAGTCCCGACCTCCACGACTCGTCGCCGGCTCGCGGCGAGCACGGCCAGCATCCGGCCGCTATCGCGGCTCAGGATCGGGATTTGCTCCGGCTCGGCGGCCGCCTCCATCTCGGCCAAGACCGGGTGCAGAGGGCGGCTGGTCGCCTCGATCCAGTCGAGATCGGCCTGGGCCGGGGACCATCCGCGGTCGCTTCGTGCCATGTCGCTCAGCCTCCGATGAACGTGTGATCCGCGGTGACGCTGCGGCAGCAGGTGCTCAGACGAGCAGCCCCGCCCCGAAGTACAGCCCGGCGGCGAGAATCGTGCCGGACGCGATGGTGCCGATGTTGATGTAGAGCAGCCCTGTCGCCGATTCCATCGATCGCGTGCGCGCGGTCTGGATCGCGGCCCAGCTCACGACGAGGGGGAAAACCAGGCCGACGAGCAGGCGCAGCCAGACGAAGAGCGCCCAGTCCCCCGTCAGCGCGCCGAAGGCCGGCGTGCCCTCCGGGCCAGCGCCGAGCCCGGTCCAGAGCACGAACAGGACTACCTGCGCGGCAAGGACGAAGGTCAGCCAGCGAGCAAAACGGACGAGCGGCGCCTCCGGCAGTCGCGGCGTAACGAGATACCAGTGTCCGAGGACCATGGCCGCCCAGACGCCGCCGAGAGCGACGGACAGTGCGACCAGCTGAACGAACAGGAGCAGCGGGGCGAGCGGGCTGAGTGGCGCCTCGAAGAACGCCGCTGACACGAGGACGGCGGCCGCCGCGACGAGCCCGGCGACCGCGACCGGCGTCGCGCGGCTGCCGCGGCGAAGGAAGATCGCATACACCAATGCCACTATCGAGAGGGCAGGCAGCGCCAGCCCACGCACCCACTGCCAGGCGAGGGCGTCGGGGGGTGCCCCGCCGGTGACCTGGGGCAGTCCCGCGTTGGACGCGGCCGCGAGCGCGGCGAAGACAGCCGCGGTGAACGACGTGAAAGCGAGGTAGCCGCGCGTCGCGTCGGTCCGGAAGCGACCCGCGACGACGAACAGGAACGTCCCGACGCCGAGGGCGGTCAGGACGGTCCAGTTGATGTACGGCAGGCTCTCGGCGATCCGCTCGGGAGGCACGTCGGCGAGTGTAGCCGCGGGTGCTGAGCGAACCGCCGAGCGGCCTGGCCGGCCTCAGCCGGGAAGGCTCAGCGAACCCCTACTTGTAGCGGGACGGGAACCAGGGCCCCGAGTCGATGAATTTCCACGGCGAGATCCGGTACGACCCGCTGCGCCATGGGTAGCCACGCCAGACGGAGATGTGCAGGTGCGGCCCGGTGGTGCAGCCACTCGCGCCGACGCGGCCGAGCATCTTGTCCCGGGTGATGTACTTGCCCTTCCACACGTACTCGGTGCTGAGGTGGTGGTAGGCGGAATACAGCCCGTTCCCGTGGTAGACGTAGACCTGGAGGCCGCCGCAGTTGCTCTTCCTGCCTGCGTAGGCAACCGTGCCTCGTCGCATCGGGATGACCGGGGTGCCCTTGTACGAGGCGATGTCGTAGGCCTTGTGCTTGCTGTGGTAGCCCTGGCTCACGTACGACTTGGTGTTCTTGACGGGCCACTGGGCCGAGGCGGCCGCTGGCAGGAGGAAGGTGACGGCGAGAGCAACCGTCATTACCCGGATGGATTTGCGCATAAGCAGTTTGTGGGCACGCCGGAGCGCTGCCCGTGCTCCTTTCTTCCTGGAGCCCCTCGGTGGCGAAGGGCAACGATGCTGATTTCCGTTTGGGGGCACGCGGCCTCAGGCGGCGCGAAACCACGACGGGGTTTTGCTGGGAGATCTCCCACCGACGGCGGGGACCGTGGCGACTGGGTCGCACTCGGGAGTCAGGGGGCAGTGTGGCAGGCAATTCGCCATCTGTCTGTAACACCTTTGGGGTAGACCGATACGATTACGGCGGAGGTGTGGCGCATGGACACGGGTGGCGGGACGGCGATCACGTGGTATGGGCACGCGTGCATCGAGCTGGTGACGCCGGGCGGCGTGACAGTCCTGTTCGACCCGTGGTTCGCGAACCCGGCCAGTCCACAGGCGCCGGAGACCGTCGACCGGTGCGAGCTGATGCTGGTCAGCCACGGTCACGCCGACCACATCGGAAACGCGATCCCGATTGCCAGCCGGACGCGGCCGCAGTGGCCGGCGATGCACGAGCTCACCCTGTGGCTGAGCAGCGTCTACTCCGCGCCCGAGGACGTGATCGGCATGAACAAGGGCGGCACCCTCGAGACGTGCGGCCTTCGGGTGACGATGACCTCGGCGGATCATTCGGCGGGCGATTGGGACAACGCGGCGGGCGCCCCGCGCTACCTCGGTGAGCCGGCCGGCTTCGTCGTCGAGCTGGAGGATGGCAGCCGCGTCTACTTCGCCGGCGACACGAACGTCTTCGGTGACATGCGCCTCATCGGCGATCTGTACCGGCCGGACATCGCGATCCTGCCGATCGGCGGGCACTACACGATGGGTCCGCGCGAGGCGGCGCTCGCGATCGAGCTGCTCGGCGTCCGCGAGGTCCTGCCGATCCACTACGGCACGTTCCCGATCCTCGCCGGCACGCCGGGCCAGCTCCGCGACGAGCTCGCCGCGCGCTCCATGCCCGATGTCCGCGTCCACGCCCTGGAGCCCGGGCAGACGATCCGGCGCTGATCGGCGGCGGAAGGCCTGACCCGAGCGTCAGGGTCGGTGCGGGACGAACGGGTAGGTGTGGATGGGTGCGCGCTGGGGCCTTATGGGCCCACAACGACGCCCAGAGGCCGCATGCACCCAGACTCTCCGCATCACGACGTCACTCGCGATCCGATCCTGGACGGCCGCGACAGCCTGCGGCTCGTCAAGCTTCGCCTCGGGCTGACCCTTATTGCAGTCGCGATCCTGCCGATCGCGGCCGTCTCGCCGCTCGTCCGCGCCGTCGCCGAGGAGGCGCGCGTCGCGCATCACGAGCGCCTCGCCGATCAGGCTGCGACCGCCGTCATCGAGCTGGAGCGCGAGATCTCCTCGATCCGCGCAGCCGGCCGGTCCCTGCTTGAGGACCCGGCCATCGTCGCCGCCGCCCGCGGCGACGCGTCGGCAACTGAACGCCAGCGAGCCACCGCTCGCCTCGAGGACTACGTCGGCCGTCCCTCGGGGTCATTGACCTCCGCGACGCTGCTGGCGGGCGACGGCGTCGTGGCTGCATTCGGACCGAAGCTCGACCTCAAGGCGCTGCCGCCGGAGCTCATCGTCAACGGCCTCGTCGCGGTTCGTCGCGATGGCGGCCAGCAGATCCTCGTCGTGGAGACCAGTCGCGTTCGCGCCAAGCCGCCGCGGACGATCGTGAGCACGATCCACATGCCTGCATTGCTCGCCGGCGCGACCCCGGACGTTCAGATGCCCGGTCGCGTCCTGCGGATCACCGATGGGACGGGCCTTCTCATCGCCGAATCGGAGGGTCCCTTCGATCCAAGCGCCCTGCCGGGCGAGATGCTCGACCTGGCCACGATGGCCGCCCACGACGCGGACGGGCGGGCGGCGATCGAGCTGGTGGGCCTCACCGGCTGGGAGATGGTCGTGTCCGGGCCAATGCCACTTGTCGCCATACCCGTCCAGGCACTGAGCGCGCTCGGCGCGATGCTGGTGCTCCTGGGCGTGTTCACGGTCTGGATGGCCCGCCAGATCCTGCGTCCTGCCGCCCAGCTGGAAGCGTCCCGGTCGCACCTTCGCGAGCTGTACGAGAGCGCCCGCGAAGCCGCCCTGCGCGACAGCCTCACCGGGCTCGGCAATCACCGGGCTTTCCAGGAGGCCGTGGCGCGCATGGTCGAAGGCGCCCGGCGCTATGGCACCGCATTCTCACTCGTGCTGATCGACATCGACGAGTTCAAGCGCATCAACGACACGCGGGGCCACGCGGTCGGCGATCAGCTCCTGGCCGAGGTCGGGTCGCTAATCAGCTCGGCCGTTCGCCACACTGATTCCGCGTTCCGCGTCGGTGGCGACGAGTTCGCGCTGCTCCTTCCACACACCGACGTGGGCGGCGCGATCGTTCTCGCGCGACGCCTGCTGGCGCACGGCCTCGAGGATCGCGTCCACGGCGAGTACCGCGCGCCCATCTCGTTCTCCGCGGGTGTCACTTCGTGCCCCGAGTTCGGCACGACCCGGCTGGAGATCACGGCCCAGGCCGACGCGGCGTTGTACCGCGGGAAGCGGACCGGCCGGACGGTCGTCACGATCTACGACCCGGAGAAGGACCACGGCCACGTCGACGAGGGCATGCGCGCCGAGCTGTCCAGCGCGATCACGGCGGTCATCGAGGCGGGCACGCTGACGCCCGTCTACCAGCCGATCGTGGATCTCTCCAGCGGCCGGGTCATCGGCTACGAGGGCCTGGTTCGCGTGCCGCCCGAATCGACGTTCGCCCATGCGGGCGCACTCTTCGACGCCGCCGAGGTGGCGGGACGGGTGCACGACCTCGATCGAGCGGCCCTCGACATCGTGCTCCGCGGCGCCCACAGCCTGGCGGACTCGGTCACGCTCAGCGTGAACGTCTCGCCGCGGACCCTCGAGTCGGCGGAGTTCAGCGCAACGACCTTCCTCTCGATCCTGCGCCGCCACGGGATGCCGCCGGGCCGCGTGGTGCTGGAGCTGACGGAGCGCGAGGCCATCCGCGACCCGGAGCGCCTTCGCCTCGCGCTGCGAGGAGTGCAGAACGCCGGCGTGCGCGTCGCCGCCGACGACGTGGGAGCCGGCAACGCAGGCCTGCGCCTCCTGAGCCAGTTCCAATTTGACGTGGTCAAGATCGACCTCTCGCTGGTCCAGCGCGGGGGCGACGACAAGACCCACTCCGTGCTGCGGTCCCTCGTCGAGATGGCCGACCGCCTCGGCGCGACGACGATCGCGGAGGGCGTCGAGACCTCCGGCCAGCTGCGCACCGCTCGTCGGCTCGGGATCACCGCCGGCCAGGGCTACCTTCTCGGGCGGCCCGGCGCGGACCGCGACCTCCCGTGGGTGGACATCGCGGCCCTCGAGCAACGCGACGACGTGCCGATCCCCGTAACCGCTGACCTTGCCGACCAGCGCGCCGAGCACGTCCGCTGGGATCCCATGCCGACGTTAGACCCGGATCTGGAGGCGCCGCCCGAACGCTCCGGCGGCCCGCTCGCCGCCGTTCGCCGCCGGTCGATGACCCTGCTTCGGGCGACCCGCCGGGTCGAGGAGTAGCCCGAGGGCGGGTCCGGCCGAGCTCGTCAGCTCGTCAGCGCGTCGGCTCGAAGATCGTCAGGGGAACGTCAGCGCCCAGAGATCGTTGCGGGCGTCGCGGGCCAACCCGCCGAAGAGCAGGAGCCGATCGCCGGCCGAATCATGGATGAGCGTCGCGCCGGAACGCGCTGGTGGCTCGTTGCCGGAGGCCGCAAAGGGTTCGAAGCCCGCCATGCCGTCCACCGCGAGCCACGTCTCGGCGAGGGCCTCGCGATCGCTGCCCCGGCCGCCGAACAGGAACGTCGCCGCCCCGTACCGTGCGATGGCGGGCAGGTGGCGCGGGGCGGGCGCCTGGCCCGGCACCTCGGCCCACGCGTTCGTCGGCGCGCCGCCGTTCCCGGGCGTGAACAGCCACAGGTCGCCGAGCGCGGCAACGCCGGTCGTCTGGCCGCCGTACAGCGCGAGCTGGTCACCGGAGGTCCACCAGCAGGCGTGCAGGCACCGCTCCACGGGGCGTTCCGTGGCCGGCGCCTGGTCGGACCACGTCTCGGCCTCGAAGTCGTAGGCGAGCGTATCCGCGAACCGGACGCCATCCGAGGTGAACCCGTGCGAGATCCACAGGCGCCCGTCGGGCCCGATCCCCGAGCACGAGCCGTAGCGCGCGACCGGTGCGCCGCCGCCCGGCGGCAGGAGCCGCCACGATCCGGAGACGCCATCGCCGGCCGGCTCGAACAGCCATAGGTCGTCGAAGAACGTGGAGCCGCGCTGACCGCCGAACACCACCAGGCCGCGCCCGGGCACCCACGCCGCCTCGTGCCCGAACCGCGCGGCCGGCGTGTCGCCGGTCACGTCGAGGAAGCGCCACGATTCGGTGCCGAGGTCGAACGCCCAGAGGTCGTCGAACGCGGTGCCGCCATCGCGACCTCCGAACAGCCACGCGGTGCGGCCCTCGCCATCGACCGTCCAGGTGTGGTCCTCTCGAGGATCCGGTGCCGCGCCGTCCATCGCGAGTCTCGCCCACGTGCCGGAGTCCGGCACGGTCGTTGTCGGGGCGGGCGTGGCGACCGCGGGGCTGGCGGGCGCGTCGGTCGCGGCAGGACCACCGGCGGTGGGGGCCGGCGACGCCGAGGGCGCCGGAACGGAGGGCGACGTCGCGACCTGCCCGGTGCCCGTGCAGCCCGCCAGCACGAGGGCGAGCACGATCACGGCGGCTCCGGCGCGCGTCTGCCCCTGCCTGCGAGCCACGCCGAGCGCCCTCAGACCAGGCCTGCGAGCGCGCCCAGGCGCTCGGTCAGGCGGACGTTCTCGGCGTAGTCGATGGGAACGTCGATCACCGACGGTCCGGGCAGGTCCAGCGCGCGCCGAAGCGTCGGGTACAGGTCGTCCGCCGACGCGGGCCGGAAGCCGGGGATGCCGAACGACTCCGCGAATTGCACGAAGTCCGGGTTGTCGAACTCGACCCCGAACGGCCGCCCGAACTCGTTGCGCTGCTTCCAGTCGATTAGGCCGTAGCCGTTATCGCGCCAGATCACGACCACGATTCCCGCCCCGATCCGCTTCGCCGTCTCGAGCTCCTGCGCATTCATCAGGAAGCCGCCGTCGCCGCACAGCGCGACGACGTGGCGGTCGGGATGCACGAGCTTGGCCGCGATCGCGCCGGGCAGGGCGATGCCCATCGATGCAAAGCCGTTGGAGATGATCACCGTGTTCGGTTCGTACGCCTGGAACAGGCGCGCCACCCAGACCTTGTGCGCGCCGACGTCGCTCACCACGATGTCCTCCGGCGCGAGGGCCCGGCGGAGGTCGAAGATCGCCCGTTGCGGCGTGATCGGGAAGCCGTCGTTCGACTCGCCGGCCTGCAGGTCGGCGAGGAGCGCCGTGCGCAGGTCCGCGTGCACGAGCGTCTCGCGCGACTCGTGGCGCTCGCTCGCGCTGCGGCCGCCGACACCGCCCGGCAGCGTGGCACCCAACAGCTCCTCCAGTGCGCCGCCGATGTCGCCGATAACCTCGATCTCGGGCTGGTAGTCCGCGTCGACCTCGGCGGGCTGGGTATCGATGTGGATGATCCGCTTCGCCCCGTCCGGATTCCAGTGGGCGGGCGCGTACTCCACGAGGTCGTAGCCGACCGCGATCACGAGGTCGGCGCGATCGAACCCGGTCAGCACGTGGTCGCGGGCCTGCAGCCCGACCGCCATGAGCGAGAGGTGGGAGCGGTCGTCGACGGCGCCCTTGCCCATGAACGTCGCCGCCACGGGCAAATGAAGCCCCTTGGCAAAGGCCCGCAGCTCGCCGGACGCCGAGCGCCGCAGGACGCCGTTGCCGGCAAGGATGATCGGTCGCTCCGCCTGGTTGATCAGGCGCGCGGCGTGCGCGATCGCCGGGTGGGATGGCTCCGGGAAGTACGCCTTCCCCGGGACCAGCGGGCGGAGCTGGTCGGCGGGGTCGAGCTCCGTCGCCGCGACGTTCTCCGGGATCTCGAGGTGGGTAGGGCCGGGCTTAGAGAGCGTCGCCACCCGGAAGGCCTTGCGCATCACCTCCGGGATCACCGCCGTGCGCTCGATCCGGGTGTTCCACTTGGTCACCGGCCGGAACATCTCGACGACGTCGACGACCTGGTGTGCCTCCTTGTGCAGCTTGTCCGACGACGCCTGCCCGGTGATCGCGACGACCGGCGCCCGGTCGAGGTAGGCGTCGGCGATGCCGGTGATGAGGTTCGTGGCGCCGGGCCCCAGCGTGGCCATCGCCACGGAGGCGCGACCAGTGAGCCGGCCGTACACGTCGGCCATGAACGCGGCGCCCTGCTCGTGCCGGGTGGTGACGTGCCGGACCGTCTCGCTGCGCGACAGCGAATCGAGGATTTCCATCGTTTCCTCGCCCGGCACCGAGAACACGTACTCGCAGCGCTCGGTTTCGAGGGACGCGACGATCAGGTCGGCGGCAGTGCGCGTCCGGGACTTGGTCATGGCGCGAGTGTAGGAGGCGGAATGCGACGCGCCGATGACCGCGCAGCGCCGTACCCGCGACGCCGGCGCGGCAATCCCTAGCCCGGCGAGGCGAGGACCATGATCCGCAGCTCGGTCATGTCCTCGATGGCCCAGCGCAGGCCCTCGCGACCCTGGCCGGAGTCCTTGACGCCGCCGTAGGGCATGTGGTCGATGCGGTAGGTCGGGATGTCGTTGACGATCACGCCGCCAACCTCGAGTTCGTTGAACGCCTGCCAGGCATGGCCGAGATCGTTCGTGAAGACGCCGGTCTGGAGCCCGAAGAAGCTGTCGTTGACCCGGCGGATCGCGTCGTCGAAGTCGGTGAACGGGAACACGACAACGAGGGGGGCGAACGCCTCGTTCGAGCAGACCTGCGCCTCGACGGGAACGTTCTCCAGGATCGTCGGCTCGAAGAAGGCGCCGTCGGCCTTCCCGCCCGTGACGATTCGGCCGCCGAGCTGGACCGCCTCGTCGACCCAACGCTGCGTTCGCTGCGCCTGGCCCTCATCGACCATCGGCCCGACGTCCGTCGCCGGGTCGAGCGGATCGCCAAGGCGCAGCGCACGGACCCCGGCCACGAACTTCTCGAGGAACGCCTCGCGGACGTCCTCGTGCACGTACAGGCGTTGGACGCTGATGCACACCTGCCCCGCGTACGCGAACGCGCCGATGACGCAGCGCTTGACCGCCCAGTCCAGGTCGGCGGTCCTGTCGACGATGACCCCGGCGTTGCCGCCGAGCTCCAGCACGACCTTCTTCTTGCCCGCCCTCTCCTTCATGCGCCAGCCAACCGACGGGCTGCCGGTGAAGCTCAGGAGCTTGAACCGGTCGTCGGAGACCATCCTGTCGCCCAGCTCTCGGGTCATCGGCAGGATGCTCACCGCGCCCGGCGGCAGGCCCACGCCATCTACGATCTCCGCGATCGTCAGCATCGTCAGCGGGTCCTTCGACGGCGGCTTGAGCACGATGGAACAGCCCGCGGCGATCGCCGGCGCGAGCTTGTGCGCGGCGAGATTCAGGGGGAAGTTGAACGGGCTGATCGCGGCCACCGGGCCGATCGGGAAGCGCCGTGTGATGCCCATCCGGCCCTTCGACGACGGCATCAGGTCAAGCGGGATGGTCTCGCCGTACATCCGTTCCGCCTCCTCGGCGCCGAGCCGGAACGTGAGCGTCGCGCGGTCCACCTCCACCAGCGCGTCGCGGATGGGCTTGCCGGCCTCCAGGCTCAGGATGCGGGCGATCTCCTCGCGCCGCGCCTTGATCCCGTTGCTGATCTCCCGCAGGGCGCGGCCGCGCTCGTAGGCCGGCAGCACCTTCGTGTGCTCGAACGCGGCCACGGCGGCCGTGACCGCCTCCTCGTACTGCGCCTCGGTCGCGTTGTAGGTCGCGCCTGCGGGCGTGCTCGGGTCGGCAGGATTGGCGACCTCGAGCAGGTCGGGCGAATCGACCCACTTGCCGGCCAGGTAGATCTTGTGCGGCTCGGTGGCGGTAAGGGTCATGTGCGGGCTCCGTGGTGCATGACCGCATCGTACGCCGAGAGGCGCGCGACGCTCCGAAACGAGAAGACCGGCCGAATTCGGGAGGCCTCAGGGCTCGACGGCCCTCGGGTACGAGCCGAAGGTCCGCACCATCGTCGCGACGGCCCGGAGCTCGTCGAGCGCGGCGGCGCACGAAGGATCCGCCGCGTGGGCATCGAGATCCGCCCAGAAGACGTACTCCCAAGCGGCGGCTCGGCTTGGTCGCGACTCCAGCTTCGACAGGTTGATGGATCGATTGGCGAACACCTGGAGCGCGGCGAGGAGGGTGCCCGGCTCGTTGCGCACGCCGAAGGCGACGGTCGTCCGGAACGATCCCGAGGCCGGCCCACCAGCGGGGGTGCCGGGTGCGGCAAGCGGGCCGGCCGCGGCGGGCGGGTCGGCCGCGGCGGGAGCGCCGGGAGAGCCGGGCGCACCGGGTCTCCCTTCCGACGCAGCGCCATACGCCGGCACGGCCTTCGCGAGCACGAGGAACCGCGTCCGGTTGTCCGGCACGTCCTGGATCGAGTTCGCAAGGACGTGCAGTCCGAGCGCCGTCGCGGCGCGCCGGGACAGGACCGCGGCGGCGGCATCATCCGCCCTGTCGACGATGAACCTGCCGGCCCCGGCGGTGTTGTAGGTCGTCAGCAGGGCCCACGGCCGCGCCCGCAGGAACCGCTCGGCCTGGCCGAGGGCCTGGATGTGGGAGTAGACGCGTTCGATCGACTCGAGCGGCCGGTCCGGCAGCCCCGCGAGGCACAGGTCGACCGGCACGACGACCTCGGCGTCGATCACGAGGTCGTGCTCGAGGAGCAGGTCGTACGTCTCCCGGATCGAACCGTTGACGAGATTCTCGATGGGGACGACGCCCGCCGATGCGCGGCCGGCCTGGACCGCCTCGAATACCTCGCGGAACGACCCGACCGGCAGCCGCGGCGCGTCCCCGAACACCGCGATCGCGGCATCCTCCGCGAACGCCCCCGCCTCACCCGCGTACGCAACGCCGCCGGTCATGCGGCGCGAGCTATCGGTCGAACCAGGGGGCGCCTTCGTCGGGAGCCTCGCGATCGAGCTCCGCACGCCGGCCATGGGTCTCAGGCGCGGAGCGCTTGCCTTCGCCGGCCTCTTCGGCGGCGCCGGCCCAGTGGGCCTCCGCGAGCATTGCGTTGAGGGCTTCCACGTAGCCGTCGATGGAGGCGGCGATGATGTTGGTGCTCCGCGCGCGACCCTGGTACAGCCCGTCCGAGCGGCCGCCCTCGAGGCCCGCCGGCGGCTCTATGGCCACGATCACAAGGCCCTCGGCCTCCGGGCCCTCGGCCAGCGCGTGGACGTCGTAGCCGACCAGCCGGGGATGGCCGTGGAGCACCTCGGCGAGGGCCGCGTCGACGGATTTGAACAGCGCGTCGACGGCGCCGTTGCCCTCGGCGGACGCGCGCCAGTGATGCGTCCCGGCTTCGATCACCACGGCGCCGCGGCTCTGCACGTTGCTGCCCGAGGTCACCGTCCAGCGCTTCAGGTGCAGGGTCGGGTCCGCCCCGGTCGGCGGGTTCGCTGGGGTCGCCTGGTTCGCTGGGAGCCCTGGGTTCTCTGCGCTCATCTCGCTCCTTCCCCGGAGATCACGGTCGTGAAGTGTCGCTCGTCACGACGCCGGAGCTCGGCGCCGTGCTTCCAGATCGCGTACTCGAGCGAGTCCCCGAGGGCAGTCGCCGAGGCAGCGATGATGTTCGTGTCGGAGCCCATGGTCGACCATTCGAGCGACCCGTCGGTAGATTCGATCGTCACCCGGGTTCGCGCCGCCGTCGCGGAGCCCGAGTCGATGATGCGCACCTTGTAGTCGTACAGGTGGACCGAGTCGAGCACCGGGTAGAACGCGCGGAGCGCCTTGCGCAGCGCGGCGTCGAGGGCGTTCACCGGGCCGTTGCCGTCCGCCGCGGTGTGCAGCAGCTCGCCGTCGACCTCCACCTTGACCGTCGCCTCGGCGCGCAGGTCCGCGTCTGCACGCTGCTCCACGAGGCACGTGTAGTCGACGATCCGGAACGGCGGCACGTAATCGCCCTGGTGGCGCCGGATCAGCAGCTCGAACGACGCCTCCGCGCCCTCGAACGAGAGGCCCTCGCTCTCGAGCCGCTTGATCAGCGTGGACAGCGCGGCGGGGTCGATGACGCCGTCCAGCTTGTGGCCGAGCTGCCGCGCGCGCGCTGCCGCGTTCGCCCGCCCGCCGAGCTCGGAGACGATGAGCCGGCCCTCGTTGCCCACGGCGGTCGGGTCGATGTGCTGGTAGCTCCGCTCCACCTTGGCCACGGCGGCGCCGTGGACGCCGCCCTTGTGCGCGAACGCCGAGCGCCCGACGTAGGGCTGGTAGTCGTTCGGGGCCTGGTTCGCGATCTCCGCGACCGCGCGCGACAGCTCCGTCAGCGCCGCGAGCTCGCCGCCGCCCGCCGGGAGCAGCTGGTGGTCGGTCTTCAGCGCGAGGCCGGCGAGGACGCTGACCATGTTTGCGTTGCCGCAGCGCTCGCCGTAGCCGTTGATCGTGGCCTGTACGTGGCGAACTCCGGCCTGGACGGCGGCCAGTGAGTTCGCGACGGCCAGCTCGGCGTCGTTGTGGGTGTGGATCCCGAACGTGATGGCGTCGCCGGCGGGGGCGCCCGCGTCGATCGCGCGGCGCGTCTCGCCGAGGACCTCGAGCAGCTCCGCGGTGAGCGTGCCGCCGTTGGTGTCGCACAGGACCAGCGTTCGCGCGCCGCCGTCGATCGCAGCCCGGAGCGTGCCCAACGCGTAGGTGGGATTCGCCTCGTAGCCATCGAAGAAGTGCTCGGCGTCGTACACGAGCTCGCGGCCCTCGTCGACGATCAGCCGGACGCTGTCGGCGATCATCTCGAGATTCTCCCCGAGCGTCGCCCCGAGGACCTCGGTGACGTGCAGCTCCCAGCTCTTGCCGAAGATGGTCACGACCGGCGTCTCGGCGCGCAGGAGCTCGGTGAGATTTGGGTCGTCCTTGGCGGTGTTCGATCGGTGACGCGTGGAGCCGAACGCGGCGAGCTTCGCCGTCCGCCAGCGCATGTCGCGGGCGGCCTTGAAGAACTCGACGTCCTTCGGGTTGGAGCCGGGCCAGCCACCCTCGACGTAGGGCATGCCGTATTCGTCGAGCAGGCGCGCAATTCGCAGCTTGTCAGCGAGCGACAGCGTGATGTTCTCGCCCTGGGTGCCGTCGCGCAGGGTCGTGTCGTACAGGACGACAGGCATCTCGCTCACGATGCGACTCCCGTTGCGGCGCCCGAGGCGGCGCCCGAGGCGACACCGGCGCGGGCCGGGAGCCACTCCACGATCGCCGACGCCATCTCCCGGGTTCCCACGACCCGCAGGCCGGCGGTCTCGCCATCGGCGGGCACGAGGTCCGCGGTGCGGTAGCCGTCGGCCACCGCCGCGCCCACCGCCGCCTCGACGTCGCCCGCCGCCGCCTCGAGCCCCAGCGACCAGCGCAGCAGCATCGCCGCCGACAGGATCGTGCCGCAGGGATTGGCGACGTTCTGCCCGGCGATGTCCGGGGCGGAGCCATGGATCGGCTCGTACAGGCCGAAGCGTCCGTGCGCGGTCCGCCGCTCGCCCAGCGACGCGGACGGCAGCATGCCCAGGCTGCCGGCGAGGACCGCGGCCTCGTCCGACAGGATGTCGCCGAACAGGTTCTCGGTGACCAGGACGTCGAACATCGCGGGCCGGCGGACGAGGAGCATCGCGCACGAGTCGACGAGTTGGTGGCTGACCTCGACGTCGGGGAACTCCGGCCGCGTCTCCTCTACGACCTTGCGCCACAGCCGCGAGGTGGCCAGGACGTTCGCCTTGTCCACGCTCGTCAGGCGGCCGCGCCGGCCGCGCGCCAGCTCCATGGCAAGGCGGACGACGCGCCGGATCTCCCCCTCCGTGTACCAGAGCGTGTCGATCCCGACACGGCCCTCTGGCGTCTCGCGCTGCTCCGACGGGCGACCGAAGTACAGCCCCGAGGTGAGCTCGCGGACGATCAGCAGGTCCACGCCTTCGAGGATCTCCGGCCGGACCGGCGACGACGGCACGAGCGCCGGCACGATCGTGACCGGTCGAAGGTTGGCGAAGAGCTCGAGGCCGCCGCGGAGCGCGAACAGTGCCTGCTCGGGGCGGATTCGGGCGTCCGGGTCGTCCCACCGCGGCCCGCCGACGGCACCGAGCAGGACCGCGTCGCACGCCGCCACCGCGTCCAGGTCCTCGGCGCGGAGCGCGGTCCCGAAGGCATCGATCGCCGCCCCGCCGGCGACGACGTCCCGCCATGCGACCTCGAACCCGTCGCGGGCCGCGAGCGCGTCGACGACCGTGCGGGCCGCCCCGATGACCTCGGGACCGACGCCGTCGCCCCCGATCGACGCGATCTTGTACGTGGTCATCCCGGCTAGCGCATCTGCTCGGTCGTTCGCGCGCCGACGAATGCCGACGCCGAGGCGCCCTGGGCGCCGTGGAGCTTGTTGACGGCCACCAGGTACGCCTCGATGGAGGCCGCGATGATGTTCGTCGAGAGTCCGTGGCCGGACACCACCAGCGCGCCGGGTCCCACGTCGCTGGAGCGGCGGCAGCGCACCAGCACGCGGCCCTGGGCGTCCTCGCCGCCCGAGACCGCCTTGATCTCGTACGCCTCCAGCACGGGATGCCAGCCGAACACCGGCTGGAGCGCCGCGTCCACCGCCTCGAACAGGGCGTCGACAGGCCCGTTGCCGATCGCGGCCTTGGCGTGATCCTCGTCTGCTACCGATAGCGCGACCATCCCGGTCGCCTTGCCGCCGTGCGAGGAGGTCACGTTCCAGCCCTCGAGCCGGACGGCCTGGGGCACCTCGGCGACGCGCTGCTCGACCAGCGCCACGAGGTCATCGTCGGTGACCTCCTTCTTCTCGTCGGCGAGCGCGATCGCCTGGCGGTAGATGGCGTCGAGGGCCTCGCCCTCGAGCTCATACCCGAGGTTGGCGAGCTTGGTGGCGATGCCCTTGCGGCCGGACAGCTTGCCGATCGTGATCGAGCTCCCGGCGAGCCCCACCGACTGCGGGGTCATGATCTCGTAGGTCAGCGGGTTCTTGATCACGCCGTCCTGGTGGATGCCCGACTCGTGGGCGAAGGCATTGCCGCCGACGACGGCCTTGTTCGGCTGGATCGCGAACCCGGTCAGGTAGCTGACCAGGCGGGAGGCCGCGGTGATGTGCTCGGTCTGAACGCCGTGCATGAGCGCCGTCGCGGCCGCTCCGTTCCCGCCGGTCGCCGCAGCGCCGGTCTGGAACTGCGTCGGCCGGGTGCGGAGGGCCATCACGACCTCCTCGAGCGACGCGTTGCCGGCGCGCTCGCCAAGCCCGTTGATCGTCACCTCGACCTGCCGCGCGCCGGCCTGCACGGCGGCGAGCGTGTTCGCGGTTGCGAGCCCGAGGTCGTTGTGGCAGTGGACAGAGATCGTGGCCTGGCTCCCGAGGAGGTCGACGGCACGCCCGACCAGCGCCGCGAACTCCGACGGGATGGCGTAGCCCACCGTGTCCGGGATGTTGATCGTCGAGGCGCCCGCTTCCACGACGGCCTCGTAGACCTTGAGCAGGAACTCGGGGTCGGTGCGCGACGCGTCCTCGGCGCTGAACTCGATCTCGACGTCCCGGCCCAGCTGTCTGCGGCCATAGGCGACCCAGCGGACCGCCTCCGCGAGGGCCGTCTCGCGGTCGATTCGTAGCTTGTGCTTGAGGTGGATGTCGCTGGTCGCGATGAACACGTGCAGGTGCGGCCGCTCGGCGACCTTGATCGCCTCGATCGCCCGCTGCGGGTCGCCGTCGCGGCAGCGCGCCAGTGCGGCGACCGCGATCCCGCCCTTCGTCTCCTGGGCGATCCGGCGGACCGCTTCGAAGTCGCCGTCCGAGGCGGCCGGGAACCCCGCTTCGATCACGTCGACATTCAGGCGCGCGAGCTGCCGCGCGACCTCGAGCTTCTCCGCGGCGGTGAGGCCGGCGCCGGGCGCCTGCTCGCCGTCGCGGAGCGTCGTGTCGAAGATCCGGACGCGGCCAGGCGGGACGAGCGGCCCCGATGGACGTGACCGGGCTCCGGCGGCGGGGGCCATCAGCCCCCCACGCTCGGATCCGGCGTTGGCTGGGTGGGGCCCGCTGCGCCTCCGGCGCCGGTTTCGACGGCTGCGGCGCCGCCGACCGTTGCCTGCGCCTCGCCGGCATCGACGACCACGGGATCCAGGAACGGCATCTGGGCACGAAGCTCGGCGCCGACTCGCTCGATCTGGTGGTCTCGATCCCGCTGGCGGAGGTTCTGGAACTCGCCGCCGCCGGCCTCCTGGACGGCGATCCAGCGATTCGCGAAGGCGCCGCTCTGGATGTCCGTGAGGACGTCTTTCATGGTTGCCTTCACGCCCTCGGCGACGCGCGGGCCGGAGACGTAATCGCCGAACTCGGCCGTGTCGCTGACGCTGAAGCGCATGAAGTTGAGGCCGCCCCGGTACATTAGGTCCACGATCAGCTTCAGCTCGTGCATCGTCTCGAAGTACGCGAGCTCGGGCTGGTAGCCGGCCTCGACGAGAGTCTCGAACGCCGCCTTGATGAGCGCCGAGACGCCGCCGCACAGCAGCGCCTGCTCCCCGAACAGGTCGGTCTCGGTCTCCTCCTTGAACGTCGTCTCGAGCACGCCGGCGCGGGTCGAGCCGAGCGCCCGGGCGTAGGCGAGGGTCCGGGCGCGGGCCGTGCCCGTCGCATCCTGCTCGACGGCAAACAGCGCCGGGACCCCGCCACCGGCGGAGTACACGCTCCGGAGGAGGTGCCCGGGGCCTTTCGGCGCGACCATCCCCACGTCGACGCCCGGTCCCGGCTTGATCCGCTCGAACCGGATGTTGAAGCCGTGGGCGAACATCAGGAGCGCGCCAGGCTTGAGATTCGGCTCGATCGCCGCGTCGTAGACGGCCTTCTGGGCCGTGTCGGGGACCAGGAGCATGACCACGTCGGCATCGCGGACCGCGTCGTCGACCGTGGCCACCCGGAGCTGGGCCTCCTCGGCGAGCGCGCGGCTCTTCGAGCCCGCCGCCAGCCCGACGAACACTTCGACGCCGGAATCGCGCAGGTTCAACGCGTGGGCGTGACCCTGCGATCCGTAGCCGATGATCGCGACGGTCTGGCCGTCGAGCGCCGCCGGGTCGACGTCGTTGTCGTAGTACATGCGCGCGGTCACTGGTCTCGCCCTCGCTTCATCGCTTGACTGCCTCTTCGATGGATCCGGCGCCGCGCGACATCACGACGGCCCCCGTTCGAACGATCTCCCTGATGCCGAAGCCCCGGACGCAGGTCACGAAGTCGTCGACCTCCGCCTCCGAGCCGCTGACCTCGGCGATGACGCTCTCCGGCGAAACGTCCAGCACCCGGCCCCGCGTCAGCTCGATGAGCTTGAGGACCTCGGCGCGGTTACCCTCGGAGACGCGCACCTTCACCAGGGCGAGCTCGTGCTCGACCGTCGGCTCGGCGGTGACGTCCTGGACCTTGAGCACATCGATGAGCCGGTACAGCTGCTTCGCCGCCTGCTCGACAGCGATGTCGTCGCCGTGGAGGCTGATCGTCATCCGCGAGAAGCCCTCGCGGTCGGTGCGGCTGACGGCCAGCGAGTCGATGTTGAAGTTGCGGGCGCGCATCAGGCTGGACACGCGGTTGAGGACGCCCGGCCTGTCGACCACGATCGCGACGAGCCGGTGCAGCCTCTGCTGGCCGCCGCCCGGCAGGGCGCGCGGCGGCGGCGCCGTGTGGGCGGGCTCGACGGCGCTCATTCGGCGGTCCCCCACTCCTCGATGAGATCGGACAGGCCCTTGCCGGCCGGCATCATCGGGAAGACGTTCTGCTCGCCCGTGATCTCGAACCAGATCAGCGCCGGGCCCTTGGTGCCCTGCGCGAACCGGATCGCGTCATCGACCTCGGCAGGGGTCGAAGCCTTGACGGAGGGCACGCCGTACGCCTCGGCCAGCTTGAGGTAGTCCGGGCCCATCAGCTGCGCCGAGTGGAAGTTCCCGGCGTAGATGATCTCCTGCCACTGCCGGATCATCCCCAGCTTCTTGTTGTCGAAGAGCGCGATCTTCACCGGGATCTCGTCCTGGACGAGAGTCATGAGCTCCTGGCTTGTCATCTGGAAGCCGCCGTCGCCGACGATGGCCCAGGTCTCACGCGCAGGGTTGCCGAGGGCGGCGCCCATCGCCGCGGGGACCGCGTAGCCCATGGTGCCGAGCCCGCCCGACGACAGGTGCGTGTTCGGGTGGCGGAAGCCGGCGTAGCGGGCCAGCCACATCTGGTTCTGGCCGACGTCGCCGACGTAGATGCCCTCGTGGTCGGTCAGCTCGCCGATGCGCTGGACCACGTAGTCGGCGGAGAGGAGACCGTCACGCCAGGCACCGGAGCCGTGCCAAGAGCTGCCCTCCGAATCTCGCTTCCACTCGGCCAGCTGGTCGAGGTAGGGCGCGCGGCGGTCGGCGGGCACCGGGTCGAACATCGTGGTGAGCGTCGTCAGAACGCGCTTTGCGTCGCCCACGATCGGCACTTCGACCGCGACGTTCTTGCCGATCTCCGCCGGGTCGATGTCGACGTGGACGATGCGCGCGTATGGCGCGTAGGTGCGAACGTTGCCGGTCACGCGGTCGTCGAAGCGCATGCCGAGCGCAACGAGCAGGTCGGCCGACTGGATCGCTCTATTGACGTGCTTCCAGCCGTGCATGCCCATGAAGCCGTAGGCGAGCGGGTGCCGCTCGTCGATCGCGCCGATGCCCAGCAGGGTCCACGCGACCGGCGCGCCGAGCTTCTCGGCGAAGGCGAGCAGCTCCGTCTCGGCGCCGGCGTGGAGGATGCCGTGGCCGGCGAGGATCACGGGCCGCTCGGCGGCGGCGATCTCGGCAGCGGCGAGCTTCAGCTGCTTGTAGTTGCCGTCCATGGTCGGGCGGAAGCCCGGCAGGCCCGCGACGACTTCCTCGGCTGACGGGTGCGTCACCTCGGTCGCCTGCTGGAGAGCGTCCTTGGTGATGTCGACGTGGACGGGGCCCGGGCGGCCGCTGCGCGCGATGTGGAACGCCTCGGCGATCACCCGCGGCAGCTCGTCGGCTTCGCGGACCAGGTAGTTGTGCTTCGTCATCGGCAGGGTGATGCCGTTGATGTCGATCTCCTGGAACGCGTCCTTGCCGATCAGGGCGGACGGCACGTTGCCGGTGATCGCGACCATCGGGATGGAATCGAGCATCGCGGTCCCGATGCCCGTCACGAGGTTCGTCGCGCCGGGCCCGGACGTGCCCATGCACACCCCGACCTTCCCCGTCGCGCGGGCGTACCCGTCCGCAGCATGGGCGCCACCCTGCTCGTGGCGCACGAGCACGTGCCGGAGCTGGGGGTAGTCGCCGAGGATGTCGTACAGCGGCAGGATCACGCCGCCCGGGTAGCTGAACATCACGTCGACGCCCTGGCGCAGCAGCCCCTCGCACAGCACGTCGGCGCCGATTCGGGGGCGAGATTCGCGCTCCCCCGTCCGGACTGCGACGGTCGACGAGCCCTCGTGGAGCATCTCGCGCTGTGCCCGCTCCACGGCGGCGGCGTGCTCCGTGCCCTCGGCGGGCATGTGGCTGCGGCGTGCGCGGCCGCGCTTGGTCAGCGTCACGGCCTTGAGCCCTCCGGTTCGGTCACGTTCCCTCCGTTGACTGGCAAATCAAAACCCCCGCCTCTCGGCGGGGGTCCGTTGGGTCCTGGTGGTGCTGATCGCCTAGCGATCGTCCCGCCGTGTCCCTCCGTGCTCCCGCCGGTTCGTAATGAGGAGTACGAACTCCTCGATCGCGACCAGGATCGAGCGAATAAGGGAGAGGGCGGGTACCTCGGGAGTCTCGACGGGCAGCTGCACGCGGCGGCCGTCGGACGTCACGGCGACGACCACGGGGCGGCGATCAGGCTCGTTCGAGAAGCTCACGACTCGCGGAGTCTAGCCGCAGGAACGTTGAATCCGCAACCGGACCATCGAACCGGGTGCTGGAGCGATCGTCCGGGGCAGTTGGCTGCGGTCCGAGTCGGTTCGAAAAAGCGACCTCGGCCTTCGCGATGGCCGGCCTCAACGGGCGCGCCGCGACCCGGGCGTTGCGGGCGCTGACGTCGCGGGCGCTGACGTCGCGGGCGTTGGCGACGAGCCGCGTGCCGACAGGCGTCGGGCGCGATACCAGGCGAGGTACTCCAGCAGCTCGTCGCGCTCGTCCTCGGTGATGTCCGCGAAGAGCGCCGCCCCGATCGAGTCCGCCTTGAGCGGCTGCTGCTCACCCGGTACGGGGTAGCCACTGAGCCGCATGAGCTCTGCATAGGGAACCGCCAGTGCCTCGCTCAGCCTGTGGAGGACCGGCGGCGAGGGCTTCTTTACGGCGTCGTGCTCGAGCTTGCTGAGGTAGGCCGCCGAGATTCCGGCGGCGCGCGCGACTTCGGTCGCGGACAGCGCCCGTACCGCGCGAGTTCGCCTCAGCAACGGACCGATTTGTGGTGACATTACACCTGCATTCCTACAGTTGAGATGAAAACCCACAGTTGACAATAGCCCGGCTCGTGGTCTACTTCAAGTGACAGCATTGGCCGGAGCGCAAGCCCGGCGGAGGTCCGTAGGCCCCCGCTTCCCCGGATGCCGTGTGAGGCGACCAGGAGGAAGCATGACCGTGGATCAGGCAATCACCGCATGGGAATCCATGCTCACCGACGCAAACGCCACCGTACCCGCGGCCGGCCAACCGAGCACGCTGCGGGGCCACGCGGTCGTCGCGCTGAGAACGACGCTTCTTCTCCTCCTCGCCGCGGTGGCGATCCTGGTGCTGCTCCCGGCAGCGGTGGCAGCCCAGGCTGTGCTCCTGGGCTGAGTCCGCGCACAAGGCCAGCTTGGACGTCGCGGGGGCGCGGGGCTGATCGCGCGCCAGCGCGACAACCGGATCTACGCCGGACACGGGCCGCACTCGGCGGTACCGGCCCGGCGTCTTCATATTCCGGCCTTCCGCGTCCCGCGCAAGGCGCTCACCGCTTCCCGACGGCGTACCCTCGCCGTTGCCGACCCCGGATCGGCGGCAGCCTGGAGGCCTCCCGCGCATGACCTACTCCATCGTCGCGCTTGACCCGGCGACCGGCGACCTGGGCGTCGCGACTCAATCGAAGTTCCTCGCCGTCGGCGCCGTCGTGCCGTGGGCGAAGGCGGGCGTCGGGGCGGTCGCGACTCAGTCGTTCGCGAACGTGACGTACGGCCCGGAGGGCCTTGCCGCGCTCGCCGGTGGCAGCTCGGCAGCAGCGGCGCTGGACCGGCTCGTGGCCGCCGACGCGCTTCGCAGCCAGCGGCAGGCTGGGATCGTCGATGCGCACGGGGGCGCGGCGACCTACACCGGCAACGAATGCTTCGCCTGGGCGGGCGGCCGTACGGGATCGGGCTTTGCGACGCAGGGCAACATCCTTGCCCGGGCTGCGGTCGTGGACGGGCTCGCCGATACCTTCACCGCCGGTGGCAGGCCATTCCCGGAGCTGCTGATCGCCTGCCTGGCCGCCGCCGACGCCGAGGGCGGCGATCGACGCGGCCGCGAGTCTGCCGCTCTCCTGATCGTGCGCGAAGGCGGCGGCTACGGCGGCGGCAACGACCGCTGGATGGACCTCCGCGTCGACCATCACGACGACCCAATCGGGGAGCTGGGTCGCCTGCTGGAGCTCCACCACCTCTACCTGGACCATCCGGCGATTGGGGACCTCACGCCCCTGGACGAGACACTCGCCGCAGAGGTGAGCGCGGCTCTCGAGCGCGTCGGCGCCGCGCCGGGCGGTCGATTCGGGGCCGTATACCAGCCGATGTGGCAGGCCTCGGGTGGCGACCCGCCCGAGGGCGCGAACGGTGACGCCGGCGAGCGACCGATGACCGGCACGCCCCGGCCACTGCCCTCGAACTGGGACGGCACGTGGCAGGGCGCGCTCGAAGACTGGATGGGCGTCGAGAACCTCGAGGAGCGCACCGCGGCTCCCGGCTGGATCGATCCGCGCGTCCTCGCCGTCCTCCGCGACAGGGCCCGCGCCACCTGAGGCTCGCTCGCGTCACGTCCCGTCGTGATCGCCGTAGATGACCTCATCGCTTCGTTCCTCACCGCTCAGCCGCTAGAGTTGGCGGACGGGGCGACACTATCGGGCACAATTGGCGGCCATGACCGCGCAGGCATCGAACGTCACGCCGCAACGCCCGCAGCGCACGCTGGTCGAGAAGATCTGGGACGACCACGTCGTCGCGGAGGGCCGGGACGCCCCGACCGTGCTCGCCATCGACCTGCACCTGGTCCACGAGGTCACCAGCCCGCAGGCGTTCACCGGCCTCCGGCGCCGCGGGCTGACCGTCCGGCACCCGGAGCGAACGGTGGCGACCGCGGACCATTCCGTGCCCACGACGCCGCGCAACCTGCCCATCCTCGACGGGATGGCCGCGGCCCAGGTAGAGCAGCTGACGACCAACTGCCGCGACTTCGGCATCCCGCTGCACGGCCTCGGCGACCCGAACCAGGGCATCGTCCACGTCATCGGGCCACAGCTCGGGCTGACGCAGCCGGGCATGACGATCGTGTGCGGCGACTCGCACACGAGCACCCACGGGGCGTTCGGCGCGCTCGCATTCGGCATCGGCACGAGCGAGGTCGAGATGGTCCTCGCGACGCAATGCCTGCTCCAGCGGCGCCCGAAGACGTACGAGGTCATGGTCGATGGCCGGCTCGCGCCGGGTGTCTCCGCGAAAGACGTGATCCTCAACCTGCTCTCGCGCATCGGCTTCGCGGGCGGCACGGGACATGTCTTCGAATACCGCGGGCCGGCAGTCGAGGCGCTGTCGATGGAGCAGCGCATGACGATCTGCAACATGTCGATCGAGGGGGGTGCGCGAGC
The DNA here is from genome assembly GCA_035513775.1 of Candidatus Limnocylindria bacterium. Classification (GTDB taxonomy): domain Bacteria; phylum Chloroflexota; class Limnocylindria; order Limnocylindrales; family CSP1-4; genus UBA5189. The sequence continues at coordinate 48,597 of DATKBR010000078.1, forward strand.
CGGGCTCATCGCGCCGGACGACACCACCTACCAGTACCTCGCGGGCCGCGCCCACGCGCCGAAGTTCGCCGACTGGGACGCCGCGGTGGAGCAGTGGCGCTCGCTCCCGACCGACGCCGGCGCGGCGTTCGACAAGACGATCTCCATGGACGCATCCGCGCTGGAGCCGATGATCACCTACGGCACGAACCCCGGCATGGGCCTGCCGATCTCCGGCCGCGTCCCGGATCCGGCGGCCGCGGACGACGGGCCGGGCCGCCGCGCGCTCGAGGCGGCGCTCGGCTACATGGACCTCACGCCGGGCCAGCCGATCCTCGGCCAGAAGGTCGACGTCGTGTTCGTCGGCTCGTGCACGAACGGGCGCATCAGCGACCTGCGTCTCGCCGCGGCTGCGCTCAAGGGGCGTCGCGTCGCCGACGGCGTGCGGATGATGGTCGTGCCGGGCTCTGACGAGGTGAAGCGCGAGGCGGAGCGAGAGGGCCTGCACGAGGTCTTCCGCGCCGCGGGCGCCGACTGGCGCGAGGCCGGCTGCTCCATGTGCATCGCGATGAACGGCGACCAGCTCGCGCCGGGCCAGTACGCGGTGAGCACGTCGAACCGGAACTTCGAGGGCCGTCAGGGCAAGGGCGGCCGCACATTCCTTGCGTCGCCGCTCACCGCCGCCGCGTCCGCGGTGGCGGGGGTGATTGCCGACCCTCGCCTCCTGCCCGGCATCGAGACCCTCGCCGCGGTGGGCGGTCGCTGAGCGATGCCCGACGAGCCGTACGCCTCCTTCTCCAGTCGGGTCATTCCGCTGCCCGCGGAGAACGTCGACACGGACCAGATCGTGCCGGCTCGCTACCTGAAGGTGACCGACAAGGCCGGCCTGGGCGAGGCCCTCTTCCGCGACTGGCGGTACGAGGCGGACGGGTCCATGAAGAATCCCGCCTTCGTGCTGGACCGGCCGGAGATGGCGGGCCGCCGGATCCTGCTGGCCGGCGACAACTTCGGCTGCGGCTCATCGCGGGAGCACGCGCCGTGGGCGCTGGTCGCGTGGGGTATCCGCGCCGTGATCACGACCAGCTGTGCGGACATCTTCCGCAGCAACGCGCTCAAGAACGGCCTGCTGCCGATCCTCGTCGCGCCCGAGCGCCTGACCCACCTGTTCGAGCTCGCCGCCCAGGACCCCAACCTCGAGCTCACCGTTGATCTCGAGTCCCAGGTCGTGCACCTGCCGGGCGACGAGGACCTCCCCTTCGACGTCGACCCGTTCTCGAAGTTGATGCTCCTCAAAGGCACCGACGAGCTCGGCTACCTGCTGGGCAAGGCCGATGCGATCGAGACGTGGGAGCGAGGCCACCCCGCGAGAGTCGATACGCGGCCGGCGGCCGGAACTGCAAGCCCGCTGCCGGACGCACGCTCAGGCGCGCGAGTGGGCTGAGACGCCCGTCCGACGGCGCTGTGTCACGATCCGGCGGTGAATCCGCTGGACCTGGTCGCGGTCGCGATTCTCGTGGTCGCGGTCCTCCTCGGCGTTCGATCGGGGGCCCTCCCGCAACTGCTCGGCCTGACCGGCGCCGCCATCGCGGCCCTCGCCGGCCTCGCGCTCCTGCCCACCGTCACGCCCTTCCTGGACGACCTGCCCGCGGTGGTTCGCGCGATCGTGGTGCTTTCGGTGCTGATGGGGCTGATAGGGCTGGGCGAAGCGCTCGGCGCGACGGCCGGTCGCGCGGCGTCACAGGCGCTTGGCGAGGGCTTCCTCGGCGCGCTCGATCGGGCCGGCGGGGCGCTCGTCGGCGTCGCGCAGGCCGTCCTGATCCTGTGGCTCGCCGGCGGCGTCGTCGCCTCCGGCCCGTTCCCGAACCTGAGCCAGATCGCCCAGAATTCGACCGCGCTTCGGGTGATCGACGGGTTCCTCCCGCCACCAACGGAGATCGTCCTCGAGCTCGGCAACCTCCTTCACGACAGCGGCCTCCCGAACGTCTTCATCGGGCTCGAGCCGCTGCCGGCGCCGGAAATCGACCTGCCATCCGACGCGCTCGCGCGGGCGCTGGGCGAGGCCGCCGCCCCGTCCGTGCTGCGGGTCATCGCCGATGGCTGCGACAAACAAGCCCGCGGCACCTCGTTCGTCATCGCGCCCGAGTACCTGGTAACCAATGCGCACGTGGTGGTCGGCGCGGACAGCGTGCTCGTCCAGACCTCCGCCGAGTCGTACCCGGCCACGCTCGTCCTGATCGACCTGGAACTCGATGTCGCCGTGCTGCACGTGAACGACCTCGACGCCCCGTCGCTCACCTTTACCTCCAGCGAGCCCACGCGCGGTGCGCTCGGCGCGACCGTCGGCTTTCCCGGGGTCGAGAACAAGACCGTCGAGCCGGCGACGGTCGCGGCGACCTACTTCGCCACCGGCCTCGACGTCACCGGCGAGGCTCGGGTCACGCGGCGGATCCTGGAGCTCCGGGCGCAGGTCTCGCCCGGCAACAGCGGCGGCCCATTGGTGCTCGAGGACGGCACCGTCGGCGGCGTGGTGTTCGCCGAGTCCCGTGTCGATCCGGCGGTCGGCTACGCCCTGTCGCCGCTCGAGGTGCTCGACCGGATCTCACCTGCCCTGGGGAGTACCGTGGCGGTCTCGACCGGACCCTGCGTCGGCTAGCGGCTAGCATCCGCCGGTGACCATGTCCGAGACCACGGCGGGTTCGGCCGCCGGCGAGACCCTGCGCTCGCTGGCAGACCGCTTCTGGGACGGCTACCTCGCCGCCTACCCGACATGGGCGACTGTCATCGGCGACCGCCGCTTCGACGACAAGCTCGAGGAGGTGTCGCCGGCCGCGATCGACGGCCGGCTCCGCTGGCTCGACGGCATCACGACGGCCGCCACCGCGATCGCCGCCGACGAGCTCTCCACGATGGAGCGGGTCACGCGCCAGATGCTCATCGACGAGGCGGGCGGGCACGCGGCGGCACTCCGGACGCGCCTGCACGAGTGGACGGTCGACCCGCTCGGCGGGCCGACCGTCAGCCTGCTGGACCTCGTCGACTACCAGACGATCACGACGCCCGAGGACGGCCAGGCGCTGGTCGCGCGCTGGCGGGAGATCGGCCGATACATGGACGGGCTGGGCGCGAACCTGCGCGAGGCGGCCGCCGACGGGTACGTCGCGGTGGCGAAGCCCGTCGAACGGGTCCTGGACGTGCTGACGCACCTCGAGGCGACGGCGCCGGAGGAGTGGAAGCTCGCCGGTCCTGCCGCCACTTCGCACGACGACTGGTCGGATGCGGACTGCCGGCAATTCCGGGAGGCTCTCCTGGAGGCGGTGCGCGACGTCGCGGTGCCCGGCTTCCGACGCTATCGCGAGACGCTGGAGCGCGCAATCATGCCCGTCGCCCGGTCCGTGGACACGCCCGGGCTGGTGCACGTGCCGGGCGGCGCAGCCGCGTACCGCGACTGCATCCGCTTCCACACGACGCTCGACCTGACGCCCGAGGAGATCCACGCCACCGGCCTGGCCGAGATCGAGCGCATCGACGGGGAGTTCATTGAGCTCGGCGGTCGCGTCCTGGGCACGAAGGACCTCGCGTCCACGCTGGCCGCGCTACGCGACGACCCGCGCCTCCGCTTCGAAACCGCCGACCAGGTCTTTGCGACCGCGAAAAGATCGCTGGCACGCGCGACCGCCGCTGTTACGGACTGGTTCGGCCGGATCCCGGGCGCCACGTGCGTCGTCGTCCCCGTCCCGAGCCACTCCGAGGTCCACCAGACGATCGCGTACTACTCGTGGCCCGCGCTCGACGGAAGCCGGCCCGGCCGCTACTACATCAACCTTCACGCGCCCGAGACGCGGCCCCGCTACGAGGCGGAGGCGCTCGCCTTCCACGAGGCCGTGCCCGGCCACCACCTCCAGATCGCCGTCGCGCAGGAGCTGGAGGGGCTGCCGGCATTCCAGCGAATGCTCGGCTCCACGGCCTTCGCCGAAGGCTGGGGCCTGTACACGGAGCGCCTGTCGGACGAGATGGGCCTCTACTCCACGGAGATGGACCGCTTCGGGATTCTGTCGTTCGACGCGTGGCGGGCCGGCCGGCTCGTCGTTGACACGGGCATGCACGCGCTCGGCTGGACCCGCCAGCAGGCGATCGACTTCCTGAAGGTGCACTCCGCGCTCGGCGAGAACAACATCGTCAACGAGGTCGACCGGTACATCGTTTGGCCGGGCCAGGCGCTCGCCTACAAGATCGGCCAGCTGGAGATCCTCCGGCTGCGCGAGGAGGCCAAGGCGAGCCTCGGCGCCGCCTTCGACATCAAGGACTTCCACGACACCGTGCTCGGCGCCGGCGCGATCAGCCTGCCGGCACTCCGGGGACGCATCGCCGACTGGCTCGAGGCGCCGGCCCGAAGCGCCTAAGCAGTGTCCCAGTCGCGGCTACGGGCCCGGCGGTCCACGGCGGCGCGGATCCGGCGATGAACCGCCGGCAGCGTGTTCATCAGGCGTTCGAACTCGTGGGACCGGATCTCAAGGGCCCGCACGTTCGTGGTCGCGGTCGCGGTCGCTGTCCGCGGCCGCTGCTCGAGCAAGGCGATCTCGCCCAGAAACCCGCCGGCGGTCATGGATCGGATCGCCCGGTTCCCCCGCTCGATGCGAACCGTGCCGTCGACGATGATGTAGAACTCGTCGCCGTTCTCGCCCTCGAGCATGAACGAGTCGCCGGCCTTGAACGCGACCTCGTGGGCGAGGATCGCGACGGCCTGCAGGCTGCGCTCGTCGAGGTCCGCAAACAGCGGCACGCCGCGGAGGATCTCGAGCTTGTCGGTCACCCGGTGAGCATAGCGAGCCGGCCGCAAGACCCGGAGCCCCGTGCCGCGCGCCCGTGCGATCCTTGGCCGCTATGTCGGCCCTGACGCGTCCCGTCCGCTCGCTGCTGCGCTCCCTGCGAGAGGCGATGTCCAACGAGGGCATCCGCCGCCTGGAGGCGTCGTGGGCGCTCGGCATCGCCGCGGACACGGGCCTCCTGGTCGTGCTCCTCGTCGTCGTCTTCGCGCGTGACGGGATCGTGGCGGCGGGCGCGCTCGGCGCGGTGCGGATGGTGCCGGCGGTGCTGTCGGGGATGCTCGCCGGCGCCTCGATCGAGCGGTTCCGCGGCGAACGCGTCCTGCTGACCGTCGGGCTGACCCGCGCCGCGGCAGCCGGGCTGTGCGCGCTCGTCATCGCGACGGGCGGGTCGACGCTCGTGCTGTTCGCCCTCGCGGCGATCGTCGCCGGCGCCGGCGCGGTGGTTCGCCCGACCCAGGCCACCCTGATGCCGGCCGTCGCTCGAAGCCCGAGCGAGCTCGTTGCCGCGAACATGGCCTGGAGCACGGGCGAGGGACTGGGTGGGATGGTCGGACCGTTCGTGGCCGGGGTGCTGATCGCCTCGGGCCGCCCGGAGCTCGGCGCGCTGGCCGCCTCGTTCACGTTCCTGGCTTCGGCGCTGAGCATCGCTCGGCTCCGGTTCGAGCAGACACGCGACGCGACGGGCGGCGCGGGGGATGCCGCCGGCGGCATCCGGCTGCTGGACGGAGTGCGCGCCTGGCGCCGCCGGCCCGTGGTTGGCTGGGCGATGCTGGGCGTGTTCAGCCAGGTCATGACGCGGGCGCTGATGACCCCGCTGATGGTCGTCGCGGCGATCGAGCTCCTGTCGATGGGCGAGGCCGGGGTGGGGCTGCTGAATGCGGCGCTGGGGCTCGGTGGACTGGTCGGCGCGGTATTCGCCATCAGCCTGACCCGCACGGACCGGCTGATCCGTACGAAGTGCGCGGCGCTCGCCTACTGGGGCGCTCCGATCGCGGTCATCGGCCTTCTCCCGTCACCGGCACTGGCGCTTGCCGCGATGGTCGTCGTCGGCGTCGCGAACGCGGTGTACGACGTGGCCCTGTTCACGATCTTCCAGCGGGGCACGGCCAACGATGAGCGCGCGCCGACCTTCTCGATCTTCGAGGGCGTGGTCGGTCTCGGAAGCGTGGCCGGGAGCATCCTCGCACCTGTCCTGCTGGCCACTTTCGGCATCAGAGGCGCGCTCGCGGTCACCGGCGCGATCCTGCCGATCGTCGCGCTGGTCATCTACGCCCGCACCGCTCGCGCCGACCGGGTGACCGTGGTCGACGAGCCGATGCTCCAGCTGCTCCGCGAGGTTCCCGCCTTCGCCGAGCTGCCGCTGACCGCCTTCGAGCGACTCGTCGGCGGCCTGGAGCCGCTGTCCTTCGCCCCCGACGAGACGGTAATGCGCGAGGGCGAGCCCGGCGACCGCTTCGTCGTCGTCGAGTCCGGCCAGGTGGAGGTGACGGCCGGAGGCCGGCAGATCCACCGCCTTGGACGGGGCGCCGGCCTGGGCGAGATCGCGCTCCTCCGCCGCTCCCCGCGCACCGCCACCGTCACGGCGGTCACCCCCGTGACCGCGTTCGCCATTCCCGGCTCGTGCTTCGTTGCCGCCGTCTCGGGCCCGGCCGCGGCCATGGTCACGGAGCGAATCGCCGCCGCCAATCTTCGGCGCAGCGCCGCCACGCCAGCCGCCGGGGCCGCCTCCGGCGGCGGTGCCTAAACTGGCCGCGACATGAGCAACCTGCCCTACGGACGCCCCACCGACGGCGCCAAGCGGCACTCCCACGCCCTGACGGACGGGCCGGACCGGGCGCCGGCGCGGGCGATGCTCAAGGCCATCGGCTTCACCGACGACGACCTCGCGCGCCCGCTCGTGGGCGTCGCGACGACGTGGATCGAGACGATGCCCTGCACCTACAACCAGCGACGGCTGGCGGAGTTCGTGAAGGAGGGCATCCGGGCCGGCGGCGGCACGCCGATGGAGTTCAACACCATCGCCGTGTCCGATGGCGTATCCATGGGCACCGAGGGCATGAAGGCGAGTTTGGTCAGCCGCGAGGTCATCGCGGATTCGATCGAGCTCGTCGTCCGGGGCCACCTGCTCGACGGGGTGGTCTGCATCGTGGGCTGCGACAAGACGATCCCGGGCGCCGCGATGGCGATGGCGCGCCTGGACGTGCCTGGCCTCGTCCTCTACAACGGCACCATCTATCCCGGCTCGTACAAGGGCAACGACCTCACGATCGTGTCCGTGTTCGAGGCCGTCGGCGCCTACCGCGCCGGCAAGATCGGCCTCGACGAGCTGTACGAGATCGAGAGCGCGGCGTGCCCCGGCGCGGGAGCGTGCGGCGGCCAGTTCACCGCGAACACGATGTCGATGGTCATGGAGTTCCTGGGCCTGTCCCCGGCGGGCCTCAACGCGATCCCCGCGGAGGATCCCGCCAAGGACGCGGCGGCCCGGCAGGCAGGCGAGCTGGCGATGACGCTCGTACGGCACGACGTGCGGCCCTCGCACATCGTCTCGAAGGCGTCTCTCGAGAACGCGATCGCCTCGATTGCGGCGACCGGCGGCTCCACGAACGGCGTCCTGCACCTCCTGGCCCTCGCCCACGAGTTCGGCCTGCCCCTGTCGATCGACGAGTTCGACACCATCGCCGCGCGAACCCCGATCGTTGCCGACATGACGCCTGGCGGCCGCTTCACCGCCTCGGACCTGTACGACGCGGGGGGCATCTCGCTGGTCATGCGCGAGCTGCTGAAGCGCGACCTCATCCACGGCGACGAGAAGACCGTCGATGGGCGAACCCTGGCGAAGATCGCCGAGGCCGCGGAGGAGACCCCTGGCCAGCAGGTCGTCCGCCCCATCGACGACCCGCTCAAGCCCACGGGTGGCATAGCGATCCTGCGAGGCTCCCTCGCGCCCGAGGGTTGCGTCGTGAAGCTCGCGGGCCACGAACGGCTCCATCATCGGGGGCCGGCGCGCGTGTTCGACTCGGAGACGGCCTGCTTCGAGGCGGTCAGGAACCGCCGGATCCAGCCCGGCGACGTCGTGGTGATCCGCTACGAGGGGCCGGTCGGTGGCCCGGGCATGCAGGAGATGCTGAGCGTCACCGCAGCGCTCGTGGGCGAGGGCCTGGGTGGATCCGTGGCGCTGCTCACCGACGGTCGGTTCTCCGGCGGCACCCACGGCCTGATGATCGGCCACGTTTCGCCGGAGGCGGCCCTCGGCGGCCCTATCGCCCTCGTCGAGGAGGGCGACGAGATCGTGATCGACGTCGAGGCGCGCCGACTCGACCTGGACGTCGCCGAGGCCATCCTCACCGAACGGCGCGCCGCGTGGCTGGCACCGCCGCCGCGCTACCTCGGCGGGGTCATGGCGAAGTACGCGGCGCTGGTCTCGCCGGCCAGCGAGGGCGCCGTGACGACGGGCCGGCGACTGGCCGACGCGGGCATGCGGCCGGCGCCTGGTGTCGCGGTCGTAGCCGAGTCGTCGCCGATCACCGGCGGCTGATGCTCCAGATCCGACCGGCGACCTCCGACGAGGATCTCGCCCACATCGCCCGCATCGTCACGACGGTCACGCCGGACTTCCCGATCTCCGTCGCGGAGATGCGCTGGCAGCAGGAACGCTACCCGGGCGGAGGCCGGTTCCTGGCGTGGCGCGATGAGGTCCCGGTCGGGGCGGGCGGGGCCGGCCGTGCGTACTCGTATCCGGCCGACTTCCCGGGGCTTTGGGGCAACATCTCGGTGCTTCCCGAGCACCGCCGGCAGGGCGTCGGCGTGGCCATCCTGGCGGCGCTGATGGATCTGGCTCGCAGCTCGGGTAAGACGATGCTCATCGGCCGCACGACGGAGGATCGCGTGGAGGCGCTCGAGTTCCTCGCGCATCGCGGCTTCGTGGAGCACGAGCGCATGAAGGCCGTCCGGCTCGATCTCGCGGGCGTCGAACCGCCGGCGGTCGAGCCGCCCGCCAGGATAGAGATCACGTCGCTGGAGGCGCGGCCGGATCTGGTTGAGGCGGTCTACGCGGTTGCGCTGGAGGCCCTGCCGGACATCCCCGGCGACGGGCCGATGGCGCCCGGCACGCTCGAGGAGTTCCGGATGCGCGACGTCGACCGCGAGGTGATCCCGCCTGGTGCCTTCGCGGTGGCGGTCGAGGCGGCAACGGGTCGCGTTGTCGGCTACGCGAACCTGATGATCGTGTCCGGTAATCCACAGGTCGCCTGGCACGGGATGACCGCGGTAGCCCGGGCCTGGCGCGGCCGCGGCGTCGCGATGGCGCTGAAGCGGGCGACGATCGCGTGGGCCGTCGCGCGCAAGCTCGAAGCGCTGGAGACGGCGAACGACACGGACAACGCACCCATGCGGGCGGTCAACCAGCGCCTCGGCTACCGGTCTTTGCCCGACGAGGTCTACGTTCGCGGCCCGGTGACGCAGGCGCCCGTGGCGGCACGATGAGCACTGCAGACCCGCGAGACCCGGAGCCAATGGCGCTCGCCCCGGCTTCGAACCCCGAGCCGGCACCGCCGCCGGCGCCGCCCGCATGGGACGCGCCGCCCGTCGAGGAGCCGCTGCCGGCGGAGGAATCGCTGCCCGCGGACCCCGAAGCGTACGACTCACCGCGCGGCGTGCAGGCCCGCGCTCGCGGGCTGGCCGCGCCGTACATCGCCGGAGGCGAGGACCCAAACATGGACAAGGCGCGGCGCGAGGAGCGCCGGAACCTGCGGATCCTCATCGCGATGGTGGTCGTGATCGTGCTCTCCGGCTTCGTCCTCGGCTATCTCGCCAACCTGCTGGGTTTCTGAGGTGGCCGTGCAGGGTGGGTCGGCAGCTGCCGGCATCGACTGGGGCCTCGCCCACGACCGGCTCGTCGAGTCGCTGCGTGACCTGATCCGGATCCAGTCGATCAATCCACCGGACCCCGCGGGCCCCGAGCTCGACGTGGCCCGCTACCTGGCCGGCGCCCTCCGCGATTCAGGCATCCCGGCCACCGTCTACGAGCCGGTCACCGGCCGTGGCTCCGTGGTCGCCCGCCTGCGCGGCGACGGCACCGGCGGGGCGCCGCTGCTTCTGCTTTCGCACCTCGACGTCGTACCGGCGCCACCCGAGCTCTGGACCCACGACCCGTTCGGAGGCGACGTCGACGACGGCTGGGTCTACGGCCGGGGCGCGGTGGACATGAAGGACCTCATCGCGATGGAGCTGGAGGTCATGCGGCTGCTCGCCGCAGAGGCGCGCGCGGCGGGCCGCGACCCGGCCACGGATCCGGTGCCCGGCCTGCGGCGCGACGTCCTGTTCGCCTCCACGGCCGACGAGGAGGCGGGCGGCCTGGCCGGCGCGGGCTGGCTCGCCGCCGAGCACCCCGAGGACCTTCGCGCGGCAGCGGCGATCAACGAGGCCGGCGGCGTGGCGGTTGACGTCCGCGGCCTCCGCCTCTATCCGATCCAGGTCGCGGAGAAGGGCATCACGACGTACCGCCTCACCTTCCGGGGGACGTGGGGCCACGGCTCCATGCCTCGGCCGGACAACGCGATCGTTCTCGCGGCGCAGGCGGTGGTCCGCCTCGCGAAACCGGAGCGCACGCGCCTGACGGACGTCACGCGACGCTTCCTCGAGGGGGCCGCCGAGGCCCTCGAGTCAAGCGAACCACGGACCGCGCGGATGCTCCAGGCATGCATCTCCGGCGCGACCGGCGTGTCGGCAGGCCGGCTCGCTGGCCTGCTCTCGCCGGTCTACGGTCGCGCGCTTGACGCAATGCTCCGCGACACGCTCTCGACGAACGTGCTCCACGCCGGCGTGAAGTACAACGTCATTCCCGGGACGGCCGTGCTCGAGATCGACTGTCGGCGCCTGCCCGGGACCAGCGAGCGGGAAATGGAGGCCCGGATCATCGATCGTCTCGGGCCGGAGCTCGCCGCGGTGACGGACATCGAGCTGATCATCGCCACCGACCCGGTCGTCGCGGACTACGAGGACCCGGATGGCCTGTACCCGGTCCTCGAGGCGGTGATCCGCGACCATGACGCCGACGGCGTGCCGCTGCCGGTCATGGCCCCGTTCGGGACGGACGCGAAGCACCTGCTCGGGCTCGGCGTGCCAACCTTCGGGTTCTCGCCGCTGCGCCAGCCGCCCGGTGAGACCTATCTGGACCGCTACCACGGGGTCGACGAGCGGGTGTCGCTCGACGGCCTTCGCTGGGGCCTGCCGGTCCTCTACGATGCCGTTCGGAGGTTTTGCGGATGACGTTCGTGCACCGGTCCTGGCGCCTCGGGCTCGTGGCCACCCTGGCACTCTTCGCCGTCGTCGCGGTCGCGCCCGTGCTCGGCGCCACGATCGGCGTGAGCATCGTGGACAACACGTTCGAACCGGCCGAGATCGTCATCGCCGAGGGCGACACGGTGACCTGGACGGTCACGGCGGCGAGCGGCGCTCCGCATACCGTGACCTCGGCGGCAGCGGACGGCGCGGCCCAGGGTGCGGCGTTCGATTCGCAGGCGGATGACCCGGACCTGACCAAGGTCAAGGACGTTGGCGGCACGTTCTCGTTCACCTTCGACGAGGCGGGCACCTTTGCCTACCTGTGCACCGTCCACCCGATCGAGATGACCGGCACCGTGGAGGTGCTCGCGGCGGGCGAGACGCCGGGCGAGGTCCACGCCCCCGTCCCACCGGAGCGCAAGCTCGCCGGCGCCGCGATCCTCGGGCTGACCCTGATCGTGCTCTTCGCCGCGGCCTGGTTCTGGCGCCGGATGAACCCCGCCTGACCCCGGCGGACTTGGCCGGCTAGCGGCCGGCTAGCGGCCGCCGCCCTTGATGAGGCGACCCCGGCGCGAGATCGCGTGGGTCGCCAGCGCTGCGACGCCCATCGCCACCAGCGCCCGCTCCGGCGTGGGCATCGGCCGTACGACGGTCAGGAACTGGTCCGCGCGCGCCCGGTCAACCGCCCGCAGGATTGCCTGCCCGCGCTGGGTGAGGGCGACGGAGCGCTGCCGCCGGTCCTCCGGCTCCTCCCGCCGCTCCACCAGGCGCCGCTTCGCCAGCCCGTCGACGAGCCGGCTCGTGGCCGACGGCGACCGCCCGAGTGCCTCCGCGAGCTCCCCCACGGTCGTCGTGCTGCCGTCGGCGAGAACGTACAGCGCGGCGAGCTGGGTGAAACCGAGCCGCAGCTCCCCGAGCTGGAACGCGAAACCGACGACCAGATCGCGCCACAGGGCGCGGCCCATGGCGACGCGCTCGGAGATCTGGCGGACGTTCGGGATGCGCGGGCCGGAGGCGAGAATCGACGCTCCCAGGTCCGCCTCGAAGCGGCGGGCGATCGCGCGAACGGTCCTCTGTCGGCGCGGCGGCGACGGCACGGGCTCGATAGTATTGGCAACCGCTGTCGTGTGCAACGGCGCACACATCCCACGCTCGCGCGGCCCGATGATCGTGCACTCTCTCAACACTGCGGCACCCGCGGGCGAGGCCCGCGCCGCCCCCGCGCCGCGCCTGAGATCCGATTGTCGCCTACCTTCCCGGAGACCATGACCAACTTCGCCTTCGTATTCCCCGGCCAGGGCTCGCAGTCCGTCGGCATGGGCCGCGCCCTCAGCGCCACGTCACCGGCGGCCGCCGCCATCTTCGCCACCGCGGACGAGGCCCTGGGCGAGGCCATCTCCGCGCTCGCCTGGACCGGTCCCGAGGACCAGCTCAACCGCACCGAGCATGCCCAGCCAGCCCTCCTCGCGACGTCGATCGCGTACCTCGCGGCGGCCCACGAGCGCGCGAGCGTGACCGGCATGACGCTGCCCAATCCCCGGTTCTTCGCGGGTCACTCCATGGGCCAGTACTCGGCGATGGTCGCTGCCAGCGCCTTGACGCTCCCCGACGGGATCCGGCTGGTTCGAGAGCGAGGCCGGCACATGCAGGCGAGCGGCGAAGGCCGCGATGGGGCGATGGCGGCCATCCTCGGACTGGACGACGCCGCGATCCCGGACCTCGTGCGCCAGGCATCGGCCCATGGGGTGTTCGCCGTGGCCAATCGAAACTCACCCGGCCAGGTCGTCGTCTCGGGCGAGCGTTCCGCCATCGAGGCCGCGGCGGAGATCGCGAAGGCCCTCGGGGCCAAGCGGGCCATCGTCCTGCCCGTGTCCGTGGCGGCGCACTCGCCGCTGATGGCCCAGGCCGCCGAAGCAATGCGCCAGGCCCTCGAGTCGGTCGAGTTCAGGGAACCGACGGCTGCGCTGCTGGCCAATGCCGACTCCCGCCCGATCCTCGACGGCGAGGCCGCCCGCGCGGAGCTCGTCGAGCACCTCACCGCCGGCGTCGACTGGGTGCACGCGGTGGAGCGCATGACCGCGGACGGCGTGGATACGTTCATCGAGATGGGACCGGGCAAGGTCCTGACGAACCTCATCAAGCGCATCGCGCCGGACGCAACCGCCATCGCCATGGACGACGCGCTGGCCGACAACCGCATGGACCTGCCGATCCTCGTCCCCGCCGATCCCGGCAACCTCGCCTGAGCCCAAGGAGCCGTTAGTGCGCAGCCCTGATCACACACGTCGCGTCGTCGTCACCGGTCTCGGAGTCGTCAGCCCGGTCGGCAACGACAAGGATGCCGCGTGGGCGAGCCTCGTCGAAGGTCGCTCCGGCCTCGCCGAGCTGACCCGCTTCGACGTCTCCGGCTACGAGCACAAGGCCGGCGGCGAGGTCAGGGACTTCGAGGCGGCAGCGTGGATGGATCCGAAGGCCGTGCGCCGTAGCGAGCGCGAGATGCATTACGGCGTCGCCGCCGCCAAGCAGGCGCTCGCCGATTCGGGATTCGAGATCGACGACGGCAACCGCACCGAGGTCGGCGTGGTCTTCGGGTCGGGCGCGGGCGGCCAGCAGCTCATGATCGACAACTTTTCGACGCTGGTCGAGAAGGGCCCCAATCGCGTCCAGCCGACGTTCATCGCCAACGCCCTCGTGGACTCGACCTCCGGGATGATCTCGATCGAGACCGGGGCTATCGGCCACAACATCGCCATCGTCTCGGCCTGCTCGACGGGCACCCACAACGTTGGCGAGGGCGCGGAGGCGATCCGGCGCGGCGACTGCGTCGCGGTGATCAGCGGCTCCACGGAGGCGCCGCTGCTCGAGGTAGCGCACGCCGGCTTCACGAATATGCGCGGCATGGGCCTGCCCCGGCCCGGCGAACCGCTGCAGACGGTCTCACGCCCGTTCGACGCGACGCGCAACGGCTTCGTGCTCGGCGAGGGCGCGGGCTCGCTCTTCCTCGAGGATCTGGAGCTGGCCAGGAAGCGGGGGGCGAAGATCTATGCGGAGGTCGTCGGGTACGGCTCGGCCGCCGACGGCTGGGACATGATCCAGCCGATCGAGGGCGGGACCGGCTCCGCCCGGGCCATGAAGATGGCGCTCGACCGCCGCGGTGTCCCCGCCGACGAGGTCGACATGATCAACCCCCACGGCACCTCCACCCCGGTCGGCGACGCTCGGGAGGCCGAGGCGGTCTGGGCCGTCTTCGGCGATCGATCGGCGGGCACCCGGCGCTCGCTGGCGATCTCGGGCACCAAGTCAATGACCGGCCACATGATGGGCGCGGCCGGCGCCTTCGAGGCCTTCGCGACGGTCATGGCCGTCGCCGAGCAGACCGTGCCCGGGACGCTCAACTACCGCGACGCCGACCCCGCCTGCGACCTGTGGGTCGTGGACGAGACGGCGCGCATGCCGGTCCGCTATGCGCTCTCGAACAACATCGGGTTAGGCGGACACAACGGCGCCGTCATCTTCAAGCGATACGACGGGGACTGACGCCAGATTCCGGATGGCTACAATCCCGCAAATGCCTAGCCCCGACCTTGCGCGGCGTGCCGTCGTGACCGGCATGGGCGCGGTGACCCCGATCGGCAACGACGTCGAGACATATTGGTCGAACCTGCTCGCCGGGAAGCCCGGCGGGGGGCCGATCACGTCCTTCGACACGACGGGCTACGACGTGAAGATCGCGGCCGAGGTGAAGGACTTCGACCCGCACGTGGCGATGGATCGGAAGATGGTCCGCCGGATGAGCCGGTTCGTCCACTTCGGCGTTGCTGCCGCCACGGAGGCCGTGGCCCGGTCCGGGCTGGACTTCGAGGGCCTGTCGCCGGAGCAGCGCGATCGCGCGGCCGTGGTCATCAACACCGGCGGTGGCGGCATAGAGCAGGTCATCGACGGCGCGGACACGATCCGGGACAAGGGTCCGGGGCAGGTCAGCCCATTCTCGGTCCCGGCACTGTCCGGGAGCATGGCCGCGGCGCAGGTCTCGATGAAGTACGGGATCACGGGACCTGTGATGACCCAGGTCGCGGCGTGCGCCTCGGGTGTCATCGCCTACCAGGACGCGCTGCGTCTGATCGGCTCGGGCGAATGCGACATCGTCCTTGCCGGCGGCTCGGAGGCGCCACTCCTCGCGATGGCCTTCGCCGCCCTCTCCAACATGACCGCGCTGTCGAAGCGCAACGATGATCCCGAGGGCGCCTCGCGCCCCTTCGACCGGACGCGCGATGGCTTCGTCTTCGGCGAGGGGGCCGGCGTGTTCGTCGTCGAGTCGGCGGAGCACGCGCTCGCGCGCGGCGCGACGATCCTGGCCGAGATCGTGGGTGCGTCGCTCACCGCGGACGCGTACCACATCTCCGCCCCGGAGCCGACCGGGCGGGGCGCATCGATGGCGATGACGAAGGCGCTGCGCCAGGCGGGCCTCGCGCCCAACGAGATCGACCACGTGGTCGCCCACGGCACGTCCACGCCTCTCAACGACGTGACCGAGACCCGCGCGATCAAGGGCGCGTTCGGCGACTACGCCTACAAGGTGCCGGTCTCGTCACCCAAGTCGATGGTCGGCCACACGCTGGGAGCCGCGGGGGCGCTGTCGGCGATCGCGGCCGTTGGCGCGATTCGCGACGGCTGGGTGGCGCCGACGATCAACTACCGGGAGCCCGACCCGGACTGCGACCTGGACTACGTACCGAACGTGAAGCGCCAGGTGCGCGTCGACGCCGCGATGATCAACGGCTTTGGCTTCGGCGGCCAGAACGCGGTCGCCATCTTCAAGCGCTTCCAGGCCTGACCGGAGGCTGGCCCGGGCGGCGGGGCCGGGCCCCTAGAACGACCGTCCTTCGAACGCCTCCATGGCGACTCGCCAGTCGTCGGGCACCGGGATCGGGCATTCCTCGCGATAGTCGTAGGCCACGAGCGTCGAATCGGCCGTGGCGATGAGGCGCGCGGGGCCATACCGGCTCTCGGGCGCCGTGATCCGGTGGACCATGCCGAAGCTGGTCCGCCCGATGCGCTCGACCCGGCTTTCGACCGTCAGCGTCTCGCCGTAGAACGCCGGGCTGCGGTAGGCCATCCGGATCTCGGCGAGGATCATGCCCTCCTCGGCTCCGTGGGCGCCGATCGGCAGGGCATTGCCGGTCACCGTCTCGTAGTACACGACGCGGGCGATCTCGACGTACGTGAGATAGCGCGCGTTGTTGACGTGGCCCATGGCGTCCGTGTCGGACAGCCGGACCTCGACGCCGCAGCGATGGGCGAAGTCGCCGGGCAGGTCACGAGGGTCCACCGGGACGTCGAAGCGAGAGCGAGATTCGGGCATGTGCGGACTCTAGGGCCGGATCACAGTCGGCGCAGCGGGGGCACGAAGGCGAACCCCGCGATGATGATCAGCCCGTAGGCCAGCCCGCCGATGCTCAGGGCCGTCGCGGACCCGAGGCCGGTTGCGAGCGCGCCCATGAGCAGCCCACCGACCGGCATCAGCCCGAGGAGCACGAGCGTGTACAGGCTCATCATTCGGCCCCGCAGCCGGTCCGGGACGATGGTCTGGATGATCGTGTTCGACGACGCATTGAACGTGACCATGCCCCAGCCGGCGACGACGAAGCACAGCAGAGTGACCGGGTAGGAGTTCGTCAGCCCAACCGCGGCGAGGCCCCCGCCGAGGGCAACGCCCGCGCCCAGGAGCGCGCGCCGGCGCTCCGTCCGATCGGAGGTGGCGGCAAGGCCGATGCCCCCGACCACGGCGCCGGCGCCCGTCGCGGCGAGGAGCACGCCGAAGCCCTCGGCGCCCTGGCCGAGGTCCTGCGCCAGCGTCGGCCCGAGGATGAGGTGGCCGGACGCGAAGATCGTTTGGGCTGCAAGGAGCCCCAGGAGCGCCGCGACCCGCGGCTCACCGCGCAGGTAGCGCACGGCCTCCGGAATGGCGGTGCGCGCGCCGATTCCCAGCCGTGGAACGTGAACCCGACCGATAATGAACAGCCCGATCAGCACGGGCACGTAGCTGATCGCGTTGATGCCGAACGCCCAGCCCGGGCCGACGAGTGCGACGAGGATCCCGGCCAGGGCCGGCCCGATGACGCGTGCCGAGTTGAAGAGCAGGGAGTTGAGGGCGATCGCATTGGCGAGGTCGCGCTTGCCGATGAGCTCGTAGACGAAGCTCTGCCGGGCGGGCATCTCGAAGGCGTTCGTCACGCCGAGCACCACCGCGAGCAACAGCACCGTCGGGACGTCGATCGTGCCGAGGATCGTCAGGATCGCGAGCGCCGCCGACGCGATGGTTGCGACGACGGTCGTGACGATGATGATCAGGCGCCGGTCGAAGCGATCCGCCACGATCCCGGCCGGGACGACCAGGATCAGGACCGGCACGGCGCGTGCGGCCGCGGCGACGCCGAGGATGAACGGCGACCCGGTGAGCAGCAGGATCAGCCAGCCCTGGGCGACGGTCTGCATCCACGTGCCCGTGACCGACACCAGCTGGCCCAGCCAGAAGATGCGAAAGTCACGCTGCCGGAACGCCACGAAGGTATGGCGCAGCCGGTCGGCGCGCCCGTCGGCGGGCATGGCAGTCGACACGGCTGCAGTGTAGGAAGGGGCAGCCCCGCCGACGTGGCGGGTACCTGCTCAGATCGGCGGCATCGGCGCCTGGTATCGCCGGAGGCGCAGCGCGTTGGTCACGACCGTGACGGAGCTCAGGGCCATGGCAGCCGCGGCGAGGATCGGGTCGAGGAGGATCCCGGCGACCGGGTAGAGCACGCCCATGGCCACGGGGATCAGGACGACGTTGTAGGCGAACGCCCAGAACAGGTTCTGCCGGATGTTGCGCATAGTCGCGCCGGACAGGCCGATCGCGGTCACGAGCGCGCGCAGGTCGCCCGACATGAGCGTGACACCCGCCGACTCCATCGCGACGTCGGTGCCCGTGCCCATGGCGATGCCCACGTCCGCGGCCGCCAGCGCGGGCGCGTCGTTGATGCCGTCGCCGACCATGGCCACGGAGCGGCCGCTCGCCTGGAGCGCGCGGACCGCCGCCGCCTTGGCCTCGGGCCGCACGTCCGCGAGGACGTGATCGATGCCGGCCGAGCGAGCAATCGCCTCCGCCGTGCGCTGGTTGTCGCCGGTCAGGATCGCGACGCGAAGGCCCAGCGCACGGAGCGCGGCGACGGCCGCCGCAGAGCCCGGCTTGAGGGTGTCCGCGATCGCGACCACTGCCGAGGCTCGACCATCGATGGCGACGAAGACCGGCGTCTTGCCGTCTGCGGCGAGCTCGTCGGCACGCGCGGACAGGGCGGCCACGTCGACGCCGGCTGCCTCCAGGAAGCCCGGCCGGCCGACCATCACTTCGTGGCCGGCAACGCGCGCCGTCACTCCGCCGCCTGGCGTTGCCTCGAAATCGGTTGCGTCCGGGAGCGTCAGCGACCGCGCCTCGACCGCGTCGCGCACGATCGCATCGGCCAGCGGATGCTCGGAGCCGCGCTCGGCGGCCGCAACAAGTGCCAGCAGGTCATCCTCGGCGGGTGCGCCCTCGGCGCGAATGACGTCGGTCACCCGCGGCTTGCCCTCGGTGAGGGTGCCCGTCTTGTCGAGGACGACCTCGTGAACGCCGTTGAGCCGCTCGAGCGCCTCAGCGTTGCGGAACAGGACGCCCGCCTCGGCTCCCTTGCCGGTACCGACCATGATCGACATCGGCGTCGCGAGCCCAAGCGCGCAGGGGCAGGCGATGATCAGGACACCGACCGTGTTGAGCAGCGCCAGGTTGAAGGCCGGCGCCGGGCCTGCGAGGAGCCATACCACGAAGGTGAGCGTCGCGAGCACCAGGACGGCCGGGACGAAGTAGCCGGTCACGACGTCGGCCAGCCGCTGGATCGGAGCGCGCGAGCCCTGGGCGTCGGAAACGAGGCGGATGATCCGCGCGAGAACCGTATCCGCGCCAACGCGGGTCGCGCGGAATGCGAGCGTCCCGGTGGCGTTGAGCGTGCCGCCGATGACGAGGTCGTCGACGCCCTTCGAGACCGGCAGGCTCTCGCCGGTGATCATGCTCTCGTCGACGCCCGAACCGCCGTCCACCACGACCCCATCGACCGCGATCGTCTCCCCAGGGCGTACCCGGACGATATCGCCGGCGCGGACTTCACTGATTGGCACGTCCACCTCGTCGGTGCCCCGAACCACCCGCGCGTTTCGAGGCGCCAGCCCGATGAGCCGCCGGATTGCGTCGGACGTGTGGCTACGCGCCCGCGCCTCCAGCCAGCGGCCGAGGAGGATGAGGCTGATGATCGCCGCCGCGGTATCGAAGTAGAGCGGCAGAGGCTCGCCGTCCAGCCCGATCCCGGCGTCGCGGAAGAATCCGGGGGCGACGATCGTCGCGAGGGAGTACAGGAAGGCGGCGGACGTGCCGACGGCGATCAGCGTGTTCATGTCCGTCGAGCCATGGCGGAGCGCCTTCCAGGCCCCGACGTAGAACGGCCAGCCGGCCCAGAGCTGCACCGGCGTCGCGAGAGCAAGCTGCAGCAGCGGGTCGGATAGGAAGGCCGGCAGTCCCGGCGCGACCGTCATCTGGGCGAGCCCGCCGAGGAGCGGCAGGGTCAGCAGCGCCGCGACGACGAACCGCCGGCGCAGCGACTCGGCGTGAAGGGCCGCCGCCTCGTCGCGCTCTGCCCTTGCGCTGGCCACCTCCGCGACGTCGGTTGGGGCCGCGGCGGCGGCCGCCTGATCCAGGCGCGCGACGTAGCCGGCGGCGTCGACGGCAGCGAGGAGCGCGGGCGCAGCCACACGGCCGGGATCGAACCGAACGGTTGCAGATTCGGTCGCCAGGTTGACGTTGGCGTCCTCGACCCCGTCCACGTTCCGAAGGAATCTCGTGATCCGGTTGACGCACGACGCGCAGGTCATTCCCTCGACGGGGAAGGACACGATCTCGATGGGTTGCTGCGGTGTGGTCACGCCTGGCTCCTGATACTCCCGGGGAGTATTCTTGCAGACCCTGCGCATGGTGGCAAACCATGCCGGGCCGAGGCTCCCCGGTCGGTCGCTATCCTCAGTGCGTGCCGGCCGTCGCGATCGCCGCAGTGGACGCGCCCTGGGGGATCCTCCGCGTTGCGGTTACCGCGCAGGGCGTGCTGGCGCTGGAGCAGCAGACCGGCGCGGCGGAGTTCGTCGACCGCGTCAGCCGGCGCCTGGCCGCCTGGGCTGACTCGCCGGAAGACCGGCCAGGAGCCGATCGCCTCCTCGCCCACTTGGTCGATCGGTTGCGGGCCTATGTGGCGGGCGACGGCTCGGCCCTGACCGACCTGCCGATCGACCTTCGAGACCGCCCCACCTGGGATCGCCAGGTCCTCGAAGCCGTGCGCGGCATCGAGCCCGGCACGGCCGTTAGCTACGGCGAGGTGGCGCGGATGATCGGCCGGGCCGGAGCAGCACGCGCCGTCGGCGGGGCGGTGGGGCGAAACCCGATAGGGCTCGTCATCCCGTGCCATCGGGTGATCGCCGGCGACGGCACGCTGGGCGGGTACGGCGGCGGCTGGTGGGGCGGCCGGGCGGCAGGCCTCCAGCTGAAGCGCGAGCTGCTCGCCCGCGAAGGCGTCCACGTCCGCAATTAGGCCGCCCGGCCCTGATTCCTGTCCCTCGCAATCGGTAGACTCGGCGCGATGTTCGCGATCTTCCGGAAGCGGGACTTCTCGCTCATGTGGTCGGCCCAGCTGGTGTCGACCATCGGCGAGGCGCTGACCGACCTCGCGGCGGCGATCCTCATCTTCAGCCTCACCGATTCCGCGTTCGCCGTCGGCGCCATCCTCATGGTCACCGCGATCCCCACGCTCGTCTTCGGCCTGTTTGCGGGCGTGTTCGTCGATCGTTTCGACAAGAAGAAGATCCTGCTGCTGGCCAACCTCCTGCGCGGGTTCATCGTCCTCGGCATCCCGCTGGCCTTCACGCTGTCCCAGCAAGGGGCGATCTCCCAGGATCTCGCGATCGCGGCCCTGTACGGCCTGGTCTTCATCTCGGCGAGCGTCCGGCAGTTCTTCGATCCGGCCTGGGAGGCCGTTCTGCCGGAGATCGCGTCCGAGGAGGAGCTCACCCAGGCCAACTCATTCCTCGCCGTCAGCTCGTTCGGATCGACGGCGGTCGGCTTCGCATTGGCGGGCCTCCTGTTTGCCTCGGACCCGTTGCTCCCGTTCTACATCGACGCCGTCACGTACTTCGTCGCCTTCGCGCTCCTGCTCGCCGTGAAGGTCCCGAAGGGCGGCGCGCCCGAGAAGACCTCGATCGGCGTCGTCGCGGAAAACCTCAAGAGCGGCGCGCTGCACCTGTGGCGCACGCCGATCCTGCGGTCGATATTCCTCACGGGCGCGCCCGTGTTCCTGGGGTTCGGGCTGTGGAACGTCCTGCTCCTGCCCATGGCCATCCGGGAGTTGAACGCGACCGAGTTCGAGTACGGCATCCAGGAGGGCCTGACCTCCGTTGGATTCGTCATCGGCAGCTTCTTCATGGCGCGCCTCGGCGACCGGCTGCCGGAGGGAGCCTGGATCGTATCGGGAACGATTGCGATGGGTGTCTTCGGGGTTCTCTACGGCCTCGCGCCGGACATTAACTATGCGATCGTCCTCGTGACCATCACGGGCTTCCTGAACGCGCCGATGTCGATCGCGCGCCGGCTGCTGCTCCAACGCCACATCCCTCGCGACATGCGCGGCCGGGTGTTCTCGGCGATGTTCGTGTCGCGCGACGTGCTGTTCCTGCTGGGCATGGTCGGTGCCGGGCTGGCCGATGTCTTCAATGTCCGTCACCTGATCATCGTATCGTCGCTGGTCCTCGTCGCCGCCGGCGTGTGGACGCAGTTCGCCCCGGGACTCGGCCGACCCGCCGCGGAATGGCGCAGGACGCTCCAGCTGCTGCGTACCGCCCCGACCGCGCCGAGCATCGGCGCCGGCCGGCCCGCGAACATGCTTGATCTCGACCGGCTCATCGACCTGCTGCCGGAGCTCGGCGCGATGGCGATGGACCGACGAAACGCCTTCCTGGCCGGGGCGACGATGGCCAAGGCGCCGCCGGGCTGCGCGATCGTCCGTGCCGGCGAATCGAGCAACTCGGCGTTCTTCGTGCTCAGTGGCAAGGCCGCCGCTGGAGTTCCGGGCCAGGAGGAGGGCGGCCGCTCCCTGAGCACCATCGGGCCGGGGGATTTCTTCGGCGAGATTGCCGCGATCACGGGCAGCCCGCGCACGGCGGATGTGGTCACCGAGGAGTTCACCGAGGTCATGGAGATCCCGGCGTCCACGCTGCGAGAGCTTCGCGACGTGCCGGAGATGGCGCACGTCATCAACCTCAAGCTGTCGGAGCGCCTCACGCGAACGGCAAACGCCGACCTGGTGCGGCTCGCCGGCCTCGATCAGCGCGACATGCGTGACCTTCGACGCCGCCGCGCCACGCCCGCCGACGACGTCCCGGCGCGCGCGCCGACGCCCGGCTAACGGCGCCCAAGACAAGTCCAGTCGGCCGAGCGCGCGACACCCGCCGCTAGACTGCTCCCGTGGAAGGGCAGGCGTGCCGGACGTGCGGCGAGACGAATCCGGACGAGGCCCGGCTGTGCGGCATTTGCGGCGCCGCGCTCCTCCAGGACGAGGCCGCCGGCGAGGTCCGCCGCGTCATCACCCTCGTCACTTCGGACCTCAAGGGCTCTACGGCACTCGGTGAGCGGCTGGATCCGGAGGCGCTGCGCGAGGTCCTGAACCGCTACTTCGACGTCATGCGCGCCGTGTTCGAATCGCACGGCGGGACGATCGAGAAGATCATCGGCGACGCGATCGTCGCGGTGTACGGGCTGCCGTTCCGCCACGACGACGATGCCCTCCGCGCCCTCGAGGCGGCCGCCGAGTCCCAGCGGGCGCTCACGACGCTGAATGACGAGCTCAAGGTGGGCTACGGCGTGCAGCTCGTCGTCCGGACCGGCGTTGCCACGGGCGAGGTCACGTTCGGTGCCGCCGAGGCCGGGCAGCACGTGCTCCTGGGGCCGGCGGTCGACATCTCGACCGCGATGGAGCAGAACGCGCCGCCGCTGGAGATCCTGGTCCACCAGTCCACCCGGGAGGTCGTCGGCGATGCGGCCGAGTTCGAGGAGCTGCCACCGGTCAGCCTGAAGGGCTCGGACGAGCTGTTCACCGGCTTCCGCCTGGTGTCCGTCCGCGAGCGCGAGGCGGAGGCAGAGGCGATCGTTCCCGGGGCGCTGCCGGGGATGCGCATCTGTCCCGGCTGCGGCGAGCAATCGCCCGACCGGATGCGGTTCTGCAACGTCTGCGGGGCCGCGCTTGCCACGACGGCCGCGCGAGAGAGCCGGCGCACCGTGACCATCGTGTTCGCGATGCCCAAGGTCCACTCGCTGACCGGCGAGGTGCCGAGCCCCGAGACGATGCGGACCGTCATGTCGACCTACTTCGAGGGCATGCGCGGCGCGCTCGAGCGGCACGGCGGGACCGTCGAGAAGTTCATCGGCGACGCGGTCATGGCGGTGTTCGGCCTGCCGGTGCGCCACGAGGACGACGCGGTCCGAGCGATCCGCGCGGCGTCCGACATGCAGGCGGCACTCGATGCCCTCAACCCCCGCTTCCGGAGCGAGTCCGGCCTCGAGCTGAGCAACCACATAGGGGTCAACAGCGGCGAGGTGATCGCCGGCGACGCGAGCACGGCCCAGCGTATGGTGACCGGCGATGCCGTGAACACGGCGGCGCGGCTAGAGCAGGCGGCGGGCAGCGGCGAGATCGTGCTCGGCGACCTGACCTACAGGCTGGCGCGCGACCAGATCGAGGTCGAGTTCATGGCGCCGCTCAACCTCAAGGGCAAGGCGGAGCCGGTCCCCGCCTACCGCCTGGTTCGGGTCGCGGCACAGACGGCCGCCGAACCGAGCCACGGCACCCCGTTCGTCGGCCGCGAGGTCGAGATGGCGCGCCTGTCCGGCGCGCTCGATGACGCGATCTCGAGCCGGGCGGCCCGGATGATCACGGTGGTCGGGGACGCGGGGGTGGGCAAGTCCCGGCTCATTCGCGAGTTCGCCGGGGCGGCCGCCGAGCAGGCTCGCCTCGTCCGCGGCCGGTGCCTGCCGTACGGCGACGGCATCACGTTCTGGCCGCTCGCCGAGGTGGTGCGCGAGGCCGCCGGGATCACGAGCGAGGACTCGCCTCGGCTCGCGACGCGGCGCATCGATCGGTTGCTGGAGCGCGCCGGGGCCGAGGGTCGCGAGGCCATCGTGGAGCGCGTCGCGGCCGCGATCAACCTCAACGCGGCGCAGTTTCCGGTCGCGGAGCTGATGTGGGGCGGACGCCGGTTCCTGGAGACGATCGCCGCGAACAGCCCGCTGGTCATGCTCGTCGACGACCTGCACTGGGCCGAGCCGACGTTCCTCGAGTTCCTCGACCACCTCCTGGAAACAGTGGAGGGGGCGTCCATCCTGGTCCTGGGCTCGGCGCGCCACGAGATCGCCGAGCGCCACACGGACTGGTCCGCCGGCCACGAAGCGATGCTCGTCAACCTGCAGCCGCTCAGCGAGTCCGATGCCGGGCGGATCGTCGAGGAGCTGCTTGGCTCGCTCGAGGCGACCGTGCGCGAGCGGATCGCGAGGGCGGCGGAGGGCAACCCGCTGTACGTCGAGCAGATCGTGTCGATGCTCGTGGAGACCGGCGCGATCGAGCGCGGGATCGAGGGCTGGGTCGCGCGCGCCGGCTCGGGGGAGCTGCAGATCCCGCCGACGGTCCAGGCGCTCGTCGCCGCCCGCCTCGATGCGCTCAAGGCCGAGGAGCGGGCGGTCATCGACCCGGCGTCGGTCATCGGCCTGTCCTTCCCGATGGACGCCGTCGCGGAGCTGGTCGACGAACCGGTGCGGCCGCGGCTCGGCGACGACCTCGACCTCCTTGTCGCCAAGCAGCTCGTTCGACGCCTGGCCGAGGAGGACGTGATCTATCGGTTCGGGCACCAGATCATCCGGGACACGGCCTACGGCAGCCTCCTCAAGCGCTCGCGCGCGATCCTGCACGAGCAGTTCGTGACCTGGGCGGAGCGGGTCAACCGCGAGCGCGGCCGCGAGCTGGAGTTCGAGGAGATCCTGGGCTTCCACCTGGAGCAGGCCTACCAGTACAGGATGAGCCTGGGAGTGATCGACGAGGCAGCCCGCTCCGTCGCCGACCGGGCAGCGGAGAAGCTGTCGTCCGCCGGGCGGCGCGCGCTGGCCCGTGGCGACGTCCCCGCCGCGGCGGGCCTGATGCGCCGGGCCGTTGACCTCCTCGCCCCGACCGACCCGAAGCGCCTCGACCTGATCCCGGATTTGGCCGACGCATTCCTCTCGCTGTCCCGCTTCCCGGACGCGATCAGCGAGCTCGACTCGGGCCTCGAGGCGGCACGCGAGGCCGGCGATCAGAAGGCCGAGGCCCGCATCCAGGTCGGGCGGATGGTGACGGACCTGTTCTCCGGCGAGGCCTCCGAGCGCGGCGGCCAGCTGGAGGCCGCGACCACGCTCCTCGCGACGCTCACCGAGCTGGGCGACGAGGGCGGGATTGCCCGGGCTTGGCGGTTCCTGCTGTTCGTGCACGGCAACGCAGGCCGCTACGACGACGTCGCCCACGCCGCCGAGCAGCTGATGGAGCATGCGGCGCGCGCCGGCGAGGACCGGCTGGAGCGACGGGGCGCGGCGGTCTATGCGGGTGCCGCTGCGTTCGGCTCCACGCCGGTGCCCCAGGCGATCAAACGCTGCGAATCCGTCGCCGAGCGCGTCCAGGGGGATCGGCGCTCGGAGGCCATCGTCTTCGGGGCCCTGGCGCACCTGCACGCGATGGCGGGCGACTTCGAGCTGGCGCGGACGATGTACCGACGCGAGCGTGAGTATCTCGAGGTGCTGGGGCCCAGCCGCGAGCTGGCATCTACCTCACTCGACTCGGCCCGCGTCGAGCTGCTGGCCGGCGACCTGACGGCCGCGGAGCGCGAGCTCCGCCGCGACGACGCGGAGCTGGAGGCGCTCGGGGAGCGCTACTTCCGGTCGACGGTGGTCGGGCTGCTGGCCAAGGTCCTGTGGCTGCGCGGCGAGCTGGCGGAGGCCGAGCGGCTGTGTGCCCTGGCCGAGGAGATCGCCGACCCCGAAGACGTCGACACGCAGGTGCTGTGGCGCCTCACCCGCTCGCGACTCCTCGCATCGACGGACCCCGATCAGGCACGCGCCGTCGCCGCCACGGCAGTGGAGATGGCCGACGGCACTGTCGGCCTGGTGCTGCGCGGCGATGCCTGGCGGAACCAGGCGGAGCTTCTCGCCGGGCTCGGCGATGACGCCGGCGCCGAGGCGTCGTTCCGCGAGGCGCTGCGCCTCTACGAGCAGAAGGGCTCGGTCGTATCGGCAGAAATGGTGCGAGCCCACCTTGCCGGTGGGCTCGCTGCGGACGTCCGCTAGGTAGTTCGCCGGGATCAGAACCCTCCGCGCAGGTTCCCGTTCTTGAAGAGCCAGGCAACGATCGTGTACAAGTTGCCGCTCTTGGTCACGAAGACGCATCTCGCACTGGCCGAATCGTCGGCGGAGGCGCATCGCTCGTCCTCCGTATCGCCGATGATCTCGACGTCGTTGCTAGGGTCGTTGTCACCGTCGGGGTCGAGTACGTGGACGAGCACGATGTCGTCCGCGCTCGTCCCGCCGGGGACGGAAGAGCCGTGCACTAGCAAGGTGACCCGGAACGGCGTGCCGAACTCGCTGCCGTCATCGACGTTGATCTCGGACCACTCGCCGATGAGGTTTGCGCACGCCGGCTGGACCGTGGTCGAGCAATCGACGCCCGTCGTGATCCCGTCCTCGATGGTAACGCCGATGTTCCCGCCGACGTTCTCGATCGTTGTCGCCTGCAGGTTGCGCCGACCCACATTCTGGTTCGTCTGGTAGGTGAAATCGCCGACGGTGAAGCCGCCGTCGAAGTTCGGGCTCGACGAGATCGGAGTCGAGTTGGTGAAGGTCTTCTTGTCACCGCGGCTCTTGCCCGGTCCGTCCGAGTCGGTGTTGCCGGTCCCGGCGAACAGGCCGATGTTGAGGTCGAAGATGCCAGTGTCCGTAGACGGCACGTGGAAGGCGACGGTGAACGTGACCGTCCCGCCGGCGACGAGTGTTCCGACGTTGCAGACCAGCGCACCCGTGGCCGTGTCGCAGTCCTCGGTGCCGCCGGAGCTCAGGACCAGGTCCGAGATGTAGCTTGGGAGGGCGCCGGCCTCTTCCGAGGTGATGCTGATGTTCAGGTCATTGATGTTGCTGGGGCCGCTATTCGAGACGGTCACGAACCAGCCGGCATCACTCCCTGGCGAGACGACATTCGGGAGGCGGTCGAAGGAAACGTGCCAGCTCGGATTCGCCGCGGTGGCCGAGCCGACGCCAAGCAGCATCGTGGCCAGAGAGGCGGTCGTGAGGATGGTCGCAAATCGACCGAGACGCTTGCGGATCACTCGGGGCTCCTCCCGTCGGGCGCGATTCCGACGATGCGCTGACTTTGGCGGCTAGTACGAATTGCTACGTAGTATGAACGAATGGCGGAACCATGAGCGTCGCAGAGTTGACAGGCGCGGGTCAAGGTAGCGGACCGCACGACTGACGCCTTCGTTGCCGCCATGCACCGCTGAAGCGATGGGGGTTTTGCCCGGGACTCTGGTCGATGAATCGACCGTCCGACGAGGGACGATGGCCGACGGAGTCGGGCACGTCGCTTGAACCTGCCCTCCGGTGTCGCGCGGTCGATCTGACGACCGACTGACGGCTGAGCTGCCCCACTGGGATCGTGATGGTCGAGTTGGGGCTCGACCTCCGTCGCATGGTCGATCGAACGACCAGCGCTGGGATCGAGCCGTGGCGATCGACCAACACGAATGGCCTGGGGGCGGCGCGACTGGGGATCAGGCGCGGGTCACCGGGCGCATCGGGTAGACGCCGACCACGATCGGGGTGATCGGGTCGAGTGAGAGCTCGTAGCCGATGTCGCCACCTCGGAGGAGCTCGCCCAGGAGCTGGCCCTCCCGCTCTGGAAGCCCCACGAAGACTCGCCGTCGCTCGATGTCGACGGAGGTGACCTCGTCGTCGGCCCCGTTGATCGCGAACCGGCGCCGGAGCTCGTGCATCGGCACG
>DATKBR010000079.1:0-8538 GCA_035513775.1 Candidatus Limnocylindria bacterium
CGGCCGTCTCGCGATGAAGACTCACCCCGCGGACAGCCGAATGTACGCGCGCGTCGTGCACGAGGGCGTCGTGCGGCCGGGTGACCCGATCGCGCTCTCTCCGCCCACCGACGACGCGGCCGAGCGCTTCCGGATCGCCGACCGCCTCGACGGGGCGGAGCGGGAGAGCTCGGTGGCGTTCTGGAAGGCGGCGGCCGACGCCGGCATCGGCACGCGCCTGCTCCACGACGGTGAGGTCGCCGTGGCGGCGACGCCGTCCGTGCCGGGGACGGCCTTCAACCTCGCCGTCGGGTTCGCTCACCTTCCGAACCTCGTCGACCTGGCGCTCGAGCACTTCGGACGACATGGCGTCAGCGGCTGGGTCCTCGCCGACGACCCACCCTGGCCGGGGGCGGAGGCGGAGACCGTCTTCGCGCGCTGGTCGGTGCCGGCCGATGCGCTGGCCGCCGAGCCACCGCCCGCCGGCGTCGTCGTCCGGCAGCTGGCGCGCGACGAGGTCGGCGCGTGGGCGCGGGTCGTCGTCGACGCAAGCGACCTGTCGCCCGACGTCGGCCGGGCGTGGACTCGGGTCGAGCCCGAGCTCGCCCGGGCGGCGCACCACCATCGGTTCGTGGCGGAGCTCGATGGCCGGCCGGTCGCGGCCGGCAGCGTGCACGTCCATCGCGGCGTCGGCTGGCTGCGCGCCGGCTCCGTCCTGCCCGCGTTCCGGGGGCGGGGGCTGCAGCGCGCCCTGATCGTCGCGCGCGCGGCGCACGCCGCGCACATCGGCTGCGCCCTCGTCGGCGCCTCGACCGTCGAGGACGGGGCATCGGCGCGCAACGTCACGCGGCTCGGGTTCGAGCGGGTCGGGACTCGCCGCAGCTACCCGGCCATCGCCCCGCGCGCCTGACGCACGCGCCGCTCCGCGGTCCGTGCCTGCGGGGCGAAGCGCAGCGGTGGTGGGACGAGCGGCAGGGCACGCCGCGTGACGGCCGCCAGGCGGTCGATCCCGCGCTCCCGGGCCGAGGACCAGCGGATCCCATACTGCCGCCGCAGCGCATCCGGGAGGGTCGCCAGCGAGACGAGGTGGGCGGCGTCCCACGCGACGCGTGGGCCGAGCCGCGACGGGTAGAGCACGGTCCGCGCGATCTCCCTCGCGGCCGGCGTGACCCGAACCCGCCCAGACTCGACCATCTCGGCCATCCAGGCGCGCAGCTCACCCACGGTCCGCGGGACCTCGCCGGCGGGCACGTTCAGCAGGATGGCGACGCGCGCGCACTCCTCGTGGTAGGCCTGCTCCTCCGCGTCGGTCAATGGCTGCACGAAGCGGGAGTACACGCGCAGGGCCGTGTCGACGAGCGTGGCGTGGACCCACAGGAGGGCCTCCGGGTCGAGTGCGGAGTACGCCCCGCCGCCCGGCATGACGCCGCGCACGAAGCCGTGGATGGCATTGACGCGGCGGATCGTCGCCTCCGCTCGCGACCGGCTGCCGAACGCGACGTCGAAGCTGCTCGTCAGGGTGCGCAGCAGCCGGCCGAACGGGTCAGTGGCGTACGTCGAGTGCTCGACCACCCCGGCCGCGACGACCGGATGGGCGGCCTGCATGAGGAGCGCGCACGAGCCCCCGGCCAGGACGAGCACCTCGCGATCGATCCGCCACGACATGCTGCCGGGACCGAACAGCCCGGCCGCCGCGGGAAGGCGCGTCATCCGTACGCGGTCGCGGGCGTGCCTCTCGGGTGGCGCGGCTCGTTGAAGATGATGCGGAACAACAGGCCCGCCACGACCCCGGCGACGAAGCCGCCGATGTGGGCCATGTAGGCGACCCCGCCGCCAGTCTCCTCGAGGCCCAGCGCGCCGAAGCCGTTGATGAACTGGAGCACGGCCCACATCCCGATGGCCACGATGGCCGGCACCGGCGTCAGGAAGCGGAAGATGAACACGGTCACGCGATTCGTCGGGAACATGACGAGGTAGGCGCCGAGCACGCCGGAGATCGCACCCGAGGCGCCGAGGGTCGGGATGTACGAGTCGGTGTCGACCATGATCTGGGCGAAGCTGGCGATGATCCCGCCGACGAGATAGAAGACGAAATAGAGCCCGTGCCCGATGCGGTGCTCGACGTTGTCGCCGAAGATCCAGAGGAAGAGCATGTTGCCGCCGAGATGCAGCCAGCCGCCATGCATGAACATGCTCGTGAAGAGCGTGAGCCAGATCGGTGACGGCCCTGGCTCTTGGGGGATCTCGATGGTCTCGCCCTGCACCGTGATCGGCTCCGGCTCGGTCAGGTCGACCTGGTTCGTGATCTCGTACGGCACGGCGCTGAAGCCGTAGGTGAACTTCTCTCCCTCGGTCGTGGCGCCGGCACCCTGGAGGACGAGGAAGACGAAGATGTTGATGGCGATGAACGCCAGGCTGACGAAGGCAGGGCCATGACCGCGCTCGTTGTCGTCCGAGATCGGGAACATCGGCGGAATCATAGACCACGACCGGGCCATAATCGGCCGATGGAGATCGACGTACGGCCATTCGACGGCGACCGCCGTGCCTTCCTCGACTCGATCGGGATCGGCTTCTCCGATCACCTGAGCGACGAGGCAGCGCCCGTCTGGGAGTCCGTCCTCGAGTTCGACCGCGCCATCGCGGCATACGACGGCGAACCGGATCGTGGGGAACGCGGCCGCCCTCAGCTTCAACCTGACGATCCCGGGCGGCGTCCTGCCGGCCGCCGCGGTCACGACCGTGGGCGTGCATCCGACGCATCGGCGTCGCGGCGCCCTGCGCCAGATGATGCGGCTCCAGCTCGACGACGTGCACCGTCGCGGCGAGCCGCTGGCGGCGCTCTGGGCATCGGAGGGGAGCATCTACCAGCGCTTCGGCTACGGGCTCGCATCGCTCAAGGCCTCCGTCAAGGTCGAACGCCACCGGAACGCGTTCCGGATGCCGCACGCGTTCCGCGGGCGGATCCGCATGGTGACCGAGGACGAGGCCCGGACCGCCTTTCCGCCGGTGTACGACGCGGTGCGGCCGGCGCGACCGGGATTCTTCACCCACTCCCCCGAGTTCTGGAACGCCGAGGTCTTCTACTTCCCAGAGAAGTGGCGGCGCGGCCGCGGAGCACCGTTCCACGTCCTCCACGACGTGGGCGGAACGGTCGACGGCTACGCGCGATACGCGATTCGCGAGGGCGACAGCAGCGAGGTGTCTGTCCTCACCCTGCTGGGCGCGACCCCGGCCGCGCACCTCGACCTGTGGCGGTACCTGCTCGACATCGACCTCATGGACCGGGTCGAGACGTGGAACGTGCCGGTGGACGATCCGCTCCTCCTGGCCGTCGCCGAGCCGCGAAAGCTCGAGATGACCGTCGGGGACGCGCTCTGGCTGCGGATCGTCGACGTGGCGGCGGCGCTCGCGGGGCGACGCTACCGCGGGGATGGGCGGGTCGTCCTCGGCGTCGCGGACGAGTTCTGCCCCTGGAACGACGGGACCTGGACGCTCACCGTCGAGGACGGCGTCCCGCACGTCGAGCCCGCGGTGGATTCCGCCGACCTGGCGTGCGACGTGAGCGACGTCGCGGCGGCCTACCTCGGCGCGTTCAGCTTCGCCCAGCTGGCCGATGCGGACCGGGTCCGGGAGCTCCAGCCCGGGGGCGTCGACCGGGCCGACGGGCTCTTCCGCACCGATCGCGCCCCGTGGTGCCCTCGCGTCTTCTGATCGGGATTGGCGCCGCAGTCAGGCGCCGGATTCGGCATGGATCATGCTGGTCACTGCAAGGCTTCACGACGGCGGCAGTCGGTGTCCGGGAACCGGGCGTCAGCCGGCCGAACGGCATAAGAAACGAATCTCGACGGAGCGGACTCAACCACGACACGAGGTCCTGCCATCCGAGCTGGTGGTGCGATCGCGCTGCGGCTGCGCCCACACAATCGGAAGGAGAAGCAGGCACATGCGGACTCAGCACAAGGTGGGAGCCACGCTCCTGGCGATCGGCATGGCGGTGACACTCGCCGCCTGCGGTCGGGGCGACGACAACGGTGGCAACGGAACGGCCGCCTCGCAGGCGCCCGAGATCGACACCGAGGGGGCAAGCGGGGATATCACCGTGTGGGCCATGGGGGCCGAGGGCGAGAGCCTTAGCGTCCTGGCCGACGCGTTCATGGACGAGTTCCCCGACATCAGCGTCGAGGTGACCCCGGTGCCGTGGGACGCGGCGCACGACCGGATCGTCAACGCCATCGCCGGCGGCGAAGTGCCGGACGTGACGATGGTCGGAACGACCTGGATGGGCGAGTTCGCCGCGCTTGGCGGCCTCGAGCCGACGCCGGCGAACATCGACGGCGGGCAGTTCTTCGAGGGCGCCTGGAATACGACAATCGTCCAGGGGACGAGCTATGCCGTACCGTGGTACGTCGAGACGCGCCTGCTGTACTACCGCACCGACCTCGGAGTCGCCGAGGCACCTGCCAGTTGGGACGACCTGAAGGCTGCGGTGGCCTCGATGCAGGAGTCAGGCGCCGAATGGGGTATCAGCCTCCAGCCCGGCGGGACCGGCGCATGGCAGACGTACATCCCGTTCTTCTGGCAGGCGGGCGGCGAGATCCTGGGCGAGGACGGCACGTTCACGCTCGACGGCGAGCCATGCGTGGATGCGCTGACCTTCTACGACTCGTTCTTCGAGGAGGGGCTGACACCGCCTGCGGCCGAGGACGTGCCCGTCGAGGGCCGCTTTGCCAACGGTGAGATCGGCTCCTTCATCAGCGGACCGTGGATGATCAACGTCGTCGAGGACGCGGGGACCGATCCCGCGGCGTACGCGGTCGCGCACCAGCCGACCGAGGCCGCCGGCACTTCCTTCGTGGGCGGCGCCAACATGGCGGTGCTCGCGGATGCCGATAACAAGGAGGCGGGATGGGCATTCATCGAGTACCTGTCCCGTCCCGACGTCCAGGTGACCTGGTACGAGACGGTGAGCGCCCTACCATCGGTCCAGGCGGCCTGGGACGAGGAGGCTCTATCCGGTGACGAGCGGCTTTCGACGTTCGGCGAGCAGCTCGAGGACGCGAAGGCGCCGCCGTCGATCCCAACCTGGGAGGAGGTCGCGGCCGAGATCGACGCGGTGATCGAGCGGGTTACCGTGGGCGACACGACGCCGGAAGATGGCTGCGCGGCGATGCAGGAGGCAGCCGCCGGCATCGGCACCGGTCAGTAACGTGACCGGCCGTAGCGACGCCGTGGGCGCGGGAAGCTCCGCGTCCACGGCCGGCCAGTCTCCGCGGCGGCAGGAGCTGATCGCCTGGAGCTTCGCCGCCCCATTCCTCATCCTGTTCCTGGTGTTCATGGCGGGGCCGATCCTCGTCGCGTTCGTCACCAGCTTCACCGACTTCCGGGTGACGGACATCCGGAACCCGCTTGCGATCAACTTCGCCGGTCTTGACAACTACCTGGACGTGCTGGCCGACCCGCGCTTCCAGAAGGCTGCGGCCAACACATCGGTGTTCGTGCTCGTCGGGGTCCCGTTGACGATCGTCCTCGGGCTGGCGGCGGCGGTCGGTCTGAACCAGGGCGTCGTGAAGGCGCGGGCGCTCTTCCGGGTGGGTTTCTACCTCCCCGTGGTCACGAGCATCGTCGCCATCGCTGTTGTCTGGCGCCTGCTCCTCGGAACCGAGGTCGGGCTGATCAACGGCACGCTCAGCATCTTCGGCATTGACGGACCGGGATGGCTCTCCGATCAGCGCTACGCGCTGTGGTCGGTCATCGCCATGGCGGCCTGGCGCAACCTCGGCTTCCTGATGGTCATCTTCCTCGCCGGCTTGCAGACGATCCCGCGCGACCTGTACGAGGCGGCCAAGGTCGACGGAGCCGGCGCCTGGCAACGGTTCCGCAGTATCACGCTCCCACTGCTGCGTCCGACGCTGCTGTTCGCCGCGGTCATCACCGGCATCGGCTACGTGCAGTTCTTCGAAGAGGTCTACGTGATGACGCAGGGCGGACCGCTCAACTCGACGCTGTCGCTCGCGCTGTACGCGTACAGCCAGTTCAGCTTCGGCA
Organism: Candidatus Limnocylindria bacterium; assembly: GCA_035513775.1. GTDB lineage: Bacteria > Chloroflexota > Limnocylindria > Limnocylindrales > CSP1-4 > UBA5189. Next base: position 6,028 of record DATKBR010000079.1, read on the forward strand.
ACTACGGCTACACCGCGGCGATCGCCTTCGTGCTGTTCATCGCGATTGCGGCGGTCACCTACTTCCAGTTCCGCGTGCTGCGGACCGATTGAGGAGGCACCCATGAGCACACTGGCACCGGCTCGCAACCTGCCCCCCGCAGTCCCGGCATCGGAAAGCGGCGGCCAGGCGCTCGGCGGAGGCAGCCACTGGTGGATCTACGTGCTGCTGGCCATCGGGCTCATCCTCCTCGTCGGCCCGTTCATCTGGATGGTGCTCGGCTCGTTCAAGACGACCGGCGAGCTGCGCCAGGTGCCGCCGACCTGGTGGCCCCAGAACCCGACCCTGGCGAACTACGAGGATCTCTTCAGCCGCCTGAACTTCCTCGGCTACTTCTTCAACTCGACCGTGGTGGCGGCGGCCGTCACGGCCGGTAACGTGATCTTCTGCTCGATGATGGGCTATGCCCTGGCGAAGCTCAGCTTCCGAGGAAAGAAGGTCCTGTTCGGGCTCGTGCTCGGCACGCTCATGGTCCCGGGCATGGTGACCTTCATGCCCCTGTTCGTCCTCGTCGCGAACATCGGCCTGGTCAACACCCACGCCGGGCTGATCCTCCCCTTCCTGGCAGGCGGTTTCGGGGTCTTCCTGATGCGCCAGTTCATCGGCGGGATCCCGGACGAGCTGCTCGACGCGGCGCGCGTCGACGGGGCCGGCGAGCACTACATCTTCTGGCGCATCGTGATGCCACTCTGCGGGCCGGCGATCGCCACCCTCACCATCCTCACGTTCCTCGGCAGCTGGAACAGCTTCCTGTGGCCGCTGGTGGTCGCCACGTCCGACACCATGTACACGCTGCCGGTGGCGATCGCCCTGTTCGCCACGGGCCAGCAGGAGACCAACGTGGCGCTGCTGATGGCCGGCTCGGTCGTCGTCATCATGCCGGTTCTCCTCGTGTTCATCCTGCTGCAGCGACACTTCACCCAGGGCATCGCCATGACCGGCATCAAGTGAGCTGATGGCGGCCCACAGTCACGCACGCGGCACCCGGGCGCCGCACCAATAGGGGGCACCCTCATGATCCGACGTCAACGCATCCTCTCCCTGCCGATGGCGCTCCTGCTGTCGCTGGCGCTCGCGGTCCCGGCCGCTGCCACCGGGCAGGAACGGTCCACCCTCCAGCGATGGGCGGCCGACACGTGGGCGAGCTTCGTCTGGATGACGAATCCCGAGACCGGCCTGCCATCTGACAATATCGGCGGCGACCTCGACCCGGCCAGCCGCGCCGCGTACACCTCGCCGACGAACATAGGCATGTACATCTGGGCCACGCTGGCCGCCCGAGACCTTCAGCTCATCACGCCGAAGGAGGCGCGCGAGCGCATCTCGGTCACGCTTGACAGCGTCGCCGAGCTCGAGCGGCACGCCGCATCGGGCCAGTTCTACAACTGGTACGACCCCGACACGCTCGAGAGGCTCAGCGTGTGGCCCGAGAACGGCGACCCGGTGTATCCCTTCCTGTCGAGCGTCGACAACGGCTGGCTGGCCTCGGCCCTCCACATGGTCGCCAACGGGGCCGTGCCGCAGCTCAGCGAGCCCGCGCGCGAGCTCGTGACCTCGATGGACTTTGGCTTCTACTACAACCCGATCGAGAACCAGATCCGCGGCGGCTACTGGCCGGAGGCGCCGCCCAACCAGGTGGTCGTGCCCGCCGTGGACAGCTACGATTGCCGGCCCGCGGCGGACCAGCCGACGTCGTCCGGCTTCACCTGCCACCACTACGGCGCATTCAACACCGAGCCGCGCATCGCCTCGTACATCGGCATCGCCTATGGGCAGATCCCGGCGCGCCACTACTTCGGTGGCTTCCGGACCTTCGAGGACACCTGTGGCTGGAACTGGCAGGAGCAGCGCCCCGTCGGCGAGTGGGCGGAGTACACCGTCGAGGGCGAGACGCTGCGCGTGTTCGAGGGTGCCTACCAGTACCGCGACAAGCTCGTCGTGCCATCGTGGGGCGGCAGCGCCTTCGAGGCGTTCATGGTCCCGCTCGTCGTGCCCGAGGAGGAGTGGGGTTCCCGGAGCTGGGGCGTCACCCATCCGCTGTACGCGGAGGCGACGATCGAGTTCGGCCGCGACGAGGCGCAGTACGGCTACTGGGGCTTCAGCCCGGCCTCGAACCCCGCCGGCGGCTACCGGGAGTACGGCGTCGACTACATCGGCATGGAGCCGAACGGCTATGCAGCCGATGTTGATCGGCTGACGCACGTGCACGTCGGCTGGGACGACCCGGCCTGCCCGATCGCCCCCGATCCGATCGAGGACTACGGGCAGGGCGTCGTCACCCCGCACGCGGCTGCGATCACGCTCGACTTCGCGTTCGACGCGGCGCTCGAAAACCTCCGCGCGCTCGAGCACGACTTCCCGGACCTGTACGGCTCGGGCGGGTTCAAGGACTCGCTGAACGTCGCGACCGGCCAGATCGCCGATCGCTACCTGTCGCTCGACCAGGGGATGTTCATTGCAGCCCTGGCGAAC
>DATKBR010000080.1:0-11360 GCA_035513775.1 Candidatus Limnocylindria bacterium
GGCGCTGGCGCTGGACGCCGATCCGGGCGGCGACGACGTCGACGACGCGATCGGGGATCGCGGTCGGGCCGTCGGCCATCCAGGCCTCCATGACGCGGTCGATGTCGGAGCGTTGGTTCATCGAGACGTTCCTCCGACGACCGCGGCACGCGCGTCAGCTTCGAGTGCGGCACGCATGGCGCGATGGGCGTGGTGGAGGCGGGAACGAATCGTCCCCGCGGGAAGGCCGAGCACCTGGGCGATCTCGGTGGGCTCGTAGCCAACGAAGTGGCGGAGCACGAGGATCGCCCGTTCTTCCGGCTTGAGCCTCCGGAAGCCGCGATCGAGAAGGTCTCGATCCGCGATTCCCAGGAACTCGTCCGGCGCGGCCGGACCGTCGACGGGGAGCACGTACAGATTGCTGATCCGCTTGCGCTCCCTGACGGCTTCGGCGATGCAGACGTTGGTGAGCAGCCGGTGGACCCAGGCGTCGAACCGGTCCGGATCGCGGAGGCTCGGCAGGTCACGCCAGGCGATCACCAGCGCTTCCTGCAGGGCATCCTCGGCCCGATCGACGTCACGCAGGATCCGATGGGCGATCGCGAAGAAACGTCCACCGCGAAAGCGGACCAGGTCGACGAATGCCGCCTGATCGCCTCGCTGGGCTGCTACGACGAGATCGCGATCCACCGACTCTCCCGCGGCTGGCACCCATCGGGGGCGCCGTCCACCTGTATCGGTCGATCGTGCGGCTCCAGCGTTGGAATTTCGCGGCTTTCGACCGACAATCAAGCCTCCGCCCGCATCACGGGAGGCGACAAACGGATGCTACTGTCGTGCAGGTTCGGGACAATCGAGATTGAAGAAGCCGGGCGCGGCCACCGGACGCCACAACGAGGGAGACGGCATGGCTGGAGGAAACTCGAAGCGGGACCTGTTGAAGTCGATCTCGATCTTCTCGGTCTGCGGGCCGAATGATCTTGTCGAGCTCGGCCAGCTCCTGGACGAGGTCGACATCCCCGACGGCAAGGCGATCACGCGCGAGGGCGACAGCGCAGGCGAGATGTTCCTGATCGCGTCTGGCAAGGCCCGCGTGGAGCGGGGCGGACAGGTCGTCGACGAGATGGGGCCGGGTGGGATCACCGGCGAGATGGCCCTGATCTCAGAGGGCAGGCGCAACGCGACCGTGACCGCCGATGGGCCGGTGAAGGTGTTCGTCGCCGGCCATCGGGAGTTCCACTCGCTCATGGACCGCTACCCGGACTTCCGTATGCGCGTGCTCGAAGGACTCGCGAAGAAGATCCGGATGCTCGAGGAGGGCGCGGTCCACTAGCACGTCCACGCCTACCCTCGCGGCGAGCCGGGACGCATGACACTGTCGAGACCGGGTGTTCTCGCGGCGCGGCGGCCGCGGGCCACGGCGATCTGGCTCCTCGCCGGAGTGTCCCTGGCGGCAAGTCTCGGCTATCTGGTCGTGCGCCTGGCGGGTCCATCCGACGGGGCGGTCATCGCCTTCTATTCCGACGCGTGGACCCTTGACGGCGTCCGGGTCGAGCCCCTCGACCAGCCGCCGGATGGGCTGATGGCCGGGGACATCGTCACCCACGTCGCCGGCCGGCCTCTCGGCGAGCTGCTCGATCGCGCCGTGGACCCCGAGCTTGACCGAAGCGGGTTCGACGGCTCGCGGACGGTTCGATACACGGTTTCGCGCGCGGGTGCCGTGACGGACGTTCTTCTCGAGCTCCGGCCGCGCGACATCGGCTCGGTCCTGCGCGACAACTGGAGCGTCCTTGTCTTCACGGTCTTCCTGCAGGTCGTCGCCGCATACGTGCTGTGGCGCCGGCCGGAGGCCTCGGCAGCCACCGCGCTGATGATCGTCGCCTGCGGGGTCACCGGCAGCACCCTGCCGTGGCTCCTGGGTCTCCAGCCAAGCGACATCGCGCAGGGCTGGCCGTTCCTGCTGTACGCGGCAACGGCTGGCGGGATCTACATGCTGCTCTGGCCGGCCGGCGCTCTCCACCTGCCACTGGCGCTTGCGGCAGGCCCGACCGGGCCGAGTCGCGCGAGGCTCGCCCTGGTCTACGGCATTCCCCTCGGCGCCTACGTCGGCGGGCTCGGTGTCACGCGCGTGCTGGCGCCTTCCCCCACGGCCTGGCTCGGAACCTGGCCCGAAGTCCAGGGGCTCGTCATCGTGCCGGCCATCGTCGGCTGGCTCGTGCTCGGCGTGCGCGGCTATCGAGCCGCCCAGCCGGTCGTGCGCAAGCAGATGCGGTGGGCCATGCTCGGCGGTGTAGCAGCCACCATCCCTTCGGCCGTCCTGCTGTTCGGACCAGAGCTGGTCACCGGCCGGCCGCTGATCCCGTGGAGCGCCGTCGGCCTGCTGGCGCTGCCGATGCCGATCGGAATCGCGATGGCGATCCTGCGCGATCGCCTGTTCGACATCGACGTCGCGGTGAACCGGGCCCTCGTGTACGGCGGTGCGAGCCTGGCACTGGTCCTGATCTATGCAGTCTCCGTGAGCGTCATCGGGTCGCTGCTGCCACTGGAGGGGGGCTTCCCCGCGTCACTTCTGGCGACTGGCCTGGCGGCGGTCGTCGCGTTGCCGATCCGCGACTCGCTCCAGGCAGCCGTGAATCGGCTGATGTTCGGCGACCGCGACGATCCGTACCGCGCCCTCACCCGCCTGGGCCAGCGGCTGGAAAGCACGCTCGACCCGGTCGAGGCGCCGACGGTGATCGTCCGGACGGTCGCCGAATCGCTCCGCCTGCCATGGGTCGCCCTGCGCTTCGGTCCGGCCGGAGCAGACCGCACGATCGCGCATGGTCGTCGGCCGCTGGGCGAGCCCATCGGCGTCCCACTCATGTACGGAGCCGAGGTTATCGGCGATCTGCTCGTCGCGCCACATTCGAGCTCCGAACCGCTCTCGGTAGCGGATTGGACGTTGCTCGAGGCGCTGGCCCGGCAGGCTGGCGTGGCGGTTCACGCCGTCAGCCTGACCCTTGACCTCATCGATTCCCGCGAGCGCCTGGTGGCCGCGCGCGAGGAGGAGCGGCGCCGCATCAGGCGCGACCTCCACGACGGGCTGGGCCCGACCCTTGCCGCCATCGGGATGCGGGCGGAGGTGGCGGCGGACCTCGCTGCGCATGATCCCGCGGCGTCGGCGCGCGTCCTCGGCGAGCTGCGCGAGGATGTCCACGATGCGCTGGCCGACATCCGCCGCCTGGTGGATGCGCTGCGTCCCCCCGCCCTCGACGAACTGGGGCTCGTAGGATCGTTGCGGGCCCAGGCCGAACGGCTGGGTGGGCCGAGGCTGGACATCGCAGGGATCGGCGAGCTGCCGGTCCTGCCGGCAGCCGTGGAGGTGGCGGCCTACCGGATCGTGAGCGAGGCGATGACCAACGCGGCGCGCCATTCCGGCGCCAGTACCTGCACGGTGCGCATCTCGGCGCCCCCGGTCGGTTCCGAAGACGTCCCCGCGCTGGAGCTCGAGATCGTCGACGACGGTCGCGGCCTCCCGGCCACCGGCATCCGGCCGGGAATCGGGCTGGGGTCGATGCGCGAGCGGGCCGCGGAGGTCGGAGGGACGTGCCGCATCGAGGCGATGCCGGCCGGCGGGACTCGCGTCATCGCCCGCCTGCCGCTCGACGGCGCCACCGCGGCACCGTCATGAACCTGCGCGCCGAGCCGCCGGCCGATGACATCCGGGTCCTGCTGGCGGACGATCACGAGGCGTTCCGCACCGGTCTCACCTCACTCCTTGGCACGGTCGCCGACGTCGACGTCGTCGGCGAGGCGCCCACGGGTGAGGAGGCTGTCAGGCAGGCCGCCTCGCTCCAGCCGGACGTCGTCCTCATGGACCTCAACATGCCCGGCATCGACGGCATCGAGGCGACTCGGCGGATCGTTGCGACCAGCCCGCATATCGCGGTCCTCGTGCTCTCGATGTACGAGGACGACGACCAGGTCTTCGGTGCCCTGAAGGCCGGCGCCCGCGGCTACGTGCTCAAGGGCGCCGATCGGGCCGAGCTCATCCGGGCGATCCGGGCTGTCGCATCAGGGGAGGCCCTCTTCGGTCCCGCCATCGCCCGTCGGCTGGCGACCTTCTTCGCCCAGCGGACGGCCCTCGAGGCGACGATCTTCCCGGAGCTGACCGAGCGGGAGCGGGAGATCCTCGACATGGTCGCCCGCGGGCTCAGCAACCCCGACATCACGCGCCGCCTCGTGCTGTCGCCGAAGACGGTCCGCAACCACGTCTCGAACATCTTCAGCAAGCTCCAGGTTGCGGACCGGGCGCAGGCGATCGTCCGAGCGCGCGAGGCGGGCCTCGGCGGCACCAAGCCGCGACGTTGACCGAAATGCCCGGCTGATTCGGGACAGGGGTCCCATGACGGCGGGAGGCGCGGCGGGCATGAATGACACGCGCGGTCTCGTCGCGGCGGCCATCGAGCCGCGACCAGGCACACGGAGGGACGGAACGGATCATGCAAGCCCTCGCCAGGCGGATCCACACGGCAACGGCCTGGCTCCTTGTGGCCAGCATCGTCGTCCAGGTCTTCCTGGCCGGATCGGCGCTGGTCAGTCTCGGCGGAACGGGCGACTTCGGCGCGCACATCGACTTCGGCTACACGGCCGTGGGCCTGATCGCCCTCGCGGTCGTGCTGACGGCGGTCGCGGCGCGCGCGCCGCAGCGGGACATTGCCATCAGCTTCGGCATTCTGCTGCTGTACGTGGTCCAGACGGCTCTTCCGGCCTTTCGCGGCTCCGCGACGTGGCTCGCCGCGCTCCATCCGGTGAATGCGCTGCTGCTCTTCGCTGCAACCGTCTGGTACGCGCGCCGATCTCGGGCGCCGCGGGCCATCGACACGGCGATCGACGTCAGGGGACCGGCCAGCCCGGTCGATGCCGCCGCCGGCGGGCGCTGAGGTCCACGAACCATGGATCTCACCCCCTACGCCGCATGGATCGTGTTCCTGCACGTTGCCGGGGCGTTCGCCTTCGCCGCCGGGCACGGCGTCTCGATCTTCGTGGCGTTTCGCGTGCGCCGTGAGCGCGATCCGGTCCGGATCGCGAGCCTGCTGGACCTCTCGGCCGCCTCGCTGGTCGTGGCGGGAATCGGCCTGCTCGGCCTGCTCGGCCTGCTCGGGGCCGGCATCGTGGCCGGCATCGTGCTCGGATCGTTCGGCAGGGCCTGGGTCTGGATCTCGCTCGTCCTGCTCCTTGTGATTGGAGGGCTGATGACGCCCATCAGTGGGATGTACTTCGCCCGGCTCCGCCGAGCGGTCGGCCAGCGAACCCCGAACATGAAGCCGGACCAGCCGGATCCGGAGCCCGTGTCTGGCGAGGAGCTCGCGACGCTCCTGGACTCGCGCCGCCCGGAGGCCCTGCTCCTCGTTGGCGGCACCGGCTTAATGGTTATCCTCTGGCTCATGATGTTCCGGCCGTTTTGATGGAGGGCGTGATGGCAAGAACGTTCTGGATGCGCGTCTTCGCGGCGACCTACTGGGTGCTGGTCGCGATCGTCGTGTATCTCCTGACAATCTTCGTGTTGCCCGACCTCGACAATCCCGACGTGGTGCCGTTCCTCGTCATCTTCGGGGTGTTCCTCGGGCTGTTCATCGTCGTGGCCCTGGCCGCGACGCTCTGGCGTGGCGCGCCGCGGCGGCCATGGTTCTGGCTCGCGGGCCTGATTCCCGCGGTTGCATTGATGCTGCTGAATGCGCCCTACATCCCGTACAGCCTCACGCACCCCGGGGATGTCCAGGGCTTCACGGCGGCGCTGCCCCTGCTCGTCGCCACCCTCGTGGTCGTGGCGTCCGGCTGGTTCTCGTTCCGCGACGCGCGGGCGCAGGCAGGCTCAGCCGCGCCCACGCGCCGCGCCGCGATGGCCCTGACGATCGCGGTCTCCGCCACGTTCGGCGCCATCGCCACGGCGATCCTCGGCGCCGGCGGTGGATCAGCCACCGCTGCCGAGGTTACCTCCGCCGCCGTGCTGGAGGCGAGGGACGTGACGTTCGTGCAGGAGTCGCTCGGTGCCACGGCCGGTGAGACGCTCGGGCTCGTGGTGGTCAACCACGATTCGTTCGCGCACTCGTTCGACATCGACGCGCTGAACCTGCACGTGCAGGTTCCGGCAAACGCGTCGACCCTGGTCGCGGTGACGCCGGCGGCCGCGGGATCGCTGCAGTTCTACTGTGGCGTGCCCGGGCACGAGGTGGCGATGAAGGGCACCATCACGGTCCAGTGAGGACAGCGCAGTGAGGACAGCGCCCGAGTGACGGCCGCGGCCGATCCGCCGGTGACCGCGGCCGTGCCCGATCGACAGGGCCAGCGCCGCGACGCCCGCGTGGAGGCGCCGGCGATCGTCGCGGCGCAGCTGACGAAGCGCTACCCGGGCGCCCGCGGCGGAGAGGGGGTGCAGGCCCTCGACGGCGTGTCGTTCGCCGTCGAGGAGGGCGAGCTGTTCGGCTTCCTGGGACCGAACGGCGCCGGCAAGACCACGACCATCAAGGTCCTCGCAACGCTGACGAGGCCGACGACGGGTACCGCCATGGTGGCCGGCATCGACGTCGCGGCCCGGCCGGCCGAGGTCCGTCAACGGATCGGGCTCGCGATGCAGTCGGTGGCGCTAGAGAACATGCTCACCGGGCGCGAGAACATCGAGCTGATGGGTCGGCTGCACCGCATGCCTGAGCGGCGGCTGCGCGCGCGGGTGGACGCACTGCTCGAGCTGATGAATCTCACCGGCGCCGCATCGCGTTTGGCGGGCACCTACTCCGGCGGCATGCGCCGGCGACTGGACCTCGCGACGGCCCTCGTGCACCAGCCGGCGGTGCTGTTCCTCGACGAGCCGACCGAGGGCCTGGACCCGCAGAGCCGGACCGCGCTGTGGGAGGAGCTGGTCAGCATCAACCGGGCAGGAACGACGATGTTCCTGACGACCCACTACATGGAGGAAGCCGATCGGCTGTGCGACCGGCTGGCGATCGTGGACCAAGGGAAGATCGTGGTGGAGGGGACGCCCCGCGAGCTGAAGCGATCCGTCGGGTCCGATTCCGTGGAGATCGCCCTGGCCCAGACCAACGGCAAGTCGAGCTTTGCCGCCGCCCAGGCCGCCACGCTCGCCCGGCTGCAGGGCGTCGACGAGATCCTGGGCGCCGAACCCGCGGCGGAGGGCATCTCGGTGACGGTATCGAGCGCTCGCGTTGCAGTCCCGATCCTGCTCCGGCGCCTCGACGGCGCCGGGATCCACGTGGCGGGACTGACCACGCGCGAGCCATCGCTCGACGACGTCTTCCTGCGGTACTGCGGGCGGCGCATCCGGGCCGAGGAGGCCGATCAGCCGCTGGCAGTCGGCTGGTGGTGAGCGCCATGGCCGAGTCCAGCGAGCAGGTGTCGAGGCCGGTGGCCGAGCCGGGCCTGACGGGCTTCGTCCGCGAAGCCTGGCTGCTCGGCGTGCGGTCGTTGCGCCGCTACTACCGCGTGCCGGCCAATCCGATCTCGACGATCCTGTTTCCCCTGATACAGCTGTTCGTCTTCAGCCAGCTCTTCAAGGACATCGTGTCGCTGCCGGGCTTCACGGGCGGGGAGCGTGGCGCTGCCGCGGCCGGCGCGCCCGCCGTAAGCTACCTCGACTACCTGACCCCCGGGCAGGTGGCCTTCGTCGTCTTCTTCGCGGTCGCCTGGTCGGGCGGAAACCTGCTCGTCGACTGGCGGAACGGCTTTCTCGACAAGCTGCGGGCCAGCCCCGTCAACCGGATGGCGATCCTGGCGGGCGAGCTCGTGCCGTTGTTCTTCATCTCGGCCGCGATGGGCGCGGCGGTGCTGATCCTGGCGATTCTGCTCGGCGCCCACGTTGCCACCGGGCCAGCCGGCTTCGTCGCGATCGTCCTGCTCGGCGGCGCGTTCGGCATCGCCTGGGCGGGGACCTCGATGGTGCCGGCGCTGCTCACGAAGAGCGAGCAGGCCACCGGCACCCTGGCGATGCTGTTCATGCCGATCGCGTTCATGTCCACGGCGTTCGTCCCGGTCGCGCTCATGCCCGACTGGCTCCAGACCATCAACGCCTGGAACCCGATCAGCCACGTCATCGAGGCAATGCGCTCGCTCATGACCGTCGGCTTCGAGGCCGACGTCCTCGGCAGGGCCGTCGTCGCCATCGGGACGTTGCTCATCGTCCTTCAGGGCGCGACGCTCTGGGCGTTCAGGCGGCTCACCGCGTGAGCCCGGCGCCCGACGACCCTGCCGCCGACGGCTTCGTCCACCGGATCGCGTGAGGTTACGAGCGCAGCAGGTGCGAGCCTCGAGGAAGCCATCGACGCCGTGGGCGATGCGATCATGAACCTTGCTGCCCAGCAGGCCGCCGGCCGGTGGGCCGGCGGTCGACTGACAAGGGAGGGAGCTCGATGGACCTGACCCCGTACATCGGTTGGATCGTGTTCGTGCACGTCCTCGGCGCGTTTGCCTTCGCGGCCGGACACGGCGTGTCGATGTTCGTGGCGTTCCAGATTCGAAGGGAGCGCGAACGCGAGCGCCTCGAGGCGCTGCTCGACCTGTCCGGGTGGTCGCTCGGGCTTGCCGGCGTCGGCATGCTGGTCCTGTTAGTCGCGGGGATCCTCGCCGGGATCGTCCTCGGCTCGTGGGACCGCGCCTGGATCTGGATCTCGCTCGTGCTGTTCATCGTCGTAGGCGGCGCGATGACCCCGATCGGCTCGACTTACTTCACCCGGGTGCGGCTCGGGCTCGGCCAGCGAACGCGGAGCGTCAAGCCCGCGGACCCCGATCCCGTTCCGGTCTCCGACGAGGAGCTCGACAAGCTCCTCGAATCGAAGCGGCCGGAGCTGCTCCTCGCGATCGGCGCCGGTGGCTTCGTGGTGATCCTGTGGCTGATGATATTCAAGCCGTGATCGCCGACCCGGGAGACGCCCCCGCGATCCGGTGAACGCGGCCTAGACTCCGGGCATGCGCGTCGCCCACATCCGCGAGCACAACGGACCCGCCGGCGCCCCGTGGCGGCTCGCCGCCGCGGCGTCCGAAGGCGACGCGTGGCTCGATCTTGAGGCTGCCCGACGCCGGCTCGCCGCTGCGGACCCTCGGCGGGCCCACAACGCGATGCTGTTCCGGCAGCCGATCACGACGCTCGATGACGTCCTGGCGCGGGGCATTCGGATCGAGGCGCTCGGCGAGATTCTCGAGGGCTTCGCGGCGGCGGGTGGGGCGCGCGATGAGGACGACGACGTCGTCCTGGGCGCGGCGAATCTCGCCTTCGGGCCGCCGGTGCTGCGACCCCCGTCGTTCCGTGACTTCTATGCGTTCGAGCAGCACGTGGCCACGATGTGGGGCCGCCGCGACAGCGAGATCCCGGAGCCCTGGTTCCGCCTCCCGATCTTCTACTTCTCGAACACCTCGGAGATCCGCGGGCCGGGCGAGGCGGTGTGGGCGCCCGGCGGCAGCACGGAGCTCGACTTCGAGCTCGAGGTCGGGGCCGTCGTGGACACGCCGGCATTCAACCTGCCCGAGGAGCGCGCGGCCGAGGCGATCGGCGGCTACCTGATCGTGAACGACTGGTCCGCGCGCGACCTCCAGCGCGACGAGTCGGTGGTGCGGCTCGGGCCGGCCAAGGGCAAGGACTTCGCGACGTCGATCGGCCCCTGGATCGTCACGCCCGACGAGCTTGCAGGCCGCTGGGCGCCCGGGGCGACCGCGCCCGCCCTCGTGATGACGGCCACCGTCGAGGGCGCCGACGGCCGGACGGTGGAGGTCTCCCGGGGATCCTGGGCGTCCGCGCACTACTCCTTCGCCCAGATGCTGGCCCGCGCCTCCGCCGATGTTCACGTCCGGCCCGGCGAGATCCTGGGCAGCGGCACGGTCGGCACCGGCTGCCTGCTCGAGGTGAAGGACGAGGCGCTCGGCCGATGGCTGGAGCCCGGCGACGTCGTGACCCTGGCCATCGAACAGCTCGGCGAGCTGAGGAGCCCGGTGGTGGCTCGGCCCACTCCCTGACCACGCGTCGATAGACTTGCCTTCGCACGCACGCGGAGGCCAGTCGATTCATGTACTACGTCCGCCACGGCTCGATCCCGCAGCAGCGCCACACGCAGCACCGCGCGCCGGACGGCAGCCTCTACGCCGAGGAGCTGTTCGGTGTCGAGGGGTTCAGCGGCCGCTCTTCGCTGCTCTATCACCTCGTCCCGCCGACGCGGACGCACAAGATCGAGCCGGTGCGCGAGATCCGCCTCGAAGCAGCCTCCGAGAAGGTGCATCGCCATCACCTGACCAACACCGGCGCGGTGAAGCCGAAGGGCGACGCGATCACCGGCCGGATCCCGCTGTTCTTCAACAGCGACGTCGTGTTCGGCGTCGTTCGCCCCGCCGAGTCCATGCCCGACGGCACCTTCTACCGCAACGGGATCGCCGACGAGATGCTCTTCGTCCACGAGGGGACGGGGGTCTGCGACACGATCTTCGGGCCGCTGCGCTACGGCCCCGGCGACTACCTCGTCCTGCCAATCGGCACGACCTGGCGCCTGGACCCGGACGCGGGCTCGGAGCAGCGGATGCTGTACCTCGAGGCACCGTCCGAGATCGAGCCGCCGAAGCGTTACCGAAACGACTACGGCCAACTGCTCGAGCACTCGCCGTACTCGCAGCGCGACCTGCACGACCCCGAGGACGTCCCGGCCCGCGCCGAGGAGGGCGATTTCGTCATCCACGTCCGCTCGACGGACCTGCTGACCGCGTACCACTACCGGCACCACCCGTTCGACGTCGTCGGCTGGGATGGCTATCTCTGGCCGTTCCGGTTCAACATCGCCGACTTCCAGCCGATCACCGGGCGCGTCCACCAGCCGCCGCCGGTCCACCAGACGTTCCAGGCGCGCAACTTCGTCGTCTGCTCGTTCGTGCCCCGCAAGTTCGACTACCATCCCCTCGCAATCCCGGCGCCGTACAACCACTCGAACATCAACAGCGACGAGGTCATCTACTACGTCGCCGGCAACTTCATGAGCCGCCGCGGCGTGGAGATCTCCTCGTTCACGTTGCACCCGGCCGGGATCCCGCACGGGCCGCACCCGGGCACGGTCGAGGCGTCGATCGGCAAGGAGGCGACCGAGGAGCTCGCGGTCATGGTCGACACCTTCCACCCGCTGAAGCTCACGAAGGCTGCCCTGGAGCTCGACGACGACCGTTACCCGTACTCGTGGCTCCCGTCGGACGACCACGCGAAGGAAGCCTCCGAGCTTGCGGAGCGAGGCCCGGAGGCGTTCCCCGACTAGCGAGCCGTCGGCCGGCGGTCAAAGCGGCCGCGCCGCCGAATGGTCAGGAGCCTCTCAGGACTCCGAGCAGCGTCTCCTCGGCCGCTGCAGGGTCGACGGTCGTCAGGT
>DATKBR010000081.1:0-56332 GCA_035513775.1 Candidatus Limnocylindria bacterium
TCGGGTCGGCGTGGACGAGTCGATGACGTTCTGGGGCGGGTCCGAGGTGATCGCGCCGAGCGGCGAACCGGTCTTCTCGGCGCCGCTATTCGACGACGGCCTGTACCTGGTCGACGTCAATCTCGATGACGTCCGCCGCGAACGGATCGCGCTGCCGCTGCTTCGGGACGAGCGGCTCGAGCTCCAGGCCCGTGAGCTGACCAGGATCATCGGCGAGCGCGCCGGCATGGCGCCCGACTCCACCGCCGAGCCCAACGCCGGCCCCGGACCCGACGTGGCCCCCGAGTCGAAGCGGGCCGCCGGGGCGGTCGCGGCGCCGGACCCGATCCCGCTGCGGCCGCGCCGCCGGTGAGCGCCATCGGCCCCGTGCCGACAGACGACGCCGGGCGGCCGCTATTCGAGCTGCCCGACGAGCTCGCGATCGATACCGACGTCGCCCGCCGGGTGATAGCCGGGTTCATTCGCGGTCAGCTCGACCAGGCCGGCTTCGATCGGTGCGTGCTCGCGCTGTCCGGCGGCATCGACTCCGGGCTCGTGGCGTATCTCGTGGCCGAGGCGATCGGGGCGGACAAGCTGCTGTGCGTGCTGATGCCGTACCGGACGTCGTCGCCGGAGTCGCGCGGCGACGCGGAGACGATCGTCGCCGACCTCGGCTGTCCGAGCGACCTCGTCGAGATCACGCCGATGGTCGAAGCCTATTTCGGCGACGGCACCGAAGGGTCGCTGGGTGCCGGCGGCGAAGCCGTGCGCGACGCCTCGGCTCTCCGGCGCGGCAACTTCATGGCTCGGATGCGGATGGCCGTGATCTACGACCGCTCGGTCACGTTCGGCGGGCTCGTCGTGGGGACCGGTAACAAGACCGAGTCGCTGATCGGATACACGACGATCTTCGGTGACAACGCCTGCGCCTTCAACCCAATCGGCGACCTGTACAAGAGCCAGGTTCGCCAGCTCGCCGCCGCGATCGGCGTGCCGAAGGCGGTCATCGCGAAGCCGCCCAGCGCCGACCTCTGGCCGGACCAGACCGACGAGGGCGAGGGCTCGTTCAGCTATCCGCAGCTCGACCGGATCCTGTACTGGCGGATCGACCGCCGGCGAAGCACGGACGAGCTGGTCGCGATGGGCTTCGACCGGGCGCTCATAGAGCGGGTGGAGCGCCTCGTCGCGACCTCCGAGTTCAAGCGCCAGGTGCCGCCCATCGCCAAGCTCGGCCCCCGCACCGCCGGCGTCGACTACCTGTACCCGAGGCGGCGCCCGGGCTCCGCCCGGTCCTGACGATGACGGGCGCCTCGCTCGGGCGGCCCGCGGCCGGCGGGATCCTGTACGTAGTCGCGACGCCGATCGGCAACCTCGGCGACGTGACGCTGCGGGCCCTGGAGGTGCTCCGCGCCGTGCCCCTGATCGCGGCCGAGGACACGCGGATCTCGCGGCGTCTGCTGGTCCGCTACGAGATCGCGACCCGCACGGTGAGCTTCCATGCCCGCAGCGGTCCGGCGCGCCTCGCCGAGCTCGTCGCGCACCTGCGCGGCGGCGCCGATCTCGCCCTGGTGACGGACGCGGGCACGCCCGCCGTGAGCGATCCGGGTGGCGACCTCGTGGCGGCTTGGGCGGCGGAGGGCGGGAGGGTCTTGCCCATCCCCGGCGCGTCGGCAGTGCTCGCCGCGGTGGCCGCGAGCGGGATCGCCGGGCCTCGGTGGGGATTCGAGGGGTTCCTGCCGCGCTCCGGTCGGGAGCGGCGCGAGCGGTTGGCGCGCATCGCCGCGGACGACCGCGCCACGGTGCTGTACGAGGCGCCGACACGGCTCGCGGCCACGCTGCGCGATCTCGCCGCGGCGTGCGGCGACGAGCGGGCCGCCGCCGTCTGCCGCGAGCTCACGAAACTGCACGAGCAGATCGCCCGCGGCACGCTTGCCGAGCTTTCCGCGTCGGTGGCAGCCGGCGAAATTCCGTCCCGGGGTGAGATCGCGCTCGTGATCGCCGGGCGTGGCCCCGGCAGCCTCGGGCCGCAGGAGGCGATTGGCGCCGTGGGCGGGACCACCCTCGCCGAGGCACGCGAGCGGGTCAGCCACCTTGCAGCCACGGGACTCCGCCGCGCCGACGCGGCCCGGCAGGTGGCAACGGAGACGGGCTTCTCGCGCCGCGACCTGTACGAGAGCTAGTGCCGATTCCGCGGCCGAGGCGCCCCGCGTACCCGGACGGCCCCGAGGGAGGGCCGAGGCCGCCCGGGCAGGGAAGGGAACGTCAGTTGCTCAAGCGGCGAGCTCCTCGGGGATCGGCTCGTCGGCGGGCACGGCCGGCTCGTCGGCCTCGGCGGTCTGGGTGCCGCCGTCGGCAACGGCTGCGGCCTCGATCGCATCGGCCGACGACTCGGCGGCGTAGTCCTTCTTCTTGCGGCCGGAGAGCATCTCCACGGTGGTCGCGACGATCTCGGTCTTCCAGTGCCGGAGGCCCTTCTCGTCGTCCCAGGTCCGCGTCTGGATGCGCCCCTCGATGGCCACCTGCTGGCCCTTGCCCAGGTACCGCCCGCAGACCTCGGCCAGGCGATCCCAGGTGACGATGTTGTGGTACTCGGGCCGTTCCTTGCCGTTGCCCGCGTACTCCGTGGTGGCCACGCTGAACTGCGTGACGTGCTTGCCGCTCGCCAGCGCGCGCATCTCGGGATCGCGCGTCAGGCGGCCGGCCAGGAGGACCTTGTTCATGGTCCATCACTCCTTCATCGGTCGACCGACGGGACACGGGCCGACCCTGCGTGCGGCGGTAGCGCGACGGTAGCGAACGACGCTTATCTGTCCGTTGCCTCGCGGTTCAGTCGCGCTTACGAGCCGGTTGCGACGATCGCGTTGATCCCGTTCAGGTCAACGAAGCTAGTTTCGCCTCTATGTTGTGGTGGCCAATACGCTCGCGCGGGGCTCATGCCCTAGCGAGCCTTTGCGCACCGGCGCGTTGACGAGTGTCCGAAGATGGACGAGGCATTTGTCCGCTGTACCTGAGTTCGTGCCCTGGAGCCGATGCCGATGAAGCTCTCACGGTCGACGGTCATTGACCGACCACCCGCAGTCGTGTGGCAGTTCATCGCGACTGACCATCTACAGAACCATCCTCGTTGGGACCCGAAGATGGAGCTCCGGCAGATCACCGAGGGACCCATCGGCGTCGGCACACGCATCCAGCGGCGGCACACGCGATTGGGCGCGCCCATTGAGGGCACCATGGAGATCGTCGAGTTTCAGCCGCCGCTGGCTATGGGCGGTGTTATCCACGACAGCACGCCCACGGGTGAGCTCGAGGTGCATTCCCGCATGACGATGGAGCCGGAACGAGACGGGCGCACCCGCGTCACCATCAACCTTGATATACCGGCGATGACGGCCTCGATGGACCCGAGCATGATCGACGCGAGCCTCGCGAAGATGAAGGAACTGATCGAAGCAGAGACGTAGGTACCTTTTCGTCAGCGTCCGCCAGGCGAACCAAGGCGACTCGATCCGACTTCGACCGGGCCAGTCCGGCAGGCAGGCGCCAAAGCGTTCTGTGTCCTAACTAATCACCTGAACTGCGTGACGTGCTTGCCGCTCGCCAGCGCGCGCATCTCGGGATCGCGCGTGAGGCGGCCGGCCAGGAGGACCTTGTTCACGGTCCATCGCTCCTTGTCTCGGTCGACCGACGGGACACGGGCCGACCCTGCGTGCGGCGGTGCCACGACGGTGGCGGGCCGGCCTTAGGCCTTACCTGGCGGTCACGGGCCGCTTACGCGCGGATCGACGGACGACGATGCCCGTCACACACGCGCGAATGGCACGTCGATGCGCGCTAGACTCGGGCGCCGCTGCGGGTTCAAAGAGCAAGTGTGGGGCGCAGACGAACGCATGCGAATCACTGACGAGATCACACTTTTCGACGGCTTGTCCGAGTCGGCGCAGCTCATGGTGGCCGATCGAGACTTAGTCGATGTCAGGCGCGCAACGGAAACGATCTGCTGGCCACCGGGATCGGAGACCTTCGTCATAAACCCAACCCGAGAGGGCAACGGCGTTGTGCCAATTCGCAAGGCATTTGCTCTGGGATTGAGGAATCTGGGCTGGGATCTCGAGGTGGGGCCGTTTGGCAGCGGTGGCCCGGGTCCCTTCGACGGCGCGCGCCCGAACAGCGTCGGCTGGTCAACGTTCGTCGAGTGGGAAACGGGCAATATCTCAAGCTCGCACCGTTCACTTAACCGACTGGTCCTCGCGCTGATGAGAAGGATCGCTCGCCAAGGCGTCCTGGTGCTTGCCGACGCTGGTCTTTATCCGTTCCTGACGGACCGCGTCGGCAACTGGCGCGAACTGTCGATCTATCGCGATGTCTACGATCGCGACGACGTGCCCGGCCGACTGGTCGTCGTCGCCGTTAGTTTCGACGCGACCGATCCGTTAGTCCCGCTGATTGGCAAGGGGACGGACGGGCGAGCCCTGAGATAGTTGGTCTTCAATGACCTCGACGGCGGCTGAGACGTCGAGCGAGAGCTGGACGCCTTCGCCGTTGAGCGGCCCGTCGTGCCCGTTCGCCTCGATCCGGTAGCGGTGGTTATTGCGGTCCATGCCCGACTTCGCCCGTAGCGCGAGCGCCTCCGGCGTGAATAGGTGGTTGAGCCCCGCGCGATAGCGGCGCAGGTTCGTCCTGTCCTGGCTCAGGTCCGCGAAGCGCTCGATGATCGCGTCGGTCGTGGACAGCTCGAACCCAAGCCAGTGCCGATCCTTGAGCTCGGCCGCAACAAACGTCGTCCCCGCGCCGCCGAACGGGTCGAGGACGAGGTCGCCCGGGACTGAGCCGATGTCGAGGACTCGGTCCATCAGCTTCAGACTCAGCTCGTTCGCCGCGCGGTTCTTGAACCGACCATGTCGAACCGGTGCGATGTCGCTCCAGACGTCGCTGAGGTTTAGGCCTTTGGGGTTCATCTTGTCCTTGTACCCACCGTAGTCGGGGAGCTCGCCCCCGCAATGTCGGCACGTCGGCATTGGGACGCGTGGAGGGCTGAATGTCTCGGGGCGCTTTCCTTTCACGAAGTACAGCAGCGCGTAGTGGCTTGGATAGAGGCGACCTGCGATCGGCAGGCCGAACTTGATCTCCACGGCGATCCAATGGCGGAACGTAAGCCGTGTACGGAGATAGTCGCCGATCGGGATCGCCCACTTCGGGAGGTTGTAGACGAACATCGAGCCGCCCGGCTTGAGCAGGCGGACGCCTTCCGCGAGCCACTCGTGTGTCCAGACCAGATACCGGTCCTCGGCGTGGTTGTCGGGAGCCGCGGCTCCGTAGTCCTTCCCGAGGTTGAATGGCGGATCTGCGAAGAACAGGTCAATCGACTCGTCCGGAAGCGAGCGCATCAATGGGAGGCAGTCGCCCGCGTAGAGCGCGCCGAGGGAGGTCGTGAGAGCAGGATTCCGCGCGAGGTCCAAATCGACAATCCTCGATCCGAACGGGTGTTCGTATTGTACCCGGGTTGATCGCGTCGCGCCTGGCCGAAGCGCGCTCGGGCAATCCTCTCACGCACGTCTACGCTGCACCCCGCTTGCGGACCGTGCAATACTCCCGAGGCACTCATCTCCTCGCAGCTGCGCGCGTCGTCAGCGGGCCGAACCCGATCGAGAACGGAATCGATACCGAAGGGCAACCGACGGTCGAACGTGCGTTCGTTTCTCGAGCGTCGGACCCGCTACACTCACTTGCCAAGCGAGGGCCGGACTCGGTTTTTCGGTGGCAGGGCGTCGTCCTCGCGAAAGCTGGAGAGCTGTCGCCTGATGGGAACCCGAAGGATCACCATTCGGACCCAGGTCCGAGTCCAAGTTCGCCGCACCATGACGTGGCGGGCGACCCTCACCCCGATCTACCAGCCCGCGCCGTCGCTCCCCACGATGAGGGCCACGGCGCAGCTTCCCGCCACCACGACCCGACGCCGCGTCATTTCGACGTTCGGCGGCGGCGGCGGACCTGATGACTTCTACGTCGCCCCGCCCAGCCCCGAGCGAGAGTGGGACGTGTTCGTCTCATACGCCGGTGAAGACAAGGCGACGGCGAGCGAGCTGGCCGCTGAGCTGGAGGCGCTCGACATCAGCCCGTGGTTCGCCGAGACCGAGCTGACCATCGGCATGGGCCTTCGTCGCAGCATCGATTACGGCCTCGCCCATAGTCGATTCGGCGTCGTCCTCATGTCCCACGACTTCTTCCGCAAGCCGTGGCCCCAGCGGGAGCTCGACGGCATCGTGGGTCTCCAGATCGCCGGCCGCCAGCGCGTCCTACCCATCTGGCACGGCCTCAGCCACGACGACATGCTCGGGTACAGCCCCACGCTTTCCGACACCGTCGCGGCCAGGACATCAGACTCGACAATCAAGGAGATCGCCGCCGAGATCGCACGCGTCGTCCGCGGGTAGTAGCGATAGGACGACGAGCGCGTGGAGGTTCACCCGGGCGTCTTCGTCACGAACGTCGCCACCGAGGAGTGGGAGCCCGACCCGGAGGTCGGCGGCGAGATGCACATCCTTGTCGAGGACACGACGGCATACGCGGGAATGTCGCGGTTCCGGGACGTCTCCGTGGTTGGACCGTGGACGGCGCCGCAGCGCGAGACAGTGCTCGTCCTCGAGGGCTCCGCCCGGGTCGAGATCGAGGGCGGGCCAGTGATCGACCTGCGAACCGGCGACCTGGCGTCGTTCCCCGAGGGCGCGGTCATGATCTGGCATCTGACCGTCCCGTTCCGGGAGGTGTGGTTCTTCGGGCGGCCGTACGAGGCCGCCGCGGAGTAGCGCCGCCCTGCGCGTGGTGCGCGGACGCCTCAGACCATCGCCGCCGTACCCCCAGACATACCGCCCATTGCTTCCGGCGTCCTCGAGTCGCATCTTTCACGTACGCCGAGACGCGGCAAACCGGGGGCACTCGGGGCGTCGGCCACGGATCATCGAACGGACGCCGGAGCGGGCGAAGGGTTCCGCAAAGACGACCCCGTTCGGAGACCACGAGTCGAGCAACCATGAGTGATCGGCCTCGAGCCGGTACGCGTCCGGCGGGACTTATCTCATCGTCTCGCTCCAACGATCGCCTCCCAGGTTTCGGGGGGCGATCGTCGCGTCCGGGGAGAGTTGGTGCGACGGGCTGGAGATGCGACCGTCAGCCCGTCGCCGTCGTGCCCCGCGTGGTCCGGTCCATCAAGAGGATCTCGCGGGAGCGGCGGGACCGTAGACCGAACGCCTCGTGGGCTCCAATAAGGAACTCGCCGCATTCGTAGAAGCCTGCCGGGATGGCGCGCCGCCGCCGCGGCTATACTCGCCCTCGTTCCAGGGCCATCGTCAGGCGGCCCGGACAGGGGAGGTCCTGCGATCGCGCGATCAGGGCGCGTCGTCCGTCCCGTGAGGCGGCCGACCGACCGGCAGACCCATCGCCGCTGCTCGAGTGGCGACCCGCGGGAGATTTGCACCCTGGTCCCGAGCCGACAGGCCCGGGGCTCTTTGATTCTCATCACTGGTCGCACCCGCGAGATGGCGGGTGCCCTCTGATGCCGGCATCAATTGTTGTTGGGCTGCAGTGGGGCGATGAGGGCAAGGGCAAGACGACCGATTTCCTCGCCGAGCAGGTCGCGATGGTGGTGCGCTACCAGGGCGGCGACAACGCGGGCCACACGGTGGTCAAGGGCGACGAGGTCCTGAAGCTCCACCTCGTGCCGTCGGGCGTGCTGTACCCGCACATCACCTCGGTCATCGGCAACGGCGTGGTGGTGAATCCCGAGACGCTCATCAGCGAGCTCGACATGCTGATCGCCCGCGGCATCGACGTCTCGCGCGTCCGGGTGAGCCGAGCTGCCCACGTGATCATGCCGTACCACGTGGCCCTCGATCGGGCGAACGAATCGCGCCTCGACGGCGCAAAGGTTGGGACGACGGGGCGTGGGATCGGGCCGACCTACGGCGACCGGGCGTGGCGCGTCGGGCTGCGGATGGAAGACCTCCTCGATCGCTCGGTCCTGCGGACGCGGCTAGGGCGGCTGCTGCCGGACAAGAATCTCCTGCTCGGCTCGATGGGCGCCGACCCGTTCGAGGTCGAGGCGCTGGTCGAGCGCGCGTCCGGCTGGGGCGAGCGGCTCGCACCCCACCTGGACGACACGACATGGCTCGTGCAGGCAGCGCTCGCCCGGGGCGAGCACGTGCTGCTCGAAGGCGCGCAGGGCACGCTGCTCGATCTCGATCACGGGAGCTACCCGTTCGTCACCTCGTCCAATGCCGTCGCCGGTGGCGCGACGACGGGTGGCGGGATCGGGCCGCTCCAGGTCGACGAGGTCATGGGCGTGATGAAGGCGTACGCCACGCGTGTGGGCTCCGGGCCCTTCCCGACCGAGCTCACCGATGAGGTCGGGGAGGGGATCCGCGAGCGCGGGCGCGAA
Source organism: Candidatus Limnocylindria bacterium (assembly GCA_035513775.1). Classification (GTDB taxonomy): domain Bacteria; phylum Chloroflexota; class Limnocylindria; order Limnocylindrales; family CSP1-4; genus UBA5189. The sequence goes on from DATKBR010000081.1 coordinate 8,411, forward strand.
GTGGGCACCACCACGGGCCGCCCGCGGCGCGTCGGCTGGTTCGATGCCGTGCCCATCCGCTACGCGGTGGCGGTGAACTCCGTGAGCAGCATCATGCTCAACAAGATCGACATCCTCTCCGGGCTGGAGTCGATACCGCTGTGCGTCGCGTACGACCTCGACGGGCAGCGCGTCGACCGCTGGCCGTCGTCGGCCGAGGTCCTGGGGCGCGCCACACCGATCTACGAGTGGTTCGAGGGCTGGTCAGAGCCGATCCACGACGTCCGATCGCTGGCGGGCCTGCCCGAGAACGCCCGGCGCTACGTCACCGCGCTCGAGGAGCATGCCGGGGTGCCGATCGTCCTCGTCTCGGTCGGTCCGGAGCGAACCCAGACCATCGAGCGGGCCTGGCGCCCGATGCGTCGTGCGACGGCGCGGATCGCATGACGACGGCACCGACTCGGACCTTGATCGCGGGCTCGGGGGGGCGTGAGCACGCCCTCGCCTGGAAGCTGGCCGGCGAGCCCGGCATGAACGAGGTGGTCGTGGTGCCCGGCAGCGCGGCGATCGCGGCGGAGTCGCGCGTCCGCTGCCTGCCCGATGTCGACCCGCTCGATCCGGCGGAGGTGGTCGCCGCCGCGCGCGCCATGGCGGCGGAGCTCGTCGTGATCGGGCCCGAGGCGCCGCTGGCCGTAGGCGTCGTGGATGCGCTGCGGGATGCCGGAATTCGCGCCTTCGGGCCGACGCGCGCGGCGGCGCGCATCGAGTCATCGAAGGCCTTCTGCCATGACGTTGCCGATGCGGCCGGCGTGCGGATGGCCCGTGCTCGGGCGTTCGAGGCCGGTGAGGGAGCGGCGGCCCGTGCCTACGTGGCCGAGCTCGGCGCAGCGGGTGGGGGCGTGGTTCTCAAGCAGGACGGGCTCGCAGCGGGCAAGGGCGTCGCGGTCTACGAGGACGTGGAGCTTGCCCGGGAGCACGTCCCCTCGTACCTGGAGGGCCGCGGCCCCGGGCCGGCACTGGTCGTCGAGGATCGGCTCCACGGGCGCGAGGCAAGCGTCATCGCGATCTGCGACGGCCGCGAGGCGGTCGCGCTACCGGCCTCGCGCGACCACAAGCGGCTATGCGACGACGATCTCGGACCGAACACGGGCGGCATGGGCGCGTACTCGCCCCTGCCGGACCTCGGCGACGACGCGGTCGAGCGCATCCTCGAGACCGTCCATCGCCCGATCCTCGCCGAGCTGGCGCGGCGCGGTACACCGTTCATCGGCTTCCTGTATGCGGGGCTCATGCTCACCGACGATGGGCCCGTGCTCCTCGAGTGCAACGCGCGACTCGGCGACCCCGAGGCACAGGTGATCCTCCCGCGCCTCGCGACCGCGCTGGGGCCGGTGCTCGCGGCGGCCGCCGCTCGACGCCTCTCGACCGTCGCGAGGTTGCCGGAGCTGCCGGGAGCGGCGGTGGGGATCGTGCTCGCGGCCGAGGGCTATCCGGGGACGCCCAAGCGCGGGCTGCCGATCGAGGGCATCGAGGCGGCCGAGGCTGCCGGAGGGCTCGTCTTCCACGGCGGCACGATCGCGCGGCCCGGCGGCGGGTACGGCACGTCCGGCGGGCGCGTGCTGACGGTCGTAGGCCGTGGGTCGGACCTGCCGGCGGCGAGGGCCGCCGCGGAAGCGGCTGCCGACCAGATCTCCTGGGACGGCATGCAGCGGCGTCGCGACATCGCGGCCGCGCTGCCACCAAGCGGCGGCGCCGGCGTTCCCGTGGGAGCGCCCTCTTGATCCGGCGCTACACGCTGCCCGAGATGGGCGCCGTCTGGTCCGACGAGGCACGCTTCGAGCACATGCTCCGCGTCGAGCTGGCCGTGAGCCGCGCACAGGCACGCCGCGGGCGCGTCCCGCCCGGCGCGCTGGCAGCGATCGAGGCGCGGGCGAAGGTCGACGTCGGGCGGATCGAGGAGCTCGAGCGCACGACGGACCACGACGTCATCGCGTTCGTGTCCCAGGTCGCGGAATCGATTGGCCCCGAGGGTCGCTACGTGCACCTGGGGCTGACGTCGTCCGACGTGGTCGACACCGCCCTCGCGCTGCAGCTCCGCGCGGCCGGGGAGCTCCTCCTGCGCGACGCCGACCTCCTCGTGGAGGTGCTCGTGATGCGCGCCCGCGCCGAGGCGGGCACGCTGATGATGGGCCGGACGCACTCCGTCCACGCCGAGCCGACGACGTTCGGGCTGAAGCTCGCCGGCTGGGCGTTCGAGGTCGACCGCGGGCGGCGCCGGCTGGCCGAGGCCGTCGACGAGATCGCGACCGGCAAGCTGTCGGGGCCGGTCGGGACGTACAGCCACCTCGAGCCCGAGGTCGAGGTCGAGGTGATGGCCGAGCTGGAGCTGCGCGTCGACCAGGCGAGCACCCAGATCGTCCAGCGCGACCGTCACGCTGCGCTGCTGACCGCGATCGCGATCCTCGGCGGCAGCCTGGAGCGGTTCGCGACCGAGATCCGCAACCTCCAGCACACCGAGATCGGCGAGGTCCAGGAGCCGTTCAAGCAGGGCCAGAAGGGCTCGTCCGCGATGCCCCACAAGCGCAACCCGATCCTGTCGGAGCGCGTGGCGGGTCTCGCTCGCGTGCTTCGCGGCTACGCGGCCACGGCGTTGGAGAACCAGCCGCTGTGGCACGAGCGCGACATCAGCCACTCCTCGGCGGAGCGGGTGATCCTGCCCGACGCCACGACTCTGCTCGACTACCTGCTCCAGAAGGTCACGGGCCTCGTACGCGATCTGGTCGTCCGGCCGGAGCGGATGCGCGAGAACATCGAACGAGGGCTCGGGCTCCACGCCTCGTCGCGCGTCCTGCTGGCGCTCGTCGAACGTGCCAGCCTCTCGCGGGAGCAGGCGTACGAGATCGTGCAGCACGCCTCGCTGGCCGCGGCCGACGCACGCCGCCCGCTGCGCGAGCTCCTCGCCGTCGAGCCGGTCGTCGCCCGGTCGCTCAGCCTCGCCGATCTCGATGCCTGCTTCGACGACGAGCGCCACCTCACCCACGTCCCCGAGGTGATCGGCCGCCTCGATGCCCTGATTGCCGGAAAGGTCACGGCCGATGCTCACGGCTGACCGCTTCCTCCGCTCGGGCAAGGTGCGCGACCTATACGCCGTCGACGACGAGCGCCTGCTCCTGCTCGCCTCGGACCGGATGTCGGCGTTCGACGTCGTCCTGCCCACGGAGATCCCGGACAAGGGCCGCGTCCTGACGGGGCTGTCGAGGTTCTGGTTCGAGGAGACCCGCAATATCGTCCCGAACCACGTGCTCGGCACGGATCCAGAGGACCTGCCGGGGGACGTGGCGGCTGCCTTCGATGCCGCGGAGCTGCGCGGCCGCATGCTGCTCTGCCGCACGGCCTCCGTGCTACCGGTCGAGATCGTGGTCAGGGGCTACCTCTCCGGCTCCGGCTTGCGCGAGTACCGCAGCCACGGCGCCGTCTGCGGCGTGCCGCTGCCGCCGGGTCTTCGCGAGGGCGACCGGCTGCCCGAGCCGATCATGACTCCGGCCACGAAGGCGGCGGTTGGCGCGCACGACATCAACATCGATTTCGAGTCGATGGTCCAGCTCCTCGCCGATTGGCCGCCGACCGGCGACAACTGGCTGGGCGAGGACGCCGCGCAGGCCCTCGTCGAGCGGGCGAAGGACGTCGCGATCCGGTTGTACGAGGCCGGGGCGGCTCGGTGCGCCCAGGCCGGCATCATCCTTGCCGACACGAAGTTCGAGATGGGCCTCGTCGACGGCGAGCTCATCCTCGTCGACGAGGTCATGACGCCCGACTCGTCCCGGTTCTGGGATGCGGCGGCGTACATGCCGGGCGGGCCGCAGGCGAGCTTCGATAAGCAGTTCGTGCGCGACTGGCTGGAGCGGCAGCCGTGGGACAAGACGGCGCCCGGCCCGGAGCTGCCGCCCGGCGTCGTTGCCGGAACGCGCGCCCGGTACGTGGAGGCGTTCGAGAGGATCACCGGCGCGAGCTTCCAGCGCTATCTGGACGAGGACGTCATCGCCCTTGCGGAGGGAAGCTCGTGAGCTCCTTCAGGTTCGCGGTCAACGTCGCGCCCAAGCCGGGAATCCTCGATCCCCAGGGTCGAGCCGTGGAGGGCAGCCTCGGGCACCTGGGCGTCGAGGGCGTGTCCGCGGTTCGCGTTGGTCGCCGCGTGGAGCTGACGGTCGAGGCCGCGGACGAGACGGCGGCGCAGCAGGTCGTGGAGCGGCTCGCGGGAGAGCTGTTCTCGAACCCGCTCATCGAGGCCTTCGACATCGAGCGCCTCGACGGCGCGGACGGCGCGGACGGCGCGGACGGCGACGGGGCCGGCCAATGACCAGGATCGGCGTCGTCGTCTTCCCGGGTTCGAACTGCGACCGCGACACCCTCGCCGGTCTCGAGCTTGCCGGCGCCGAGGCCGTGCCTCTGTGGCACGAGCAGGGCAGCCTCGACGGCTGCGCGGCGGTGGTGCTGCCCGGCGGCTTCGCCTACGGCGACTACCTGCGCGCCGGCGTGATCGCCCGGTTCAGCCCGGTCATGCGCTCCGTGTCCGCGTTCGCCGCCGAGGGCGGGCTCGTGCTCGGGATCTGCAACGGTTTCCAGGTTCTCGCCGAGGCTGGGCTCGTGCCCGGGGCGCTGCTGCGGAACCGCGGGCTCCGCTTCCTGGGCCGGGACGTGCGGATCGTCGCCGAGCGACTCGACACGCCGTTCACGAGCCTGGTGGGGAGCCGGCGGACGCTGCAGATGCCGATCGCGCACGGCGAGGGCTGCTACTTCGCCGACGACGCGACGCTGGACCAGCTCGAACGTGACGGCCAGGTGCTGTTTCGGTACGTCCACGCGGACGGCACGCAGGCGGGCGTCGAGGGGGACCCGGCGAACCCGAACGGCAGCCTTCGTGCAATTGCGGGCGTGCTGAACGCGCGCGGGAACGTCGCGGGTCTGATGCCGCACCCGGAGCGCGCGGCGGATCGCCTGCTCGGCTCCGACGACGGGCTCCCGATCCTGCGCTCGCTCGTGGCGGCGGCATCGCGCGCCGAGCAAGGCACCGCCGCCGGCGCCGCAACGTCGCAGCAAGTCGCGCTGACGGCCGCGAGCCGATGATCCTGGCCGAGCCGCCCGTGCCCGACGCCGCCGCCGCGCCGCCGCTACATCGCGCCCTCGGCCTGACCGACGGCGAGCTCGACGCGATTCGCGACCGGCTCGGACGCGACCCGAACGACCTCGAGCTGGCGATGTTCAGCGTGATGTGGAGCGAGCACTGCTCGTACAAGAGCTCCCGGCCGCTGCGGCGCACGCTGCCGACCCGCGGCGAGGGCGTCGTCGCCGGGCCCGGCGAGAACGCCGGTGTCGTGTCGATCGGCGACGGCCTGGCCGTCGCGTTCAAGATCGAGTCGCACAATCACCCGTCGGCGGTCGAGCCGTACCAGGGCGCGGCGACCGGCGTCGGCGGGATCCTGCGCGACATCTTCACCATGGGCGCCCGGCCCATCGCCGTCCTCGACGCACTCCGCTTCGGCGACCCTGCCGACGCGCGGACGCGGCAGCTCGTCGACGGCGTGGTCCGCGGCGTCGGCGGCTACGGCAACTGCGTCGGCGTGCCGACGGTGGGCGGGGAGCTCGTCTTCGACCCGTCGTACGCCGACAACCCGCTGGTGAACGTGATGGCGATCGGGCTGCTCGAGGAGCGGCACCTTACCCGCGCGGCGGCGCCCGGGCCGGGCAACCTCGCGGTCCTGTTCGGGAGCGCGACGGGACGAGACGGCATCGGGGGAGCGTCGGTGCTCGCCTCCGCAACGTTCACGGACGACGATCCCTCGAAGCGGCCTTCGGTCCAGGTCGGCGACCCGTTCGCCGAGAAGCTGCTGATCGAGGCGTCGCTCGAGCTCATCGAGCGCGGGCTGGTCGAGGGGCTCCAGGACCTCGGCGCGGCGGGGATCACGTGCGCGACCTCGGAGACGGCCGACCGATCCGGCACCGGCATCCTCGTCGACCTCGACGCGGTGCCGCGCCGCGAGCCGGGGCTGGCCCCGTTCGAGGTGATGATCTCGGAGAGCCAGGAGCGGATGCTCGCGATCGTCCTGCCGGAGAAGCTCGATGCCGTGGCCGAGATCTGTGCGCGCTGGGGGTTGCCGTGTGCGGTCATCGGGCGGGTCACCGACGACGGCATGGTCACGGTCGTCGAGGGCGGCCTGGGTCCAGATGGCCGCCCCCAAGAAGGCGCTCGCGAGCTTGCCCGGGTGCCGGCGTCGGCGCTCACCTCGGACGCGATCGTCCACGCTCGACTGGCCGCCCCGCCGGAGCGGCGCAGGCTCGCCCCGGCGCCGGGCGCACCACTCGCGGCGAGCGACCAGCTCCCTGAACGGGGCATGGATCCCGGCGCCGTTCTGCTGGCGCTGATGGGATCGCCGAATCTCGCCTCGCGCCGCGCGGTGTTCGAACAGTACGACTCTACGGTCGGCGCCTCGACGGCCGAGGGGCCGGGGCGTGGCGCCGCCGTGCTGCGGGTCGCTGGAACGTCGAAGGCACTCGTCGCGGCGACGGATGGCAACGCGGGAGTGAGCGCCGCCGATTCATGGCTTGGCGCGGCGATAAGCGTGGCCGAGGCGACGCGCAATGTCTCCATCACCGGTGCACGGCCGCTCGGCGTGACCAACTGCCTCAACTTCGGCGACCCCACGAAGCCGGACGCGTTCTGGCAGCTGTCCGAGGCGGTTCGCGGGCTCGGCGATGCCTGCCGGGCGCTGAACCTGCCGGTGACGGGCGGGAACGTGTCGCTGTACAACGAGTCCGCGAGGGGCAGGATCGCGCCCACGCCCCAGATCGGGGTCGTGGGGCTGCTGGAGGACGTCGCGAAGGCGCTGGCGCCGGCCTTGCGCACAGCCGGCGACGCGATCCTCCTCGTGGGCGAGGCCGGCCCGGGCCTGGCCGGGAGCGAGTACGCACGCATCGCGGGCGTGGCGCCCGAAGACGGCCCACCGGCGCTCGATCTCCGCCTGGAGGCGCAGCTCCAGGCGTTCGTCCGCGAATCCGCGGCTCGCGGCCTCCTGGCCTCGGCCCAGGACGTCTCGGGTGGCGGCTTCGCGGCGGCCCTCGCGGAGGCAGCGCTGTGGGGTGAGCTCGGCGCGAACGTCCGGCTGCCGATCTCGAACTCGCCCGCCGTGGATCTGTTCGGCGAGAGCCCGAGCCGCCTCATCGTCTCCGCGTCGCCGCGGCACGTTCCCGCGATCGAGCTGCTCGCACGCCAGCACGGCCTCCCGGTCGAGGCGATCGGCAGCGTCGGCGGCGACCGGCTGGTCATCGAGCTCGCCGGCGCCGGGGCCACCGGCTCCGCCGAGGGACGGGGCTCGCACGTCGCCGACACCCTCGACGTCGCCCTCGACGATATCGAGCGCGTCTGGGAGCACGGCCTGCCCAGGGCGCTCGGATGGGTCGATCTCGAGCAGGATGGGCCGCGCTAGATGTGTGGCGTGTTCGGGGTCGCGCTGCCGCCCGGCTCGGGCACCGAAGCCGCGGCCGTCGCCTCCACCGGCCTGTTCGCACTCCAGCACCGGGGCCAGGAGTCGGCCGGCCTCGCCGTGAGCGATGGCGCGGAGATCTTCCTGTACAAGGACCTCGGCATGATCGCGCAGGTCCTCGACGACCGGAGGCTGCCGAGCTTCCGCGGCGACATCGCGATCACCCACTGCCGCTACTCCACGACCGGCTCCACGATCTGGGAGAACGCCCAGCCCACGTTCCGGCTCGGGCCCCGGCGGGCAGTGGCGATCGGGCACAACGGCAACCTGGTGAACACGCGCGAGCTCCTCACCCAGCTCGAGGGCGGCCGGGCCCGCCTCGCCGCCACCACGGACACGGAGCTGCTGACCACGCTCCTCGCGGACGAGCCGGCGGCGGACACGGTCGAGGCGCTGCTCCAGCTCCTGCCGCGAGTCCGCGGCGCGTACTCCCTGCTGGTTCTCGACAAGGCCAGGATCATCGGCATCCGCGACCCGCACGGCTTCCGCCCGCTCGTGCTCGGCCGCATCCCGGACGTCGCCCGGGTCCCCACGGACGCCGCGCCGTGGGCAACCGAGGGCACCCGCGACGGCTGGGTCCTCTCGTCCGAGACAACAGGCCTGGACATCGTCGGCGCCGAGTTCGTGCGCGACGTGGAGCCCGGCGAGATGGTCATCCTGGAGTCCGGCCGAGAGCCCCGCTCCGTCCGCTTCGCACCTGCCGATCCCGCGCTGTGCGTATTCGAGATGATCTACTTCGCCCGCCCCGACTCGTACATGGAGGGCCGCAACCTGTACGAGGTCCGGCGCCGGATGGGCGAGCAGCTCGCGGGCGAGCACCCGGCCGAGACAGACCTCGTCATGCCCGTGCCCGACACCGGCGCGCCCGCCGCAGCCGGATACGCCGAGGCCTCGGGCATCCCGTTCCGCGAGGGCCTCGTCCGCAACCGATACACGGGCCGGACGTTCATCCAGCCGTCGCAGACGCTGCGCCACCGAGGCGTGACGATGAAGCTCAACCCACTGCGCGAGGTCGTGCGCGGGAAACGGCTGACCGTCGTCGACGATTCGATCGTGCGCGGCACGACGACCAAGCAGATCGTCGCGCTGCTGCGCAAGGCCGGGGCCGAGGAGGTCCATGTCCGGATCAGCGCCCCTCCGATCTTCCACCCCTGCTTCTACGGCATCGACACGCAGGTAGCGACAGAGCTGATCGCCGCGACTAGCTCGGTCGAGGAGATCCGCGATTTCATCGGCGCCGATTCCCTCGGCTACCTCTCGATCGGTGGCGTCCTCGCCGCCCTGGACCTGCCCTACGACCGATTCTGCTTCGCCTGCTTCGACGGGCGCTACCCGGAGCCTGTCCCGTACGACGCGATGAGCCGCAAGTTCATGCTCGAGGAGGCGGTGCCGGCACGTGGGTGAGACCCGACGCGGCGCCTATGCCGGCTCCGGGGTCGACGTTGCCGCCGGCGAACACGCCGTCGAGCTGATGCGCGAAGCGGTGGAATCCACCCGCCGGCCGGAGGTCATCGGCGCGCTGGGCGGGTTCGGTGGGGCGATCTCGATACCGGCCGGCTATCGCGAGCCGGTGATCGTCTCCGCCACCGACGGCGTCGGCACGAAGACGGCGATCGCCGCGGAGCTCAAGCGCTGGGACACGATCGGCGTGGACCTCGTCGCGATGTGCGCCGACGACGTGGTGTGCAGCGGAGCCGAGCCGCTCGCGTTCCTCGACTACGTGGCGGTCGGCCGTCTCGACCCGGAAGCGGTTGCGGGCCTCGTGGGCGGTGTCGCGGCCGGCTGCCGGGAGGCGGGCTGCGCGCTCGTGGGCGGCGAGACGGCGGAGCACCCCGGGCTGATGGAGGCGGGCACGTTCGACATGGCCGGCACGTGCCTCGGCATCGTGGAGCGCGAGGACCTGCTCGACGCCACGGCCGCGAGGGACGGCGACGTCATCTTCGGGCTGCCGTCGTCCGGCCTACACGCCAACGGGTTCTCCCTCGTCCGCTCCCTACTCGCCCAGTTCTCGATCCCGCTGGACCGGCCGTACCAGGCCCAGCTGGCTCGAACGCTCGGTGACGCCGGGCGCGACGCGGCCCTCGCCGCGGAGCCGGAGGCCGCGCTTGCGAGCATGGGTGACGTGCTCCTCGCCCCGACCCGCATCTACGCCCGCCGCCTGCTCGACGCGAGACGGGCGCTGCGTGCGGCCGGCTTCGACTTCCACGGCCTCGCCCATGTGACCGGCGGCGGCCTGCCCGGCAACGTGCCCCGAGCGCTGCCCGCGGAGCTCGGCGCCCGCCTTGACCCGCTGCGCTGGACGATGCCCTCGGTCATGTGGCTCATTGCCGCGCTCGGCAACCTCGAGGAGGCGGAGGTGCGCGCCACGTTCAACGGCGGGCTCGGCATGGTGATCGTGGTCGATCCCGGTGCGGCGACCGCCCTGGCCGCCGCGCTGCCGGACGCGGTGCTCGTTGGCGAGGTGGCGCCCGTCGCCGCCCTCGGCGCCCGCTACGTCGAGGGCACGTTGGGCGTCGCCGGCTGAGCCGGGACGACGTGGCGAAGCCGTGAGCGGTCGGGTCGCGGTCGGCGCCTCCGGGGCGGGCAGCAACCTTCGCGCGCTCGTCGCCGCGGCGCGGCGGGGCGAGCTCGGGCTCGGGAGCGAGATAGCGCTCGTGTTCGCGGATCGCGCCTGCCCGGCGCTCGCCTGGGCGGCGGAGGAGGGGATCGAGACGGCGCTCCTGCCCGGCCTCGCCGCCAGGCTCGACGCCGAGCGCGGTGACGCCGACGAGGCGCTCGCCGAGACCCTCACGGCGGGCCGGATCGACGTCGTCGTCCTCGCCGGCTACATGCGCATCGTGGGGCCGGCGGTCCTAACCGCGTTTGCGGGGCGAATCCTGAACACCCACCCGTCGCTCCTGCCCGCCTTCCCCGGCGGGCATGCCGTCCGTGATGCCCTGGCGCACGGCGTCCGCGTCACGGGCTGCACGGTCCACCTCGTGGACGAGACCCTCGACGGCGGCCCGATCGTCCTCCAGGAGGCAGTCCCGATCGTCCCCGGGGACGACGAGGCCACGCTCCACGAGCGCATCAAGTCGGTTGAGCACCGGCTGCTGCCGCGGGCCGTGGCGCTGGTCCTGGCCGGCGCTGTCACCGTCGACGGCCGCGCGGCCGGCGTCGACCTGGCGGCAGCCGACGGCGCGCTCGCAGTTCCGCGTCGGGCGCTGCTCTCAGCCAGCGACAAGACGGGCCTGGCCGAGCTTGGCCGCGGCCTGGTCGCCCGCGGCTTCGAGCTCGTCTCGACCGGCGGAACGGCGCGGGCGATTCGCGACACCGGGCTGCAGGTCACCGACGTGAGCGCGGTCACGGGCTTCGCGGAGATCCTCGACGGCCGGGTCAAGACGCTCCACCCGGCAATTCACGCGGGTGTGCTGGCCGATCGGCGGCGCGCGGAGCACCGCGCCGCACTCCTTGCTGCCGGCATCGCGCCGTTCGAGCTCGTCGTGGTCAACCTGTACCCGTTCGCCGCCGCCGCCGAGCGGGAAGGCACGACGTTCGACGAGCTGGTCGAGGAGATCGACATCGGCGGTCCGGCCCTGATCCGGGCCGCAGCGAAGAATCACGCCTCCGTGGCCGTGGTCACGAACCCGTCGCGCTACGAGGCGGTGCTCGCCGCCCTGGACGAGCGCGACGGCATGCCGCTTGGCCTCCGCAGCGCCCTCGCCATCGAGGCGTTCCGCCACACGGCCGCCTACGACGCGCGGATCGCCGCGGAGCTCCCGTGCCGGATGGACGAGGCCGGCGTGGAGCTTCCAGCGGAGCCCGGCCTTCCCCGGTCCGAGGATCCGTTCCCGTCGACCTACGTGCTCCCGCTGGAGAAGGTGGAGACGCTGCGCTACGGCGAGAACCCGCACCAGCCGGCGGCCCGCTACCGCCGCGCGGACCGGCGCGCGACCCCCGCCCACGGGCCGTTCGCGACCGGCACATCACCGCTCCAGGGCAAGGCCCTCTCGTACAACAACGTCCTCGACGCCTCGGCCGCCGCCGGGATAGCGCGCCTGCTCCGCGGCCCCGCGTGCGTGATCGTCAAGCACACCAACCCATGCGGCGCGGCCGAACGGGCGACCCTGCCGGACGCGTGGCGGGCTGCGCTGGCCGGCGATCCCGAGGCCGCCTTCGGGGGAGTCGTCGCGCTCACGGGCGCGGTCACGGCGGATCTCGCGGCGGCACTCACCTCGATCTTCCTCGAGGTCGTGGTGGCGCCCGGCTTCGAGCCGGCCGCGCTCGAGGTCCTCGCCGCCAAGCCGAACCTGCGCCTGGTCGAGGACCCGAGCCTCACGGGCGTGCCCAAGGCCGCGCGCGGCGACGGCACGATGCGCGTCGACTACCTCGGCTCCGTGCGCAGCGCCGGTGGCGCGATCCTCGTCGGCGCCCCGGACGGCTCGATCGACGACCCCGCGGAGTGGCTCACGCTAACCTCCCGCCGGTCAACGGATCGCGAGGCCGCCGACCTGGATCTCGCCTGGCGCCTCGTGCGGGGCGTCGTGTCGAACGCCATCGTGCTGGTACGGGACGGCCAGCTCGTGGGGCTCGGCTCGGGCCAGGTGAGCCGCGTCGACGCGTGCCGGCAGGCCGTAGCGAAGGCCGAGCGGCTCCACGCACCCGAGGGCGCCCGCGGCGCCGTCGCGGCATCGGACGCCTTCTTCCCGTTCGCGGACGGCCCTTCCGTGCTCCTGGATGCCGGCGTGACGGCGATCGTCCAGCCCGGCGGCTCGCTCCGCGACGCCGAGGTCATCGCCGCGGCGGAGGCCCGTGGCGCCGCGATGCTCATCACCGCGCGCCGCCACTTCCGCCACTAAAGGAGGGTCGCCATACTGTTGCGGTGACCCGGCTGACGAACGACGAGTGCGTCTCGAGGTATGGCGCGGCGATGGCCGCGTTCGATCTCGAGGCGCTCGCGCGGCTGCGGCACCCTGATTGGTCCGTGGTCTGGCCGCAGTCCGGCGAGCGGGTCCATGGCAACGAGGCGTTCGCCGAGATCATCCGCAACTACCCCGGCGGCTCGCCCACGACCGAGGTCACGCGCATCGTGGGCGCCGAGGACCGCTGGGTCGTCACCCCCGGCAACACGGTCCTCAAGGTCGTCGGGAGCGGCGACTTCTGGTGGGCGGAGTGGCGAGTGACCTACCCGAATGACGAGGTCTATCTCGCCGTGACGCTCATCGAGCTGCGCGACGGACTCGTGTACCACGAGACCATGTACTGGGCGGCGCCGTTCGATGCACCGGACTGGCGCGCTCCGTGGGTCGAGCGGCGGTGAACTCGGACCGGGTCTCGCGTATCGATTGGGTCATTCGCCAGTGCCACCTGCTCAATGCCATCGGCGACGAGTTCGAGCGGACCCGGCCGTTTGACGGCCTGACGATCGGGACGGGCATCCACCTCGAGGCGAAGGGCGTCGCGCTGATGCTCACGCTGCGCCGCGGGGGGGCGCGGGTCATCTCCACCGGCAACCTCAACTCCACCCAGGTGGGCGCGGTGGACTACCTCAATGCCCACGGTGTCGAGGCGATCGGCGGCCCCACGCAGGACGTCGCGGAGCGCACCGGCTGGATCGACGAGATCCTCGACGAGAAGCCCGACCTGATCCTGGACAACGGCGGCGACATGTTCGTCCGCTGGCTGCAGCGGCCGTACGACGGGCTCAAGGGCGGCACCGAGGAGACGACCAGCGGCCGGATCCTGCTCGCGCCTCTCCGTGACCGGCTCAAGATGCCGATCCTCGTGATCAACGACAGCCCGATCAAGCAGTTCGCGGAGAACCGGCACGCCGTTGGCCAGAGCACCATCGAGTCGTTCATGCGCCTGACCAACATGGCCACGAACGGCCGGCGCGTCGTCGTGCTGGGCTACGGCGGCGTGGGCAAGGGGCTCGCGATCAACTTCCGCAACAACCACGCCCGCGTGTCGGTGCTGGAGCTCGACCCGGTGCTGCGCATGGAGGCGCTGTGGGACGGCTTCGCGGTGCCCGAGCGCGAGGCAGCGCTCGCAGAGGCGGACATCGTCCTCACCTCGACGGCGGCAACGGGCGTCATCGGCCCGCGCGACCTCGCGATCCTTCGCGACGGCGCGATTCTCGCCAACGTCGGCCACCTGCCGGTGGAGATCGACGTGCCGGGCATGCTCGCATCGCCGCTGGTCGCCGGGAACGAGCCCGCCGACGACGGGATCACGACCATCAGCCTGAGCGACGGGCGCTCCATCCACCTGCTCACCGACGGCCACATGGTCAACCTCGCCGGCCCGCGTCCCCTCGGCAACTCGATCGAGTCGATGGACATCGGCTTCAGCCTCCAGGCGCGCTGCCTCGAGGCGGTGGCCCGCGGCGACGTGGGGCCAGAGTCCTGCGTCGTGCCCGTGCCGCGCGCCGTCGACGAGAGTGTCGCCCGCGACTACGTGGCCCTCGCCACGGCCTGAGTGGCGGGCGAGGAGTCACCGGCGCAACTTTCCGCTTGAAGTGAACAGCCGGCCCAGTGTTCACGCCCAACGCACGCGCCAACGCACGCGCCCAACGCACGGGGCGACCGCAACTTTCCGCTTGAAGTGAACAGCCAGCCCCGAAATCGCGCCTGCCGACCGATCTCGGTAGCCGGGGGACCCGAGGGCAGCGCTCACCGCTCCACGAACGGTCTGAGGTCGTGCTCGATCACCAGCATCCAAGGGCGCGTCGGGGCACGAGCCGCGGCTGGAGGCAGCGATTCGGCGCCATGCTGTTCGCTTGAAGCAGATTCCTGCCAGGGCGCCCCACGAGGGCTTCGCGCGGTCACGCGTCGGCGGCCGGGCGCCGGGCGGTCGGTCAGACATCGTCGAAGGGCTTCGCCGCCGGAGTCCGTGCTTGACCCGTGCGCCCGGCGCCCCGATCATCCCGCCATGCGCCGTTCCGGGAGCCTCATGGCGATGCCCGGGCGGCCGAGTCGCTCGCGGGCCTGATCGAGGACCCGGCGGCGACCGGCCGCCGATCCAATCGCGTGTCCGCCCAGCCCGGGCGGGCCGCCGCTGACGGCCGTGCCGTCGCCCAGCCCTGACCCGTCGATCGACAACCCCAGAGGATCGAATGCCCGACCGTCCGCGCTACTACCTGACGACCGCTATCGCATACCCGAACAACAAGCCCGGCCTGCACACCCTGTACGAGGTGATCGGGGCCGACGTCATCGCCCGCTGGCATCGAATGAAGGGCGACGACACGCGCTTCCTGACCGGCACGGACGAGCATTCGGTGAACATCGCCCAACGGGCGGCGGAGCTCGGCAAGGACACGCGCGAGTTCGTCGACGAGATGGTCACGCTGTTCACCGACGCCGAGGACGCGCTGCTGATCGCGCCCGACCGGTTCATCCGCACGACCGATCCGGACCACCGCCGCGCCAGCCAGGAGATGGTCCGACGCGCGTTCGCAAGCGGTGACGTGTACCTCGGCAAGTACGAGGGCTGGTACTGCCCGAACGAGGGCTTCAAGGCTTCCTCGGATCTACACGAGACGCCAGACGGGATGCGCTGCCCGAACCACCCCAACATCGCGCTGCAATGGCTGACCGAGCGGAACTGGTTCTTCCGGCTTTCCGCGTACCGGGACCGGCTCGTCGCGCACTTCGACGCGAATCCGGAGTGGGTCCAGCCGGAGTACCGCAAGAACGAGATGCTCGCCTTCCTGCGCGGCGGCCTGGACGACATCTCCATCTCCCGCGAGACCCTGCACTGGGGCATCCCGTTCCCGATCGCGGAGAACGGTGAGACGGCCGAGCGCGAAGACGGGTCATGGGATCCGGAGGCGGGCGTCATCTACGTATGGTTCGACGCCCTCATCAACTACATCACCGGCGCCGGGTTCCCGGATGACACTGAGGCGTTCGCGAAGTGGTGGCCCGCCGACCTGCACGTGATCGGCAAGGACATCAACCGGTTCCACACCGTGATCTGGCCGGCGATGCTGATGAGCGCGGGCCTGGAGCTGCCGCGGAAGGTGTGGGTCCACGGGTTCATGACCGTCCGCGGCGAGAAGATGAGCAAGAGCCGTGGCAACTTCTTCGACCCCTCGGATCTCGTTGCCACGTTCGGCCCGGACGGCACCCGCTTCGTCACGCTCCGCGAGTTCCCGTTCGACCAGGACGCCGACGTGTCGTGGGACAGCTTCGTCCGCCGCTACAACGCGGATCTCGCCAACGACTTCGGCAACCTGGTGAACCGCACCGTTTCGATGGCCTCGCGCTACCTCGGCGGCGAGCGGCCGGTGCCCCGTGCGGCGGCCGACGCGCCGCTGGCCGCCGCATGGGCAGGGACAGTCACGACGTACGCGGCCAAGCTGGAGTCGCTGCTCCTGCACGACGCACTGGCGGCGCTGTGGGACTTCGTAGGCGAGGCCAACCGGTTCGTCGAGACGGAGCAGCCGTGGGCCCTCGCGAAGGCTGCCAAGGCAGGGGATGCCGGCGCCGCCGAGGCCGAGGCGCGTCTCGCCTCAGTGCTCGGCGACCTCGTGGAGGCATCCCGCCTCATCTCGCTCGCCGCCGCCCCGTTCATGCCCTCGATCGCGCCACGGGCCTTGGAGCAGCTGGGCCACGGCTACCTCTACGCGGCGGACGGCAACGGCGGCCCGTCCATCGTGGAGGCGCTCGCGTGGGGCGCCGGGGCTGGGGAGCCGGGGCGACTGGGGACCCCGGCGCCCCTGTTTCCGCGTCTCGAGACCGAGGTCGTCGAGGCAGCCGAGGCCTGACGCGGGGGGCGGGCAAGTCGGGGCCTCTCCCTCGCGTGTCGATTCCGGCCGCCGTCGTTCGTCGTTCGTTCGAACGGGCCACCACTTAGCGCCCGAAGGAGGACCCATGTCGAAGCACGGCGAGTTCAGCCACATCGAGTTCCCGGCCGACGACGTCGAACGGGCAAAGACGTTCTACTCGAACGTCTTCGGATGGTCGTTCGAGGCGATGGACGGCTTCGAGGGCTACTTCATGTACACGGCCGGCCCGGGCGGGCTCGGCGGCGGCATCGGCGTTCGCGGCCAGAACGCGCCCGCGGCGGTCCGGAACTACATCGGCGTCGATGACGTGGATGGCGCGGTCGCCAGGGCAACGGCGAGCGGCGGCGCGCTCGTGGTGCCCAAGACCGACATCGGTTTCGGTTGGTACGCCGCGGTCACCGACACGGAGGGCAACGAAATCGGGCTCTACAAGTCGAAGCCCCAGGCCTGATCCGTCCCGCGGCCCTACCTCATCGGCCGTGTGGCGTGCCGACGCGAACGGGCCGCTACGATCGGGGCGTGCGCCTGATCGATAGCCACTGCCACCTGAACGTCGATCGGTTCGAGGGCGACGAAGCCGCCGTCCTTGACCGGGCGCGTGCGACCGGCATTGAGCGGATCCTGGTGCCCGGCTGGAATCTCGCTTCGTGCGAGCGCGCGTTGGAGCTTGCCCAACGGTTCGACGGCCTCGACGTGTCCGTGGGCGTCCATCCGCATGACGCCGCGAAAGTCGACGACCCCGGCTGGCGGCGGATCTTCGCGCACGCGGCGGACCCACGCGTCGTTGCGATCGGCGAGACGGGGCTCGACTACGACCGGGTCTTCTCGCCGATCCCGGACCAGCTCGCCAACCTCCGGCGGAACCTCGAGCTTGCCCTCGAGACGGGCAAGCCCGCCATCCTCCACGTCCGATCGGCTGCCGGCCGATCTGACGCCCAGGACGCCATCCTCGAGGAGCTGCGCACCGCTGGCTTCGGGGCCCAGCGGGCCGTGGCTGCCTTCGGAGCCAACCGGCCGCCCGCCGTGATTCACTCGTTCTCGGGTTCCGTGGAGTACGCGCGCCAGGTCCTCGACCTCGGCCTGGCGATCTCGATCTCCGGCCTCGCGTTCCGTGCCGGCGAGGAGGCGACCGCAGACGTTGTCCCGCTGGTCCCCGCGGACCGGCTCCTCGTGGAGACGGACTCGCCGTTTCTCTCGCCGCCGGGCGGCCCACGCGGGCGGAACGAACCCGAATGGGTCCGGATCACTGCCGCGTGGGTAGGCGAGCGACGCGGCGTGAACCCGGACGAGCTGGGTGACTCGCTGATCGGTGCCTACGATCGCTTCGTGGGCCGACGCGCATCGACCCGCTGACGCCTCCCATCCGTGCGGGGCGGTTGACACCCCCGGAGGCGGGCTCCTACTATTACTAGCACTCTCACACCGAGAGTGCTAAACGGCTCGATCCGGCGGTCCGCTGGCCCGATACGAGGATGTCGGTGGCGCGGACGGGAAGGAGCCGGGACGGCACGATCAGGGGCTGCGGCCCCACCACATGACCGGGCGCGTTGCGCCCTCGATCGAAGGTTCGGACGGTTCGGCCGTCCCCAGGAGGGAACACCTTGGCCACTGCCACGAAGACCGAGACCAAGCTTCAGCCGCTGGGCGACCGCGTCGTCGTCAAGCCCACGGAACGCGAGGAGATGACCAAGAGCGGCATCGTCCTCCCGGACACCGCCAAGGAGAAGCCCCAGGAGGGGATGATCCTCGCCATCGGCCCGGGCGCCTTCGACGCTGACGGCAAGCGCGTCGCGATGGACGTCAAGGTCGGCCAGAAGGTGCTGTACGGCAAGTACTCCGGCACCGAGTTCAAGATCAACGACGAGGACCTCCTCATCGTCAGCCAGAAGGACATCCTCGCCGTCGTCACCGACTGACCGTCGGTCGACCGCGACCATCTCGACCACGCATCCACCACACCAAACCCTGGAGGGATCACCTTGGCCAAGCAACTGTACTTCGATGAGACCGCCCGCCGGTCGCTGAAGAAGGGCATCGATCGCCTCGCCGACGCGGTGCGCGTCACGATCGGGCCCAAGGGCCGGAACGTCGTCCTCGACAAGAAGTTCGGATCGCCCACGATCACGAACGACGGCGTCACGATCGCCCGCGACATCGAGCTCGACGACCCGTTCGAGAACATGGGCGCCCAGCTCCTCAAGGAAGTCGCCACGAAGACCGATGACGTCGCCGGCGACGGCACCACCACCGCGGTCGTGCTCGGCCAGGCGATGGTCGCCGAGGGCCTGCGCGTCGTGACCGCCGGGGCCAACCCGATGGTCGTCAAGCGCGGCATCGAGAAGGCCGTCGAGTCGGTCGTGAAGGAGATCGCGCGTGTCGCCCGCCCGGTCGACAACCGCGAGCAGATCGCGGCCGTCGCCGCCATCTCGGCCGCCGATCCGGAGGTCGGCGAGATCATCGCCGAGGTGATGGACAAGGTCGGCAAGGACGGCGTCATCACCGTCGAGGAAGGCCAGAGCCTGGGCCTCGAGAAGGAATACACCGAGGGCATGCAGTTCGACCGGGGCTACATCTCGGCGTACTTCGTGACCAACCCGGACCGCATGGAAGCGGTCATCGAGAACCCGCTCATCATCATCACCGACAAGAAGATCTCGAGCGTCCAGGACATGCTCCCGGCCCTCGAGAAGGGCGTCCAGCAGGGCAAGCCCATGCTGATCATCGCCGAGGACGTCGACGGTGAGGCGCTCGCCACGCTCGTCGTGAACAAGCTCCGTGGCACCGTCCAGGTCCTGGCCGTCAAGGCCCCGGGCTTCGGCGACCGCCGCAAGGAGATGCTCCGCGACATCGCCACGCTGACCGGCGGCACGGTAATCAGCGAGGAGATCGGCCGAAAGCTGGACTCCATCACCGCCGAGGACTTCGGCAAGGCCCGCCGCGTCGTCGCCACCAAGGACGACACCACGATCGTCGACGGCGAGGGCTCGCCCGACGCGATCAAGGCGCGCATGACTCAGATCAAGGCCCAGATCGAGGACACGACCTCCGACTACGACCGCGAGAAGCTCCAGGAGCGCCTCGCGAAGCTCGCCGGCGGCGTGGCCGTGATCAAGGTCGGGGCCGCGACCGAGGTCGAGCTCAAGGAGAAGAAGCACCGCATCGAGGATGCGCTCTCGACGACCCGAGCGGCCGTCGAGGAAGGCATCGTCGCCGGCGGCGGCACCACCCTCCTTCAGGCCATCCCGG
Source organism: Candidatus Limnocylindria bacterium (assembly GCA_035513775.1). Taxonomy (GTDB): domain Bacteria; phylum Chloroflexota; class Limnocylindria; order Limnocylindrales; family CSP1-4; genus UBA5189. The sequence goes on from DATKBR010000081.1 coordinate 27,944, forward strand.
TGCTCGACAAGCTCAAGCTCGATGGTGACGCCCAGGTCGGCGTCGACATCGTGCGCAAGGCTCTCGAGGCGCCCGCCCGCCAGATCGCCGACAACGCCGGCCAGCCCGGTGAGGTCGTGGTCGCGAAGGTCCGTGGCCTCAAGACCGGCGAGGGCTACGACGCCCTGGCCAACGAGTACGGCGACATGTTCGCCAAGGGCATCGTGGACGCCGCCAAGGTGACCCGCTCCGCCCTCCAGAACGCCGCGTCGATCGCCGCGATGGTCCTGACCACCGAGACGCTCGTCACGGACATTCCCGAGAAGCAGGCAGCTGCTGCCGGTGGCCACGGCCACGGTGGTGGCGGCGGCGGAGACATGGACTTCTAGTCCACTCCCTCCGCAACACAAGAGCCCGGGCCATCGGCCCGGGCTCTTTGATTCGCCGCGCGCCTGACCGCCACGCTCGCCCGGGCATCGGCCCGGGCTGTTTGATTCTCCGCGCGCGCCGGACCGCCGCGCTCGCCCGGGCCGGCCGACACGCCCTCCGCCGGCCTTAGGAATCCGTGACGGCCAAGCTCGCCCGGGCCAGCCGACACGTCCTCCGCCGGCCTTAGGCGAATCCGTGACCGCTCCATGGACACCGTGAGCACAGGCCACGGCGACAGGTCCGCCACGAGGTCCGATTCGGCCCTGGCGTGGGCGCCTTCGAGCTGGAGGGCACGCCCGGCCAGCGTGACGGGACCTCCCCGGCCCGCCCGCAGCGTTCCAAACGCCGGCATAAGCCACAGCCAAGCGCTCGGAGCGACCATGCAGCGGTCATGACGAAGGTCAAGCCCGCGGAACTCGCTGCGGAGGCGCACCGGCGCAACCTCGAGCAGCTTGCTCGGCTCGGTGGTGAGGTGCGCGCCGCGCGCCGGCGCCGGCGCATGACGCAGAAGCAAGTCGCCGACGACGCCGGGGTTTCGAGATCCGCGGAGAGCGCGGTCGAGCGCGGCCTCGGTGGTGGCCACACGCTTGACACGTGGCAGCGAATCGCACTCGCGGCCGGGCGCCCGCTGATCGTCAGTCTCGAAAGGGACCGCATCGAGGACACTGCCGACGCCGGCCACCTCGCCATTCAGGAGCTCACCCTGCGGCTCGGTCGCCGGGCGGGATACAAGGGCTCGTTCGAGCTTGCCACTCGCCCTGCGGAACCCTGGCGCTCGACCGATGTCGGCCTGCGCGACGATCGACGCCGAGTCCTTGCCCTCCTGGAGTGCTGGAATACCTTCGGCGATGTCGGGAGCTCCACGCGGTCGAGCGAGCGGAAGCGCGCCGAAGCGCGCCGAAGCAGCGATGCTCGCCGTGGCCATGGGAGGCGAGCGGCCGTATCGCGTTGCGACGTGCTGGGTCGTCCGGGCCTCAAAGCGAAACCGCACCCTCGTCGCACGCTACCCGGAGGTGTTCAGGGCACGATTCCCGGGATCATCGTTCGATTGGGTGCGCGCCCTGACCTCCGCCGACGCTCGAGCCGGCCCGGGCCTGCCTCCGGAGCCGCCGTCGGAACCCGGCCTCGTGTGGTCCGATGTCGCCGCGACGCGCCTGTTCCCATGGCGGCAGCGCTGAACAGCAGCGCTGAACGGCAGCGCTCAACGGCCGTGCCGACTCGGTAGCGCGGCGCCTGCGGCCCACGCGGCGCCAGTCGTTTGTGTCGCAGAGCGTGACGTCCGCCGCGAAGTTCGCAATCAACGCTGCATATCCTCGCGGGCACGATCCGGGCGTGACCAATCCAGACGCTGGGTCGCACACGCGGAGCCGGCTGTTCGATGCGGCTCGTGGCGACCGGTGCGAGCGGTAGCCGTGGCGAACGAGGCAACGCGCGCGGACGACCCGGCGGACGGCGCCGAGAACTGTGTCCGGATCCGCCTGTTCGACGCGGACAGGACGGACCGAAGCCTCTCGTTCGACGACGCCCTGCGCTCCAAGGTGTCGGCCCGGCAGATCATGTGGATCGACGTCGGGGGAAACCTGACCGACGAGCAGCGCGAGCGCCTCGTCGAGCGGTTCGAGCTGGTCGAGGCTACGGATCACGCTCTCGCGAAGCCGAACGGCCGGCCGGGCGTCCAGCTGCACGGCCGGCATTTCGTCCTGCATCTCGCCGCCGAGTTGGACCCCGAGGACCCGAGACGGGTCGGCTGGCTCGATATCGTCGCCGGCCCGAACGTGGTCATCACCCAGCACGAGAGCCCCATCGAGGCCCTCGGCTCGATGGACCGGCGGATCGCCGAGGACGCCACGATCGGCGTCGCCGACTCGGCGGAGTTCGTCGCGGCACTCGGCGAAGCCATCGTCACCGGGTACTACGCCGCGATCGACCGGATCGAGGACGAGCTCGACGACTTCGACGCCAAGGCGCTGCAGCGCCGCCAGCCAGATGACCTGTTCGGCCGGCTCGTCGAGATCCGGCGGCGGATCGCGCGGCTCCGGCGCGTGCTCGCGGCGCACCGCGAGCTGTTCGGAGCGATCGGCAGCCCGGACTTCGCCAGTGGCATCGAATCGACGGACCCACAGGTCTTCGTCCCGCTGGCCGGGCGGTTCGAAGGCGTGTTGACGTCCCTGGAGTCGACGCGCGAAGTGGTGCTCGGCTCGTTCGACATCCTGATGACCCGGACCGGTCAACGCACGAACGACATCATGCGGGTGCTGACCGTCGCGACCGTGCTCGCCATTCCCGCGGCCGTGACCGCAGGCTTCCTCGGGATGAATGTCCTCGTGCCCCTGCCGGCGGACGATCCCGGGGCGTTCTGGCTCGTGCTCGGCGTCGTCGCCGTGATCGAGGTCGGGCTGCTCGCGATTGCGCGCTGGCGAGGCTGGATCTAATGGTCGCCGGCTGAGCGAGGACCTGCGAGGACCTTCAAGGACCCGCGCCGGGCGAGCCGCCCGGATGACCGGGCGCGAAGCGACGCCGACTACAATCCGGGGGTGAATCCCACCCCTAGCCGGCGCGGGCGCGACCGGGCCGATGCGGCTGCCCCGGAGCCGGAAGGCACGCGCTTCGAGGAGGTCCCGGAGACCGCGCCCGAGGCGCTCCCGAGCGAGCCCGAGTGGCTGTCCGGCGCTCCGGATCCGCTCGATCCGGAGGCGGGCCGGGACCCCGCCGCGAAGGCTGCGCAGGAGCGGCATCAGGCGCAGATCGCCGATTCGCGGCGCCAGGAGATCCTCGGCCGGCTCAACCCGGAGCAGGCCCGGGCGGTCACGACCACGGACGGTCCCGTGCTGATTCTCGCGGGAGCGGGCTCCGGCAAGACCCGCGTGCTTGCCCACCGGATCGCGTACCTGGTGGGCGTGCAGGGCGTGGCGCCGTGGCGGATCCTCGCCGTCACGTTCACCAACCGCGCCGCCGGTGAGCTGCGCGAGCGGATCATCAGGCTCGTCGGCGAGCCCGGGAAGGAGGTCCAGGCTGGCACCTTCCACTCGATCTGTGCCCGGGTGCTGCGCCGGGACGGCGAGGCCATCGGCCTCGATCGGCGGTTCATGATCTACGACACCGAGGACCAGCAGCAGCTGATGAAGCAGATCCTGCGCGAGGAGGGCCTCGACGCGAAGGGCGAGACCCGGCCCCAGGTTATCCTCGGCGCGATCAGCCGGGCCAAGAACGACATGGTCGACCCGGGCGAGATCCCGCCGCTCCGTCTCGCCACGGGCGCGACCGTCCAGGTCGCGCGGCTGGCGCGGCTGTACGTCGCGGCGCTCAAGAAGGCGAATGCGGTCGACTTCGACGACCTGCTGCTCGACGCCGTGCGCCTGTTCGACGAGTCCCCACAGGCCCTCGCCCGCTACCAGAAGCGCTGGCGCTACCTCCACGTGGACGAGTACCAGGACACGAACCGGCCCCAGTACCTGTGGATCCGGGCGCTCGCCGCGAAGCACCGCAACCTCGCGGTCGTCGGCGACGACGACCAGTCGATCTACGGCTGGCGCGGCGCGGATATCCGCAACATCCTCGACTTCGAGCGCGACTGGCCCGACGCGACGGTCATCAAGCTGGAGCAGAACTACCGCTCCACCCAGCTGATCCTCGACGCTGCCCACGCGGTCGTCTCGAAGAACGAGGCTCGGACGGACAAGAAGCTCTGGACCCAGAACGATCGCGGCCGGCAGATCGAGCGCTTCGAGGCCTACAACGAGGAGGAGGAGGCCGAGTGGATCGTGCGCCGGGTGGAGGAGCTGACCGGCACGCGCGGGTCGGCACTGACGCGGCGGGCGGTCGATGGGGCGACGGTCAAGCTGCGCGACATCGCGGTCCTGTACCGCACCAACGCCCAGTCGAGGGCGATCGAGGAGGCGTGCCTCCGCTACGGGATCCGCTACCAGGTCGTGGGCGGGACCCGGTTCTACTCCCGGCGCGAGGTGAAGGACGCTCTGGCCTACCTGCGCGTGCTCCGCTCCGACGCGGACAGCGTCAGCTTCGAGCGGGTCATCAACCTGCCGGCACGTTCGATCGGCGACAAGACGGTCGGCGTGATTCGCGTCTTCGTGGCGCGCGAGGGCGTGCCGTACTGGCTGGGGCTGGAGCGCGCCGCGGAGGGCGAGATCCCGGAGCTCGCGGGCCGGGCCCGGGCCGCGATCGCCGAGTTCGTCGCGCTTATCCGGCGACTGCGGTCGCGCGTCGGCGTGCTGCCGCTGCCGGAGCTCCTCGACGACGTGCTGGAGCGGTCGGGCTACCGAGCGATGCTGGCCGACGGCACCGAGGAGGGCGAGGAGCGCTGGGCGAACCTGCTGGAGCTGCGCGAGGTGACCACGCGCTACGACGACCTCTCGGCCGACGACGCACTCGACCGGCTGCTCGAGGAAACCGCCCTCGTCGCAGACCAGGACAGCTACCAGTCGGACGCGGACATGCTCTCGCTCATCACGCTGCACGCGGCGAAGGGCCTCGAGTTCTCCGTGGTGTTCATCTCCGGGCTGGAGGAGTCGCTGTTCCCGACGGGCCGAGCCGTCGAGGCGGAGGGTGGCTTCAACCCCGACCCCCGGCCCATGGAGGAGGAGCGGCGGCTCGCCTACGTGGGCATGACCCGGGCCCGGGAGCGCCTGTACCTCTCCCACGCCTGGCAGCGTGCGACGCGTCGTGGCCCGGGCACCAGCTGGATGGCCGAGCCGTCGCGGTTCCTCATCGAGATCCCGGCCGAGCTAATGAGCGGCCCGCGCCTGGGTGCTCGCACGGAAGACGGCGAGGGCTTCGACACGCCCGACGATCTCAACCTCGTGTTCGGGCGGGGCGCGACGCGGTTCGGACGGCCGATCCGGCCGGGCAGCGGCGCCTTCCGCGAGGGGAGCGGGCGGCCCGGGGGCCCGAGGCCGGGCGAGTCGTTCCAACCATCCCGCGACCTCGCCGCACGGCGCGAGGCGTTCGCCGGTGGGGCGCGCTCGGGGACGTTCGGGCGACGAGCCCTCGAGGCGTGGGACGACGACCACGCCGATGCCGCGCCCGGCGACGTCGAAAGGCAACCCGGCGGGCGCCGGGCGCGAGGCGCGACGCCGATCGACCGCCCGGTCATTCCCGGCGAGCGCCGTTACCGCGACGGCGACCGCGTCCGCCACGCCCGCTGGGGCGACGGCATCGTCGTGAGCTCCAAGCTCACCCGGAGCGACGAGGAGGTCACCATCGCCTTCCGCGACCCGCAGATCGGGCGCAAGACGCTCCTCGCCTCGTTGGCGGGCCTCGAGATCATGGGATGACCGCGAGCCCCGACGCGATGGACCTCAGCTCGGTCGTGAACCTCGACGACTTCGAACTGCTTGCCCGCGCGCGCATGGCGGGGCCGGCGTTCGACTACGTTGCCGGTGGCGCGTGGGACGAGATCACCCTTGCCGAGGGCGTCGAGGCTTGGCGGCGGTACCGGTTCGTGCCCCGGGTGCTGCGCGCGATCGCCTCGATCGACGTCTCAGGTTCGTTCCTTGGCAGGCGCTCGTCCGTGCCGGTCGCGGTCGCACCGACGGCGGCGCATGGCCTGGCGCACCCGGGCGCCGAGGCGGAGATGCTCCGGGGCGCGGCCATGGCCGGCATCCCGTTCTGCCTGTCGACCACATCATCGATGTCCCTGGAGGACGTCGCCGCCGCAGCACCGGACGCAGAGCGATGGTTCCAGCTGTACGTGATCGGCGGACTGGACTATGCCCGCCAGCTCGTGGAGCGTGCGGAGGCGGCCGGATACCGGGCGCTCGTGATCACCGTCGACCTGGCCGTGCTGGGCGGGCGGGAGCGAGACGTCCGCTCGGGCTTCGTGCTGCCGGCGCTGCCGCATCTCGATGGCGCGGCCGATGCTCGCCAACGCCGCTACGGCGCGATCGAGGACCAGTGGGTCGACCACCTGACTTGGGACTCGATCGGGGACATTGCGTCCTGGACATCGATGCCCGTGGTCGTAAAGGGCATCCTGGCGCCAGACGACGCTCAGCTCGCCGTGGAAGCGGGCGTCGCCGGGGTGGTCGTCTCGACGCACGGCGGTCGCCAGCTCGATCGCGCGATCGCGACAGCCGACGCCCTCGGCCCGATCGTGGACGCGGTCGATGGGCGCTGCGAGGTGTGGGTCGACGGCGGGATCCGACGCGGACTCGACGTCGTCACCGCGATCGCGCTCGGCGCCACCGGTGTCCTCGTCGGCCGGCCGTTCCACTGGGCGCTGGCGGCGGGTGGCCGAGCGGGCGTCGAGCGCGCGATCGACATCCTGCGGTCCGAGCTGGAGATCGCCCTGCCGCTGCTGGGCTGTGCGTCGATGGCGGAGGTCAACCGGGACCTGATCCGGTAGCAGGTCCGGCATCGCGCATCCAGGACCCTTCGTATCCTTGCGCCGATGACAGACATCGACGGCGCGATGGTCGGGCCGAACGGGCTGCCGGTCGACCCGGCGCTGGTCGCCGAGGCTGCCGCGCTGTCCGAGAACGATGCCGCCGCGCGCCACGCCGAGCTGACCGGGCAGATCGCGGTCGCGAACCAGGCCTACTACGACGACGCGCCAATCCTGAGCGACGCCGAGTGGGACCAGCTGTTCCGACGCCTAGTGGCGCTGGAGGCGGCGTTCCCGGCCCTCGTGAGCGCCGAGTCGCCGACCCAGAAGGTGGGCGCACAGCTGGCCGGGACGTTCGACGAGGTTCGCCACCGGCGACCCATGCTCTCGCTGTCGAACGCGTTCACGCACGAGGAGCTGCGCGCGTTCGACGCGCGGGTGCGCCGCGGCCTCGGCCTGCCGGCGGCCCCGGAGCCGGCGCCGGACCTGAGCTACGTCGCCGAGCTCAAGATCGATGGGCTCGCGATCTCGCTGCGCTACGAGCGCGGCCGGTTCGTCCAGGGCGCGACGCGGGGCGACGGGACCACCGGCGAGGACGTGACCGCGAACCTGCGAACGATCGCCGTGATCCCGGACCGGCTCGCGGAAGCCGTGACGCTGGACGCGCGGGGCGAGGTGTTCATGCCCAAGGCGGAATTCGCGCGCATCAACGAGGAGCGCGGCGAGGCGGGCCTGGCACTCTACGCGAACCCGCGCAACTCGGGCGCGGGGTCGCTGCGCCAGAAGGACGCGGCGGTGACCGCGAGCCGGAAGCTCTCGGCCTGGCTCTACCAGCTGATCGAAGAGGGAAGAGCTGCCGTCTCGCCGCACATCGGGTCCTCGCCCGACTCGGAGGCCGACTCGAGCGCGCCGGGCGTCAGGCGCCAGTCAGAGTCGCTGGACCGACTCGCCGCCCTCGGGCTGCCGGTCAACCCGGAGCGCGAGGTGGCCGACGGAATCGATGCCGTCATTGCGTTCACGGAGCGCTGGCGCGAGGCGCGCCACGACCTCCCGTACGAGACGGACGGCGTCGTGGTCAAGGTCGACGACCTCGAGCAGCAGGAGCGGCTCGGGATCGTCAGTCGCGCGCCGCGCTGGGCGATCGCCTACAAGTTCCCGCCGGAACAGGTCGAGTCCCACGTCGAGGACATCGTCGCCTACGTCGGCCGCACCGGGACGCTCACCCCGGTGGCCCACCTCACGCCGACGAAGGTCGCCGGTTCCACGGTTGCGCGGGCGACGCTGCACAACCTCGACGAGGTGCGGCGCAAGGACATCCGGATCGGCGATCACGTGATCCTCCAGAAGGCCGGCGACGTGATCCCGGAAGTGGTCCGGCCACTCGTGGAGCGGCGAACCGGCGACGAGCGCGAGTGGGACATGCCCGCGGCGTGTCCCGTCTGCGCCCAGCCGATCGTGCGCGATGAGGGCGCGGTGCGGCACTACTGCGCGAATCCGGCCTGCCCCGCCCGCGTCGGGCAGGAGTTCGGCTACTTCGCGGGCGGCATGGACATCGACGGTCTCGGCTGGGCGGTGCTCTCGCAGCTCCTGGAACGCGGCATGGTCAAGCGCCGCGGCGACTTCTTCCGGCTCTCGGTAGAGGACATCGAGTCGCTGGACCGCTTCGCGCGCAAGAGCGCCGAGAACCTCCACGGCGCGATCAGGAAGGCGCGTCGAAGGCCACTGGAGCGCCTCATCGCGTCGCTGGGCATCCCACAGGTCGGCTGGACGACCGCGATCGAGCTCGCCCACTGGCTTGCCGGCGAGGTGGCCGATGGCGACGAGCCATGGCTCGTCCGGGCGGCGCGCGTCCTAGAGAGCACCGCGACGGGGGACCCGGACCGGTTCCAGCAGCTCGACGGCGTCGGCCCGACCCTTGCCGGCGCGCTGGCGACGTACTTCGTTGCGGGCGGGCCCGGCGAGGGCGTCCTCGCGGACCTCTCCACCGCTGGCGTAGAGGTGGAGCTGCCAGAGCCGCGCACCGCCGCCGCCGGGGGCCCCCTCGCGGGCAAGTCCGTCGTCGTGACGGGCACGATCGAGGGGTTCAGCCGCGAGGAGGCCGAGGCGGCCGTGCGCGCAGCGGGCGGCAAGCCCGCCGGTTCGGTCTCGCGGAAGACGGACTACGTTGTCGCGGGGCCGGGCGCCGGATCGAAGCTGGCGACGGCGGAGGAGCTCGGCGTCGCGATCCTCGATGCCGACGGCTTCCGCAAGGTGCTCGCCGGACAGGACGTGTCGTGAGCGGGACCGAGCCAGCCGGCACGGACGGGCCCCGGTGAGCGACCCAACTCGACGAATGGTGGGCGTGATGGCGTCGACCGTGGCTGCCGCCGCGATTGCGACGACGGCCCTCTGGACGACTTCGGGCGCGGTGGCCGGCGGCGGCTTCACGTTGAACGTGCCGGCGGAATACCCGCGGCTGGAGGACGCGATCGCCGCGTCGTCGCCGGGCGACGTGATCCTCCTGGCGGCCGGCACGTACCCGGGCGACGTGGAAGTGCCAGAGGGCAAGGGCGACATCACGATCCGCGGCGTGGACCGGAACACGGTGATCTTCGATGGCGAGGACGTCCGCCGCAACGCGATCGACGTCGCCGCCGATGGCGTCACCCTCGAGAACATGAGCGCTCACAACTTCGTCGAGAACGGCTTCTACTGGGACGGGGTCGAGGGCTTCGCAGGCCGCTACCTGACCGTCTGGAACGTGGGGCTGTATGCGATCTACGCCATATCGAGCCGGGACGGAGTCATGGAGCACAGCTACGCGTCGGGTGCGGGCGACGCGGCGTTCTACATCGGGGAGTGCAATCCGTGTGACACGGTGGTGCGCAACGTGACCGGAGCCCTCTCCGCCGTCGGCTACTCGGGCACGAACGCCGGCGGCAACCTGATCGTCGAGGACTCCCGGTTCGAGAACAACAGCGTCGGGATCCTGCCCAACTCGTTCGAGGTGGGCCTCGAGCCGCCGCCGCAGCGCGACGCGATCTTCCGGCGCAACGTGGTGATCGGAACGGGGACCGTGGCCGTCCCGCGCGCGACCCCGCTCGGTGGCTTCCACGGCATCGGGATCGGGATCCTGGGCGGCGTCGGCAATCTCGTCGAGGACAACGAGGTCACCGGCAGCACCCGCTATGGGATCGCGGTGTTCACGGCGGTCGACTACCAGCGGACGTGGCTGCCCGCGGAGAACCAGGTGACCGGCAACCGTGTTTCCGGCAGCGGCACCGCCGATCTTGCCCTGGCAGGCGGCTCCGGGGCGGGCAACTGCTTCGCGGACAACGAGGCCGAGACGGTGCTGCCGGCCGGGCTTACAGGCTGCTCGGAGGCGGGCGACGGGAGCGCCGAATTCGCCGACGAGATCGTCATCCCGCCGCCACGCATGCTCGAGGGACTCCCGGCGGCGCCGCCGTACTCCAGCATGCCGGCGCCGCCCGCCCAGCAGGCGATGCCGGTCGAATCCAACCAGCCGGGCCGCCCGGGCAGAGATGCGGCGATGCTGGTGTGGATCGCCGTGTCGGGCGGGATTGCGCTCGCCCTCGTTGGCGCGGTCCTGTTTGTCCTGCGGAGGCGGACCCGCGCCCAGCCTTAGGCGCGTGGCGACCGATCAGCCCATCGCGTGGTTGAACTGGCCCCAGATCCAGTCCGGACGCCACCGCAGCTGTGCGCCTCGGACCATGCGTGGCGCGGACCACTGCTCGGCGAAGCCGGCCTCGACGAGCGGTGCCGACGCCCGTCCCTACGATGACCCCGTCCGCCTCGGCGACGATCGGCACGCAGGCGGGCTCCGCGGTCGCGAACTGGAGCCACTCGCGCCGGACACCCCACTCGTGCGCGAGGATCATCCCGGTCGCGGCGTCGACGTCGGTCGGGAGCATCGGTCGGAGGTCCGGCATCGGTGTTCAGTATCATCCGCCGGTGGCCGGACTCACCCGCGCGGACGTCGAGCACGTCGCGTACCTCGCACGCCTGCGCCTGACCGACGAGGAGCTCGATCGGCTCGAGGGCCAGCTCAACCACATCCTGGACCAGTACGCGAAGCTCTCGGAGCTCGACACCTCGGCCATCCCGCCGACCGCCCAGACGATCGAGCTGGAGAACATCCTCCGCGAGGACGTCGACCGGCCCTCGCTCGCCGTCGAGGCGGTCCTGCGCAACGCCCGGCTGACCGAGGGCGACTTCATCGTGGTCCCACCGATCCTCGGCGGGGATGCCGGATGATCCGATGAGCGGCGACCCGACGCGCCGCACCGGGTACGAACTGGCCGCGAGGCTCCGGGCAGGCGAGGTGTCCTCGCGCGAGCTGACCGAGGCCCACCTCGAGGTCGCGGAACGCCAGAACCACGCGCTGAATGCGTGGCTCGTCATCGAACGCGATAAGGCGCTGGCCGAGGCGGACGCGGCCGACGCGCGCCTGGCCGCCGCACGAGCCGAAGGGCAGGCCGCTCTCGATGCGCTCCACCCGCTGCTGGGCATGCCCGTCGCCGTCAAGGACCTCGTGTCCGTGGAGGGCGGCCAGTGCACGGCCGGCTCGCGGATCCTGGAGGGCTACGTTGCCCCGTATGACGCCCACGTCACGGAGCGGCTGCGGGACGCGGGAGCCGTGATCCTGGGCAAGACGAACATGGACGAGTTCGCGATGGGCTCGTCGAACGAGTGGTCGGCGTTCGGGCCGGTCAGCAACCCGTGGGACCTCGACACCGTTCCGGGCGGGAGCAGTGGCGGCTCGGCGGTCGCGGTCGCCGCCTACCACGCGCCGTTCGGGATCGGCACGGACACCGGCGGCTCGATCCGCCAGCCGGCCGCGCTGACGGGTACGGTCGGGCTCAAGCCGACGTACGGGCGCGTGAGCCGCTACGGGATCGTCGCGTTCGCCTCGTCGCTCGACCAGATCGGGCCGTTCGCGCGCGACTCGCGGGACGCCGCGGCGCTGCTGCACGCGATCGCCGGCCGCGACGAGCGCGACTCCACCTCCGCGCCCGTTCCCGTGCCCGACGAGCTCCTGCACCTGCCGGCGGGTGACGACGAGGCAACGTCCTGGCTCAAGGGCAAGCGCCTCGGACTGCCCGCCGAGTACTTCGTGAAGGGCATGGAGGCCGGGGTGGAGGCACGGATCCGCGAGGCGGTCGACGAGCTCGAACGGGCCGGCGCCACGATCGAGGAGGTCTCCCTCCCGCACACGGATTACGGCCTGGCGACCTACTACATCGTTGTGCCCGCCGAGGCGTCGGCGAACCTCGCCCGCTACGACGGCGTGCGCTACGGGCACTCGGTTCGGCTGCCCGGCGCCGACTTCATCGCGGACTACCTGGCCACGCGAGGCGAGGGCTTCGGGCCGGAGGTCAAGCGCCGGATCATGCTCGGGACGTACGCGCTGTCGGCCGGCTACTACGACGCGTTCTACCTCAAGGCGCAGAAGGTCCGGACGCTCATCAAGCGCGACTTCGACGAGGTCTTCGGGTCGGGCATTGACGCGCTCGTGGCGCCGACGTCGCCGTCGGTCGCCTTCAAGTTCGGCGCGCGCACCGCGGACCCGGTGGCGATGTACCTCTCGGATGCCTGCACGCTGCCCGCGAACATGGCCGGGATCGCCGGCGTCTCGCTCCCGTGCGGACTCTCCGACGGCCTGCCGGTGGGACTCCAGTTCATCGGGCCGCCGTGGTCGGAGCTGGAGCTGCTCCGCTTCGGGCGCGCGTACGAGGCGATCACTGCAACTGCGCCGTGGCGTGCGCAGGAACCGGCGCAGCTCGCCCTCGCCGACGACGCCGCCGGCCCGACGCCCGCCCAGCGCTCGGAGGCCCTCGTCGCCGCGGCGAAGGCGTAGCCTGTCGGGCCGATGGCAACCACTCTCCTGCCGCGCCAGCCCCTCGCCGAGCGCGCACTTGCCGAGCGGGTCCGTGCCGTCCCGCCGTCGGGGATCCGCAAGTTCTTCGACATCCTCGCGACGATGGACGACGTGATCAGTCTCGGCATCGGCGAGCCCGACTTCGACACGCCGCGTTCGATCATCGAGGCCGGCGTCGAGTCGCTGCGCGAGGGCCGGACGCACTACACCTCGAACTACGGGACGCTGGAGCTCCGCCAGGCTCTCGCCGCGCACCTGGAGCGCCTCTATGGCGTTGCCTATGACCCGGCGCGCGAGCTGCTGATCACGGTGGGCGCGTCGGAGGCGCTGGATCTCGCGTTGCGTGCCACCTGCGACCCCGGCGACGAGGTCATCCTCCACGAGCCCTCGTACGTCGCGTACGTGCCTGCCATCGTGTTCGCCGGCGGCACCGCGATTCACGTCACCACCCGCTTCGAGGACGACTTCGCGCTCGATCCGGCGGCCGTCGAGGCCGCGATAACGCCCCGGACCAAGGCGCTGTTCCTCGGCTACCCGTGCAACCCGACCGGCGCGGTGCTTCCGGACGCGGTCCAGGAGGAGCTCGCGCGGATCGCGGAGCGCCACGACCTCCTCGTGTACTCGGATGAGATCTACGACCGACTCGCGTACGGCACGTACCGCCACCGGGCCTTCTCGGCTCTGCCGGGCATGCGCGAGCGCACCATCCTGATGGGCGGCTTCTCAAAGGCGTACGCGATGACCGGCTGGCGCATCGGCTGGGTCGCGGCCCCGGCGGCCATCCTCGAGGGGATGGTCAAGATCCACCAGTACGGGATCATGACCGCGCCGACCATCGCCCAGGATGCGGCGCTCGTCGCGATCGTCGAGGGCGAGCCCGAGGTCGAGCGCATGCGCGCCGAGTACGACCGCCGGCGCCGGCTCCTCGTCGATGGCTTCAACGCGATGGGCCTGGAAACGTTCGAGCCGCGCGGCGCCTTCTACGCGTTCCCCCGGATCACCTCGACCGGGCTTGATTCGGCCACGTTCGCGCAGCGGCTCCTCGAGGAGGAGCGCGTCGCGGTGATCCCCGGCGGCGCATTCGGGCCGTCCGGCGCGGAGCACGTGCGGGCCTGCTACGCGACCGCGTACGAGCGCATCGAGGAGGCGCTGGTGCGCATCGGACGGTTCGTCGAACGGAGCCGATCGGCGTAGGACGCTTGGCGGATTGACGAGGGCCCCTCCGCTCTCGACCATCCCTCCCGGCACGTCCGTGTGCCGAAAGGGAACCGCGCTGATGACGATCCAAGGCCGATCGCTCGACGATCTGCCACTGGCCGCCTACACGACGAGGGTGGAGCCTGACCCCGGGCTCGAGGCCTCCGAGGTCGCCACGCCGACGACGGTGCCGCCTGGCACCGCAATGCCGCCGATAGACGCCGCCGCGCTGGCCGCGCTGCCGCTGGCGGACGGCGAACCCGATCGAGACGCCGCGAAGTCCTCGCACGTCAGCGTGCCGGTGGGGCGCCCGCTGCCCGGCCTGCCGGCCCTGCCGGAGTGGCTGGCCCACCCGCGCCAGAACCTGCGCGAGCCGCGCCTGCTGCTGAGCGGCGTCGTGGGCTCAGGTCTCGTTCTCCTCGTGCTGAGCCTGCTGCTCGGTGGTGGGGGCGCTGCGGGCCTGGGGCCGGTTGAGGCGAGCCCGAGCGCCCCCGCGTTCGTCGCGACCGCGCCGCCTCCGGCGGGGAACGCGAGCGTCGACGTCGCCGGGAAGCTTGCCGGGACGCACGAGCTCATCGGCGCGACCGGCAGCGGCCCGGCCGTAGCCTCGCGGATCGACGCGACATGGTCGAGTTCCGCGGGCGCCACGCTCGGTCTCACCGGCGCCGCGTCGCCCGGAACGCGCACGACGGACGCGACGTTCGTATTGACCTGGACCGTGATCGTCGATGAGGCGCAGGTCACGTTTACCTCGGACTCGGGTGAATGCACGGTGGGGATGGCGGTCCAGCCGAAGGCGGTCTCCGGCAGTTTCGTATGCAAGAAGCTCAGGTCCGATGACGGCAAGCAAACCCTCGACGCGCGAGGCACGTACCGCACCTAGCTTCATGGGCTGACACAAGACCGCTCCGCCCGGCATGCTACGAGGGTCTCGCGGTGCCGGGCGAGGGGGGCTTTGCCACGTGATTGGATTCGAGCGTCGGGAGCAGCCCGGCAAGCGCGTCGTCATCATCGGCGCCGGCATCGCCGGCATCGCCGGCCTCGTGGCCGGTCTACTTCAAGACCGAGGCTGGGCGGTACTCCGTCAGCAGCGACTACGCGATCATGACGCTCCAGTTCTCCGTCCTGCGCCAGGTGGAGGTCATGACCCCTTTCTCGCGGCAGAAGCAGCGCGCCATCCGCCAGCTCAACTACTCGGCATCGACGAAGGTGCTCTTCCAGGTCCGGGAGCGCATCTGGGAGACCGACGACGGGATCTACGGCGGCGCAACCGTCACCGACCTCCCGATCCGTCGGATGAACTACCCGACGCCCGACCCGACGACATCCCGCGGCATGCTCCTCGCCAGCTACACGTGGGACCAGGACGCAGCTCGCTGGGGCGCGATGGACGAGGAGACGCGCCTCGAGGAGGCGCTCGACGACGTCGCCAGGATCCACCCCCGCATTCGGGACGTGTACGAGGGGGGTGCCTCGCACGCCTGGTACAGCGACAGGTTCGCGATCGGGGCGTTCGCGCTGTTCGAGGCGGGTCAGCAGACCCAGCTCCACGACGCCATCGTCAGGCCGGAGGGCCGGATCCACTTCGCGGGCGAGCATTGCTCGCTGTATCACGCCTGGATCCAGGGCGCGATCGAGTCCGGCTTGAGCGCGGCGCGCGAGATCCACGAGGCGCCGGCGGTCGAATCCGCCCGCCCGTCGTGATCGGCCCGGTGCCGGCCCGGTGACCGATCCGGGCGCGTCGGTCGGGTTCCGGCACGGCGTCGCGAGCAAGGATCCGAGGCCGCGCCGCGTGGTCATCTCGACGCGTGTCAGCGGGGTGCGAGGGCAGGACGCGGTCTCGGTCCGCTGGCGCGTGTTCGAGGAGGATGGTGGTCGACCCGCGGGCCACGGCCGCTCTCTGGCGCGCCCCGACGCCGACTGGACGGTTCGCGTGGATGTCGGCGGCCTACAGCCCGATACCGCGTACACATTCGACTTCGAGATCGGCGGCGAGCGCTCGTCGACAGGACGGACGCGCACGCTCCCGGACGGTGACCCGGAGTAGATCCGGTTTTCGGGCAGGTCTCCTGCGCATCGCGGCGCTCTGGCAGACTGGCCACAATGCAATCGACGCCAGCCCTCGAGCGCTACGAGGCCGTCATCGGCATCGAGGTCCACTGCCAGCTGCGCACGGACTCGAAGATGTTCTGTGCCTGCTCCACGGCCTACGACGGCGCCCGGCCGAACAGCCACGTCTGCCCGGTGTGCCTCGGGCTGCCGGGCGCGCTGCCGGTCATCAATCGCCGCGCCGTGGAGCTCGTCCTGGCGACCGGGTCCGCGATCGACGCCGAGACGCCCGACGCGACTCGCTGGGACCGCAAGAACTACTTCTACCCGGACCTGCCCAAGGGCTACCAGATCAGCCAGTACGACCTGCCGCTCGCGTCCGCGGGCACGCTCGCCTTCGAGACCTCGGACGGCCCGTTCAGCACCGGGATCACCCGTGCGCACCTCGAGGAGGACACGGCGAAGCTCGTCCACGGCGAGGGCCCGATGGGGGAGCGCCTGAGCCTTGTCGACTTCAACAGATCGGGCGTCCCGCTGATGGAAATCGTCACCGAGCCCGACATGCGCACCGCCGAGCAGGCCCGCCGCTACGCAGAGGAGCTCCAGCTGCTGCTGCGGACCATCGGCGCGTCAGACGCGGACATGGAGCGTGGGCAACTGCGCGTCGAGGCGAACGTGTCCATCCGGCCGCGCGGCGCGGCGGAGTTCGGAACGCGGGTCGAGGTCAAGAACATGAACTCGTTCCGCTCGGTGGAGCGCGCGGTCGCGTTCGAGATCGAGCGGCAGGCCGCCGCCATCGACGCGGGTGAGCCGCTGCGGATGGAGACCCGCGGCTGGTCGGACGAGCGCGGCGAGACCTACCACATGCGCAACAAGGAAACGTCCGACGACTACCGCTACTTCCCGGAGCCGGACCTCCCGCCACTGCGGGTCGAGGCCGGTTGGCTGGCCGGCATCCGCGAGGCCCTGCCGGAGCTCCCGGCCGCCCGGCGCGCTCGTTACAGCGAGGCGCTCGGCCTGTCCGCATACGACGCCGCGGTCCTTGTCGCCGATGCGGACGCGGGCCGCCTGTTCGAGGCGACCCTCGCCGCCGTGCCGGCGCTGGAGGCCAAGCCCGTCGCGAACTGGGTGATCGGTGACTACCTGCGCCTGCGCAACGCCGCCTCCGAGGCCGTCACCGTCGACCCTGCCGCGCTCGGCGACCTGGTGAAGCGCGTCTCCGACGGCTCGATCAACCGATCGTCCGGCCGGGCGGTGCTCGAGGCGCATGTCGCGACGGGCGAGGGGATCGAGGCCATCGTCGGCCGGCTGGGCCTCGCGCAGATTTCCGACGCGGACACGCTGGGACCCGTGGTCGACGAGATTCTCGCCGCGAACCCCGCCGCCGTCGCGGACGTGCGCGCCGGCAAGCCGCAGGCGATCGGCTTCCTTGTTGGCCAGGTGATGAAGGCCACGCGCGGGCAGGCGAACGCGGGCGTGGTCCAGGCTGCCATCCGCGAGCGTCTCGGCGATGAGGCGCCGGGTTCGTGAACATGCTGGGGTTGGCCCTGATCGCGCTCGGCGTCGCGGCGATGGCCGCGGGCTACGCGCGGGCCCGCGGGCCCTGGGCGCGCTACCAGGCGCTGAAGGCCGAAGACGAGAACATCGCTCGCTACGAGTCGTGGCGCGGCGGGCTGCGGGACAGCGGCCCCACCGGCGCGTCGGTGGCAATGGAGATCCTGCGCAAGCAGGCGCGCGACGGCGCGATCATCGCCGTGGCCGGCGTCGCGATCGCGATCGTCGGCTTCCTCCTCGCCTGAGCACTGGAGACCTCATGACCGCGCCCCGCCCGCGTACACACGGACGCGGCTTCGCGACGCGCGCCATCCACGCCGGCGAGCGCCCGGATCCGGTGACCCACGCCCACAACACGCCGATCTATGCGACCGCCACGTTCGCGTTCGATTCCGCCGCCGAGAAGGAGGCCGCCGTCGACGCGGCGATGACCTGGGACCCGACCTCGTACTTCTATTCGAGGACGGGCAACCCGACGACCCGCGCGCTGGAGGAGAAGCTCGCCTCGATCGATGGTGCGGAGGACGCGGTCGTCGCCGCGTCGGGGATGGCGTGCGTGTCGTCGACCCTGCTGGCTCACCTCGGAAGCGGGGACCACGTCGTCGTCGGCGACGAGCTGTTCGTGATCACCCGGGTCCTGCTCGAGGACGACTTCCCGCGCCGCGGGATCGGCGTGACGCCGGTGGACATGACGGACCTGGCGGCCGTCGAGGCCGCCATCACCCCGGCGACGAAGGTCCTGTTCTTCGAGACCGCCACGAACCCGCAGCTGCGCGTCGCGGACATCGACGCGCTCGCCGCGCTCGGCCACCGGCACGGGCTGATCGTCGTCGCCGACAACACGTTCCTGGCGCCGGCACTCATGCGACCGATCGAACACGGCGCGGACCTCGTCGTCCACGCCGCGACGAAGTGGCTCTCCGGGCACGGCGATGCCGTGTCTGGCGCGGTGACCGGCCGAAGAGAGCACCTGGACGCCATCCGCAAGCAGGTCGACACGCTCGGCCAGGCAGCGAGCCCGTTCGCGAGCTGGCTCGTGCTACGCGGCGTGCGCTCGCTCCAGCTGCGCTCGCGCGCCGCCTCGGCGAACGCGCTGCGGCTCGCCCAGTTCCTCGAGGCGCAGGACAAGGTCGAGTGGGTGCGCTACCCGGGCCTTGCCTCCCACCCGGACCACGCCGTCGCCTCGCGTCTGATCGAAGGACCCGGCGGCGGCATGCTCGCATTCCAGCCCCGGGGCGGCGTCGAGGCCATGGCCGCGTTCACGGACAACCTTGCCCTGTGCGACATCGGGGTGAGTCTCGGTGACGTTTTCACGCTCGTCTACCCGCAGCCCAAACGCGGCGGCCTGATCCGCGTCTCCGTGGGCTGCGAGGACGTAGACGACCTCATCGAGGACTTCACGCTCGGCCTGTCCTTCGTCGCCTGACCCGGCCGATTCCGGCGGCCCCGCGGGCGATTGTCGCGCCCGCGCGACGTTCGACGATGCGAGAGCAGCCGGCGCCCGGCTCGACCCGTCGCTGCCGGCCAGACCGGCATGGGAGCGGCCGCCCGCCGAACGGCGCTCGATCAGTTCACCAGCCCATCCCATCGTCGGGCCCCTTCGTGCAGCGGGGCCGGGGCCGCGTGCCCGCCAGGCGTCGTCGGATGTCGCGAATACGCGACAGGCGCCGGTACGGGCGGCCGCAACTCGTACCCCGGCGGCTACCCCGTGCGACCGAGTTCGGCCGCAGCGGCGAGCGCCGCGCCGATCGTGAGGTCCACGCGGCGGTTGACCTCGTCCTCGGGTGGTCGGTAGAAGGCCTTGCCGCCGGAAGCCTTGGCTGCCTCGGCATCGTCCGGGTCGAAGAGCACGTCCGAGACCGTGAGGATCGAACCCGCTCGGATCGGTCGGCCCTTCGCCCGTTCCCGCATCGCCAGCAGGTACAACGTCGCCGTCTCCATCTCGACCGAGAGGTAGCCCCGGCGACCCCAGCGGTAGATCGGGTTCGGGTCGCCGTAGAAGGTGTCGCCGGTCACGATCGGCCCGACGTGCGTGGTCAGGCCGGCCGCGAGCGACGCGTCCCGGAGCGCGAGGACGACGTCGAGATCGGCCGTGGGCGCGCTGGGCTCGCCGCCGCCGACGACGTTCGCGTGGCCCGTCCAGCCCGCCGACGACATCGCCACGATCACGTCGCCGATCTGCGCCTTGCGGAACGCCCCTGTCGTGCCGACGCGGATCAGCGTCTCGACCCCGAGCATCAGCAGCTCCTCGACGACGATGCCGGTCGTCGGCGAGCCCATCATCGTGACCTGGACGGATACGGGCACGCCCTCGACGGTGCCCGTGTAGCCGACGAGACCGCGGTTGTTGTTGACCTGGCGCGTGGCCTCGAGCCCGCCATCGAAGCGCGCCGCGATCTTCGTCGCGCGGATCGGGTCACCGGGCAGGATGACGACCGGCGCGTAGTCGCCCGGCTCGGCGTGCAGGTGGATCTGGGGCATTCGGCGAACCTCCTCAGGCGGATGGGCGTTTGGCCAGGTCGTAGGCGCCGTCGGGGAGCGGGCGCGGCCAGAGCGTCGCCCGTGCGCCGCCCATCATGCCGCGCGCAACGGCGGCGTCCACGTCGTTGCTGCGCCACAGCTCGTCGAGGAACCAGGCGATGAACGCGTCGCCGCAGCCCAGGGTCGTGCCCGCGACGTCGACGGCCTGGACCGGGTAGCGACGCTCTCGCGGGCCGCCGCCGGCCCCGCGACCGTCGAAGATGCGGACGGACCGGGCACCCATGGTCACGACGAGCACGCGACCGAGGTCGAACGCGACGGAGCGCATCCCCGCGACGGTCGGATCTTCCTCCGGTCCCGGCCAGCCGATGAAGCCCAGGTCTACGTGGCGCAAGGTCTCGGCAAGGCGCTCGACGGTGTAGTGGCGGAAGCCGAGGAAGTCGGCTGAGACGTCAATTCGGGCCAGGTCGCCCGCGTCCGCAAGGCGCGCGACCTCGGCGATGGCGCCTTCGACGAGGACGGCGTGCAGCCGCTTCACAGTCCGCAGCGAATCTCGCTCCCGTGCCGTGAGCCGGTAGTCCGCCCACACACCGGGGACGAAGTTGTCCATGTACGGCTGGCGATCCGCCTCGATCTCGATATCGATCGTCGATGACCGGCCTGGTGCCGCCAGCTCGTCCACAGAGACGGTCTCTATCTCGTGGCGCGCCAGAAATGCCTCGACGGGCGCGCCGTCCTCCGCCCCAACCCGCGTGAGCACCTCGAACGGACGGCCAAGCCGGCGCCAGTGCCAGGCCATGTTGAGGACGCCGCCACCGGGCAGGGCCTCGCCGCTCGCGAGGTACTGGTCCAGGCTGATCGTGCCGAGCAGGAGCGTGTCGGACGTCATGCGTCGGCGGTCACGCGTCTGTGGTCACGCGTCTGTGGTCACGTGCCGGCAAGGGGGTTCGAACGGTCCGTGCCGGCCGCGAGGAATCGGTCGTAGCGGACCTCGACGACCTTGCTCATCTGCCAGAACGCCTCGACGGAGAGGTGGCCGCAGCCCTCGCCGTGGTACCACTCGAGCCGGGTGGGGAGCGTCGTGATCAGCGCGGGGTCGTGAACGGGCACGACGGCGGGGCTCAGGACGAACCCCGGCGAGTCCGGCTCGCGGATCTGGAGCAGGCCGTCACCGCGGAAGCCGGCGGCGCGTGGGACGCGCTCGCGCCGGCCCGTGCCGAAGTCGAGCAGGTCGGCGTCACCGGGCTCCGTCGCCGTGACCTCGGGCCAGGCGGCGTCGTCGATGAGCTCGGCGATCACGCGCCGGACGGAGATGTCCTGGTAGTGGTTCGACGTTCGATGCGGCTGGTCGTAGGCGTCGTCGAAGACGTTCTCGACGGCGTTGTCATACACGTTGCCGCAGTGCTCCGCCAGGAAGGAGACGAGCGGCCGGTTAGCGCGGAGGAAGGCGCGATAGGCAGCCTCGTACTCGAGGATCGCCTCGGCCTGGCCCACGACCCGGCCGCGCACGACGTGGCCGAGACGCCACCCATCCGCGCCGAATCGCCCATCGAGCACGGTCTGGCGCTGGGCCTTCGCGTCACCCGCGAAGCCGGGCAGACCTACCGGGATCCACACCTCGGCGAGATTCGCGACGGCGCCCTCGGGCAGCGAAGTCCACCAGTCCGATCGATCGACCATGCGCGCCTCCGGGCCTAGCGCGCGATCGCCCAGCGGGCGACGTGAACGCCGGCGACGGGTGCGACGGCATGCAGGAGCGCGCGGAAGCCGGGCTCGGGATCGACGACGCCACCGTTCACGCAGCCGAGCCACGCCTCCTCGATGTCCGAGGGCTCGATCCGTGCCGCCGCGAGCTCTACCAGCGCGGCCTGGAGCGCCGTGATCGACGGGTTGAATGCGACGCTCTCGACGCACCCGGCCGCGGCGATGCGGCCGTCGGCCGTGCGCAGCACCACGGCGCTTGGTGTCCCGGAGTAGGGGGCATGGGCTCGGGACCCGGCCTCGACGAGCGTAGTCGCGATGGCCGCCCGGGGTACGGTCGCGACGAACGCCAGCTCCGGCCAGGCGACCCGCCCGGGTGTGTCACCCGTGACGCCGAGTGCGCGTGGCTGGAACGGCGCCGGGTACAGGTTGTCGAGCGCGAGGGCGTGGCCAAGGGCGTCGACGATCGCCAGCCCGTCCGCAGCGGCGGACTCAGCGAGGGTCTGGCGACAGAAAGCGCAGGGCCGGGCCTCGCGGACAACGAGCGTCGCGAGGGCCCGGCTGCGCCGGCGAGCGCGCAGGGCGACGAAGCCCTCGGCGTGGATGGTGCTCGTCAGCTCCGCGCCGGGAAACTCGAGGTTCGCGCCGAGGACCAGGTCCCCCGATGGGGCCTCGATGCCGACGGCAGCGACCCGATACCCGGAGATCGAGGGTCGGGCCATTGCGCCGGCGACGGGGAGCGCGAGCAGCGCCAGCTCCACCACCGAGGCAAGTTCGTGCCGGGCGATGAGCTCCGCGGCGACCGCAGCCGGAACCGTGCTCCCGCCGAGCGGCTCGGCGGGCCGCCCTTCGACGAGCGCGGCCACGTCTGCCTCGACCGCCGGCCCGACCCGCTCGGACAGCCCGGCCACCCGGCCGGCGAACCCGGAGTCGGCGGGGAAAGGCATTGGGGCCCGCGCGGCCCTCGTCTGGATCACGGGCGCATGGCCTCGACCGCCAGGCACCGATTCATCACGACGCTGAGACCAGCGTCGTGTGCGATCTGCCCCGCCTCGCGACTGGCGATGCCGAGCTGGAGCCAGAGGCAGCGCGCCTTGACCTCGACGGCCTCGCGCGCGTGTGAAGGACAAGCGGGCGGCAGCCGAAAGACGTCGACGATGTCGACCGGCCCGGTCGCCGCGACCGCCTCTGGCAGGGACGGGTAGCAGCGCAGCCCGGCGACCTCGTCTGCGGTCGGGTTCACCGGCACGACGTCGAAACCGAGGCCCACGAGATCCACCAGGACGCCGTGGGAGGGCCGGGTCGGGTTCGGGGACGCCCCGATGATCGCGACGCGCGGCCGGGCAGCCAGGAGGATTCGGATCGCCTCGCGGTCGAGGACCGGGTAGCCGATTCGACCTGCCTCGAGGTCGAGCAGCTCGGCCGTCCAATCGTTCCGCTCGCGCCGACGTGCATCGGAATCCGATTCGAGAATGCGCAGACCGTCGACGCCGGACACCTCGCTAGCGTATCCTGCCCCGCACTACCGGCGACTCCGTGGAGTGCCGGAGATTCATGGAGGAGGAGCAACAGTTGGCGATCTCCAAGCGGCTGCTTGGGCTCGGCGCCTCGGCGGCCATCATCATCGCGGCCTGCGGCCCGGCGGCATCCCAGGCGCCGACGGTCGCGCCGGCGACCGGCGCGCCGGGGACCCAGGCCCCCGAAAGCATGGCACCGAGCGCTGCGGCCAAGGACATCAAGGCCTGCGTGGCCTTCGACACCGGCGGTCTCGGTGACAAGAACTTCAACGACCTTGCCAAGAAGGGCCTCGACGACGCCGCAGCGGCTGGCTACGAGACGGCCTTCAGCGAGGCGACCGGCGCCACGGACTACGCGGCGAACATCACCCGGCTGGTGGACCAGGATTGCGACGCGATCGTGACCATCGGCTTCCTGCAGGGTGAGGCAACCGCCGCCGCGACGGCGCTGTACCCGGATATAGCGTTCGCCCAGGTTGACACGTGCTGGGGCGGCGCCAATTTCGACTGCGCCGCGCCTGACCCCCCGATCCCGGCGAACTTCACCGGACTCGACTACCAGATCGACCAGGCGGCGATGCTCGCTGGGTACCTGGCGGCCGGGTGGAGCCAGACCGGCAAGATCGGCACGTACGGCGGACAGCAGTTCCCCGGCGTGACCCGGTTCATGGACGGCATGTACGCCGGCATCACCTACTACAACGAGGAGAACGGCACCACTGTCACGCTCCTCGGTTGGGACGGCGCCGGCACCGGCACCTTCGTCGGCGGCGACAACCCGTGGAACGATCCGGCCAAGGGCGAGCAGCTCGCCCAGACCTTCATCGACCAGGGCGTGGACGTCGTCCATCCGGTCGCGGGCGCGACGGGCAACGGCTCGATCAAGGCGATGCACGAGGCCGGCCTCTGGGCCATCGGCGTCGACACCGACCAGTACATCAGCCTCGGCCCCCCGACCAACGCTGCGTTGCTCACTTCGGCGCAGAAGGCCATCGACGTGTCCGTGCTCGACTACTTCAACCAGGTCAGCGAGGGCTACCTCGGCGGCCGGGACTACTCGGGCACGCTCCGCAACAACGGCGTCATCCTGTCGCCGTTCCACGACTACGACAGCCAGATCTCGGCTGAGATCAAGGCGGGCATCGAGGCTCTTCGCCTCGCCCTCGTCGACGGCCAGGTGAGCGTCTGCGAATACCTCGCGAACCCCTGCTAGTCGTACTCCTGGAATTGCCGACCACGTAAATATCGACCGCCCCCGGCCCGCACCGCGGACCGGGGGCGGTCTCCTGCCCACCGAAGCCACCTGCATTCGAGGCCCAGATCGCATGCGGCTCGAGCTCCGCGATATCTCGAAACGGTTCCCCGGCGTCCTTGCCAACGACAAGATCTCGATCTCGGCGGACAAGGGCGAGGTCCTGGGCATGCTCGGCGAGAACGGCGCGGGCAAGACAACCCTCATGAACATCCTGTCCGGCCTGTACAAGGCGGATTCGGGTGAGATCCTCATCGACGGCGAGCTGAAGACGTTCCGCGATCCCGCCGCCGCGATCGACGCCGGCATCGGAATGGTCCACCAGCACTTCATGCTCGTCCCCGTCTTCGACGTGGTCGAGGCGGTGGCCCTCGGCGCCGAAACGGTCAGCGGTCCGCTCGGCACGTTCGACCGGGGCGCCGCGCGGAAGCGCATCGTCGAGCTCTCCGAGCAGTACAAGCTCAACGTCAACCCGGACGCGAAGATAGAGAGCCTCCCGGTCGGCGTTCGCCAGCGCGTCGAGATCCTCAAGGCCCTCTACCGCAAGAGCGACATCCTCGTCCTGGACGAGCCGAGCGCGGTCCTGACGCCGAGCGAGACGGAGGAGCTGTTCGGGATCATCCGCTCGCTGGCGGCGACGGGCACGACGATCATCTTCATCACCCACAAGCTCAACGAGGTCATCAAGGTCGCCGACAAGATCGTGGTCCTGCGACGCGGCCGCGTGGCGGGCAGCGCGGACCCGAAGACGACGACCCGCCAGGAACTTGCGAACCTGATGGTTGGGCGCGACGTCGAGCTGATCGTGCCCAAGGGCCCAGCCAAGCCGGGCGAGGTGGTCCTTTCGATCAAGGACCTGTTCGTGCGGGATGACCGGCTCGAGATGGCCGTCAAAGGCCTGGATCTCGAGGTGCGGGCCGGTGAGATCGTCGCGATCGCCGGGGTCCAGGGCAACGGCCAGACCGAGCTCGTCGAGTCGATAACCGGCCTGCGGCCGACGGACTCCGGGGTCATCTCGATCGGCGGGCAGACCCTGGACAGGGCCACCCCGCGACAGGTCTCGGATATGGGCGTGGCCCACATCCCGGAGGACCGCGGCCGCGACGGGCTGATCAACTTCATGACCGTCGCCGAGAACTACATCCTGAACACCTACCACCGCGAGCCGTACAGCAGCCGCGGCATGCTCGACCTGAAGAAGATCAACGAGCGCGCGGCGCAGGGCGTCAAGGACTTCGACATCCGGACCCCCTCGATCAACACCCTCGCGATCGCCCTGTCGGGCGGCAATCAGCAGAAGGTCGTGGTCGCGCGGGAGTTCTCGGGTCCCGTTCAGCTGGTAATCGCCGCCCAGCCGACGCGCGGGCTCGACGTCGGGTCGATCGAGTACATCCACCGCCGGATCGTCGAGCAGCGAGACGCGGGAGCGGCGATCCTGATCATCAGCACTGAGCTCGACGAGGTCCTCGCCGTCGGCGACCGGATCGCGGTCATGTTCGACGGGCGGATCGTCGGGACGCTCACGGACGACGATGCGACCTACGAGAACCTCGGCCTGTTGATGGGCGGGGCGGTCTTCGGCGATGGTGCGGCGGCATGAAGACCCTCAAGTCGCTCGTGCGGCGTGCGCTCATCCCAACGCTCGCGGTGATCACCGCGCTGCTGTGCGGCGGCATCGTGATCATCCTCACCGACTTCGAGAACCTGTCCAAGATCGGCACGGACCCGCTCGCGGGGATCGGCGGGGCGGTCGGCGGTGTCCTGAGCGGCTACGGCGCGATGATCGCCGGCGCATTCGGTGATCCGGCCCGGATCCTGACCGCCCTCCAGGGCGGCACGGAGCGGGAGATCGCCACTGCCATCCGGCCGCTGACGGAGACGCTGGTCGCCGCCACGCCGTTGATCTTCGTCGGGCTTGCCGTCGCGATCTCGTTCCGGACCGGCATGTTCAACATCGGCGGCGACGGCCAGTTGATCGTTGGGGCGCTCGGCGCGACCACCGTCGCGATCGCGTTCCAGAACTCCGGCGTGCCCATGCTCGTGATCCTCGTCCTGTCGATCGTCGCCGGAGCGCTGAGCGGTGCGTTCTGGGGGTTCATCCCGGGGTTCCTCAAGGCGCGGACCGGCGCGCACGAGGTCATCACCACGATCATGCTCAACTACATCGCCGCCCAGGTGGTGCTGTTCGCCCTGCGCGGCGAGTTCCTCCGGAACCCGGGAGCCGGCGGGCAACCCATCTCGAAGGTCATGACGTCGTGGGTCGACGTCCCGTCGATCATCACGCTGCCGGCGATCCGGCTCGACTACGGCTTCGTCGCCGCGCTGCTGATGGCCGGGGTCGCGTCCTGGCTGCTGTTCCGGACGACGAAGGGCTTCGAGCTTCGGGCGGCCGGCTTCAACTTGACCGCCGCTCGCTACGCCGGCATGAGCGCCGGCGGATCGATGATGCTGGGCATGGCCCTCTCCGGCGGCCTCGCCGGGATGGGCGGTGGGTTCATGGTCATCGGCACCGTCGGCCAGCTCTCGAACGACCTCTCCGGGGGCATCGGCTTCAACGCGATCGCGCTGGCCCTGCTCGCGGGTCTCCGCCCGAGCGGCGTCGTCATGGCCGCCCTGCTCTTCGGCGCCCTCACGACCGGCGGCAAGGTGATGGGGATCGAGTCGGGCATCCCGTTCGACCTCCTGTTCTTCATCATGGCCATGGTCATCATGTTCGTGGCTGCCCCCGGCCTGATCCGGTCGATCTGGCGGGTGAAGGTCGCCGGACCGGCGCCAGAGGTTGCCTCGATCACGCCCACCGCTCCGGCGGAACCGGTGTGACCGCGACCCCAGCGCCAGGGAGCGAAGGCACGGCGACGGACGGGCCGCCGGAGGCGCAGCACCCCGCGGGCCTCGCCGCGCGCCGCGATCTGCGCAACGCCCGGATCCGCGGCGCCACGTTCGTCGCGCTGGCCCTTGTCGCGTTCGGCCTGGCCTCGACCAGCTTCGAGACCTCGGCGGTATTCTCGTTCTGGATCGATCGCCAGGGTGGGGAAAGCGCGAGCCTGGGAACCACGGTGGGCGTCCTGTGGATCGTCGCCGGCCTGGTTTCGGGCCTCGTCGGCTTCCTGCAGCTCGTGAAGGGCGCGGCGTTCCGCTGGCGCCCGTGGTTGCTCCTGCTCGTGGTGCCCTACGTCGCCGTCATCCTCGCGGCACTGCTGGATGGGACATCCGCCAACCTCACCGGCGTCCTCGGCGGCAGCCTCGAGCTGGCCGTCCCAATCTCGATGGGCGCCCTGGCCGGCATCCTGTCCGAGCGCAGCGGCATGCTGAACATCGCGCTCGAGGGCAAGATGCTCGTCGGAGCGGCCGTCGCGGCCATAGCCAGCAGCGTCGCCCTTGTCGCCACCGCCAACGTGCTCCTCAGCACTCTGATCGGGATCGCTGCGGCGATGACGGCGAGCGGCGCACTCGGCCTCCTGCTCGCCTGGCTCGGGATCCGCCACAAGGTGGACCAGATCATCGCCGGCACCGTGATCAACATCGGCGCCGTGGGCATCACCAACTTCCTGTTCCTGCGTGTCCTCGCCACCAACACCGAGCTGAACAGTCCGCCGTCCGTCGCCGCTTGGCACCTGCCCTTCCTGGCGGAGATCCCGGTGCTGGGGCCGATGCTGTTCTCGCTCCGCCCGTACGTCTACGTGGGCATCGTCATGGTGATCATCCTGACGTACATGATCTACCGGACCAGGTGGGGCCTCCGGCTTCGTGCCTCCGGCGAGAAGCCCGCCGCGGCCGGAACGGTCGGCATCGACGTGCTGAAGATCCGCTATCGGGCGTTGCTCATGGCAGGGCTGATCACGGGATTGGCCGGCTCGTACCTGTCCCTCGCGACAGCGGGCAGCTTCCAGATCCAGATGACCGCCGGCAAGGGCTTCATCGCGCTCGCCGCGATGATCTTCGGCGCCTGGCACCCGGTTGGGGCGTTCGCCGCGGCGTTCGTGTTCGGATTCGCGGACTCTGCCCAGGCGCT